>JAZNSS010000058.1:0-18420 GCA_045591355.1 Christensenellaceae bacterium | reverse complement strand
TACTATATATATAATAAAATTACAAAGGTAGATTATAAAGTTGGGCAGATACGGCAATTTCGTTAATAGATTAGTAATCGGTAAAGAAAAATCTGAAGACTACGCAAGGAATTCATTACCGTCTAATAGGTGGGAACTTTTTTGGGATATATTCAAAAGTAGATTTGGCAAGCTATTTTTAATAAATATTATCACCCTTTTGTTTTTCCTTCCATTAGCGGCGCTTTTGTTTTTTAGATATCTTAACGTGGTAAACTACGGTTCAATTATGCCATACGCATCGGGTTTTGGCGTTGGATATCAAGCGCCTATTCCAACAGACCTTGCAGGGCTTACGGAAAATATAGTTTTCACAAGTAACCTAACTACCTTTTTATTTTTACCAATAACGCTTATGATAGCGTTTATCGGTATGTCGGGTTCTTTTTACGTAATGCGTAACCTTGTTTGGACGGAAGGCGTTTTCTTCTCCAATGATTTTTGGCGTGGTATAAAAAAGAATATTAAACAATTTTTAATTATTTCAATAGTATATTCGCTAGTGTTTTACTTGTCTATACTAACTATATCATTAGCCGATTGGAAGATTGCGTCGGGTGTAATTCCTTGGCTATTTACAATCTTAAAAGTTCTATGCTACGTTATTTTGATAATAATTTCACTTATAATGATGCATATGTTGCCAATGTCCGTAACCTACGAACTAAAAATAACCCAACTATTTAAGAATGCATTCTTCTTTGCATTAGCAAACCCGATTTCAAGCGCATTCTTTTTAGCAATTGGCGCATTCCCATTCTTCTTTTTGATGTTTGGCGAATTTATGATGGCTATAGGGCTAGTTTTAATAATCATATTTGGTTTTAGTCTAGTGCTTTTAATTTGGACGGTATTTTGCCAAGGCCTATACGATAAGTATATAAACGATAAAGTGCAAGGCGCCGTTAAGAATAGGGGTATCTACAAAAAACAGAAAAAAGACCAATCTAAATCTATTGAAAAATACAAAGAGCAACTTGAAGCAACTTCTGTTGGAATGCTATCTGAAAAGCCAATCAAACCTATTACCGACGAAGAACTTACACTTGCAGAATTACCACAATCTTTCAACAGAAGCGATATAGAGAAATTAAACGCTAGTAGGAAAGCCTTGTATGAAGACAACGAAAGATATATTGCAGAACATATGGGCGATAAGAAATACGTTGTGGCTAGTCAAAATAGGGTAACCCTTGAAGAACTTGACGAACAAGCAAAAAAACGTATTGAAAAGGCAAAGAAAGAACTAGAAAGTAGAAACAAGAAGAAAAAGAAAAAATAAAACATTGCAAAGACGCTTTTTATAGCGTCTTTGCTTAGTAATAAGCAAATATTAGGTGGATAATGGATAAGTTTTACAAAGCAATGATATTTGACAATCAATTATCCGTTTCGGTGCTAGACACGACGGAAATGGTTAATAAAGCAATAGAAATACATAATTTAACACCAACTACTGCGGCTGCGCTTGGTAGAACGTTAACCGTATGCACCTTTATGTCGCAAGGATTAAAGAGCCAAAAAGATAAACTTTCGGTAAGTATTAACGGCGACGGCGTTGGTGGTAAAATTACCGTTTGTGGAAACGGTGACTTGCAAATGCGTGGGTATATAGATAACCCACAAGCCGATTTACCATTAAAACCGAACGGAAAACTAGACGTGGGTGGTTGCGTTGGTAAAAACGGTAGAATAACTGTAATAAAAAGTATGGGGCTTAAAGACCCGTATTCTGGCAGTTGTGAACTTGTAAGTGGCGAGATTGCCGAAGATTTTACGGCTTACTACGCCTTTAGCGAACAACAACCAACTGCGATTGCGCTTGGTGTTAAAATAGGCAAAGACGGAAGGTGTGTTGGCGCAGGTGGGGTAATAATTCAAGCCCTTCCGTTCGCCTCTGAAAAAGCCCTTTCGGACGGAGAGAATATTATAAACCAACTATCAAACGTTTCAACGATTATAGAACAACACGGTGCAAAATACATTTTGGATAATTATTTTGGCGAAGTGGAGTTTTCCGAATACTTCCCAAAATATCAATGTATTTGCAGTAGGGAGTATCTTGAAAAGATTTTGATTTCGCTTGGCAAAAGCGAACTTAACGATATGATAGAAAAAGACGGCAAAATTTCAGTAAACTGTGAATTTTGCAGAAAGCAATATAATTTTTACAAACAAGACGTGGATAAATTTTTTGAATAATGAACGAAGCAAAAATAATACAACTTACCGATAACGTTGAAAGATATAAAACTTTAGCGCAAAACAAAGCCGAAAAGGGGGACTACGTTTCTTCCTTGGGGTATTTATTTTCTGCGCTAAAAATAGAGTATTCTTTTGACGTTTTATCAATTATTGCCGAAACGTATTCGGATATGGGGTTGCTATCATTATCAAACGCATATTGGTATAAATATCTATCGTGTTGCCCCTTAAATAAAGTTACAACGGCATACGAACAACTTGCGATTAATTTTTTCTATATGGAAGAATATTTTGCTTCAAGTTATTATTTTCACCTAAAACTTTCCAAAGACGGTTTTATTTCAAAAGAAGGGCTTGAAGAAGAAGTAATTGACTTTTTTAGTCAGTCGTTCGATAAAAATTCCACATATCACTTGGCGTATCCATTTGAGCGTGCCGACTGGTCGTTTGAAGAAAAAATGGCAAAGCACGCGTTATCTGTTGGTGACTTTAAGAACGCAAAAAAACTATATAGTAAAATTCCTAGAGAGTGTTTAAGCGAAGAATCTTTTGGCGAATACTCTATGGCGCTGTTTTTAGACGGTAATGATAAAGAACTGATAGATGCTTGTAACGATTCGCTAGTTCGTCACGGTGAAAACGTTACGGCATATTGCAATTTATCTTCGTTATATTTTGCAAAAAAGGATAAAGCGCAAAGTAACTACTATTATCAACAAGCCTTGCGTGTTAACAAAAATACTATAACGGACGCTTGTAAACTTGCTACTTGCGCAATGGAACAAGAAGACCACTATAACGCTTCAGTTAACTTGCAAAAAATTATAAAAGAAAGAACCTACGACGTAAACATGACCTTTTTTTATGCGATTGCCCAAGCAAACTGTGGCAACTACGAAGGGGCGTGCAATTCCTTTTGTGAGATATATAGAATATATCCACAAGATATAATCGTTCAGTTTTACGCAGAATACCTAACCCAAGTTGCCAAAAGTAATTCCGACTATAAAAACGTGTTACCATTGCCTTACGAAAAGAGTTTGCCTAGTTGTATTACCGTAGGTTACAAACGCAAAATTACCGAACTTTTTAACGACCCTAAAAAGGCGCTTTCACAAATTAAAAGGGAAGACGTTAAAAATGCGTTAAAGTGGGCGCTTATTCAAGACAACGTGGAATACGCAAAAAACGCCGTGTTCATAATGTCTAACTCTAATACGCAATGGGCAGAAGAAACGCTTTTGCAAGCGCTTATGGATATAGACGTTTGTGGTGAAGTAAAACGTTCAATAATAATCGTTTTAATATTAAGGGGGCATAAAGAAACTTTTTCGGTTATAGCAAACGATTTTTTCGTTAAGATTAAACCTAAAAAGTTGTTTTGCGAAAACAAGATAGACGGCGAACTATATTTAGCAGGATACGCAATATGTTTATCGATGCTTGCCTTTTGGAATATAGACGGCTTTGATAAAATAGCGTTTTCCATTAATAAATTGTATAAAAAACTTGGAAACGAAGTGTATGCAGACGGCGTAACCCCTGAAGAAATAGGCGCAATGGCAGTTTGTATAAGTGGTTTTGATAGGCTTAAAAATCCAACCGAAGTTTGTAAATTTTTTGACGTTAGAGAAAGTGTTGTGTTAAAATATTTACAACAAGTAACTAAAGGTAATAAAAAAGGAGAACAAAATGATAAAAATTCTTGACATGGACGGATTGTTTGATAAATACATATCAGACTTTGTTTATAAGAATATCGGCAAACTAAAACCAGAAGAAATTGAAGATAATATTCCATTACTTTACGAAAAGTTTGGCGATGAAAAACTAGAAGAACTTGACGGAAAAACCCCTAATACCTTTTATAAGCAATATAGTATAAAAGAACTTTTAGAGTGCTTAAAAGAACATATTACTTCTAACGTGCCCGTGTCTGATTTTCTTTGCGAAACTATTCAATCTAATAATGAAAATGAAGATGCTCTAGTTTCAGCCTTGGACGACGATAACGAAGAATTTATTCTATACGTTATGAATATGCTAGACGTGGTAAAAAGTAAAAAGTGTGTAAAAAAGTATCTAAATTTTATCACTTGGGACTATCCAGAACCCATAAAGGAGTTAGCAACCGAACTTCTTTGCCAAAATGCAGACCTTGTAAAAGAAGACATAGTAAGCCAATTTAAGGATTGCTCTGAACAAGTAAAGGGGTATTTAACCCAGGTATTATCTTATACGACTTTTGGTGACGATAGGGTGTTTGACATTTTAATTGCCGAATTTGCAAAAAATCAAGACAATATACCACTATACGCAGGGTATTTATCTAAATACGGCGACGAACGTGCCTTGCCATTTTTGTTAACTGCAATAGAAAGCGATAAAATCAATTACTTTGATTTTGAAGAATTGAGATTTGCAATCGAGTCGCTTGGTGGAACATACGATAAAAAAAGAGATTTTACAAAGGACAAAATATATAAAAAGATAAAGGGCGAAAAACAGCAACTTAAATTCTAGCCTTAAGAATAAAACCTTTTCATTTTGCCAATAATTAGTTTATCGGAGGATAAGTATGGCAAAAAAGAAAAAAGATAGGGTAAAAAAACTAACTGACGAAGAATATAACAAATATATAATGGCGCTAAAAGACGAAAAGCCACCTGTAATTATAAGGAAAACACAGGAAAATAGTTAAATATGAACAAACAAAAAAATTCTCTTAACCAAAAGAGAATTTTTTCATATGCTTGTTTTTTTAATTAAAATATAGTATAATATAAAAGTTAAAGCATTTTAGAATTTTCTAAAAAAGGACTTTTATGATTGAAATTGTTGAAGTAAAAACCAGAAAACAAAAGAAGGTTTTTGCAAAATACCCAATAAATTTATACAAAAATTGCCCGTATTTCGTTCCATCAATTAGAAGTGACGAAGTAAACAGTTTTAACCCTAAAAAGAATGCAAGTTTAGCCGTGTGTGATTTTAAGGGATTTTTAGCATATAAAGATAATCAATTAGTTGGCAGAATTGCAGGCATAATAAATAGGGCAGATAACGAATTGACGGGCGAAAAGTTCGTGCGTTTTTCAAGACTTGAGTGTATTGACGACGTAGAAGTTTTTAGGGCGTTGTTAACAGCCGTTGCAAACTATGGCAAGGAAAACGGAATGGAAAAGATGCACGGGCCATGGGGGTTTAACGACACCGACCGTGAAGGGCTTTTGACTTACGGTTT
This sequence comes from Christensenellaceae bacterium, assembly GCA_045591355.1. Taxonomy (GTDB): domain Bacteria; phylum Bacillota; class Clostridia; order Christensenellales; family Borkfalkiaceae; genus UBA1259. The sequence continues at coordinate 12,935 of JAZNSS010000058.1, read as the reverse complement.
TGAAGAAAGAAGCACCTACGCAACAAATTATTCTTACCCATACTTTCACAAGCATATAGAATCACTTGGTTTTGAAGACGAATCAAAGTGGTCGGAAATGCGCTTTAAAATTCCCGACGTTGTTGACGAGCGTAGCGCAGGACTATGTGAAAGGATTAAGGAAAAGTATAACGTTAGGGAAGTTGCTGACGTTATGAGTGTTAAAGAAATTTTATCAACGTATGGCGATAGATTTTTTGATACCTATAACCTAGCATACGGTCATCTAGACGGATTTGTTCCCGTAACTGACAAAAGGGAGCAAAAGAACGTTTTAGACCAATTTGCAACCATAGTTAACCCTAGATACATAAGTATTTTGATAGATGATAAAGAAAACGTTGCCGCATTTTCAATATGTTTGCCATCGATTTGCGAGCCATTAATAAAACATAAGGGTAAACTCTTAACAAGTATATTTGGCTTGCTTAAAGCAATCAAGAAACCAAAAGAACTTGAAATGGCGCTCATTGCCGTTCGCCCCGAATATAAAAACTGTGGACTTAACGCGCTTATGATAAACAGAATTATGGCGAACATTTTGCAAGATAAAATACAAAAAATAGAATCTAATCCAATGCTTGACACTAATTTTTCCATTCAACAGCAATGGAAGTTTGCCGACTACGAAATAGTTAAAAAAAGGCAAACTTATAAAATTAATATAGATAAATTTTTAGGTTAAACAAAAAATGCTTTGAACTTTCAAAGCATTTTTTTAATTTAGAATAAAACTGTAATCGTCATGGAAACGCCGTATATAGAGTTGGCGTAAATTTTCCACTTGTTAGCGACGGCTAAATTTTTAGCAATGGCAAGACCTAAACCACTACCACCACAATCTCTTGACCTTGACGGGTCTGCACGATAAAATCTTTCAAAAACTTTTGCCGAATCTTTGTCTGGAACTTCGCTACCAGAATTATGAACGGCAAAAATAATTTTACCTTTTTGTTTAACTAGTCTGACTACTATTTCACCACCGTCGGATGCATATTTTACGGCGTTGTCAAGTAAAATATTGACAAGTTTTTTTACTGAATTTCTATCCGTTTTAACAATGATATTATCTTGAATTTCGTAAGAAATTTTCTTATTGTTTTCAAACGTAATTGCTTCAAAAGGCAGAACGTTATTGGTAATTTCTTCAGAAAGATTAAATTCTTCCTTAATAAGGGCAGTAGAGCCTTCTTCAAGTTTAGAAAGCGCTAACATATCTTGAACAAGCACGTCCATTCTAGCAGTTTGGTTTTTAATGTTTTGTATCCATTTGCTATTCGTGGCGTCGTTTTCTAAAACGTCGGCGCTGGCGTTAATTATAGATAGGGGAGTTTTAAGTTCGTGGCTAGCGTCGGAAATAAAACGTTTTTGTTTTTCGGTATTGTCAACTATCGGTTTTAGAACTCTAAAGGAATAAAAATAAATAAGGAAAATAAATATTCCAAAAACGATAAGATAGGCAAATAAACTTTGTCTTATATTTACATTTAGACCGTTTATCAAAGAAGTAGCGTCAACGGCGTATATTTTATAGTAAGATTCGCTAAAAACTATTTTATAGTATACGTTGTCGATTTTTCCAGCCGTAACGTTATCAATGTTTGAATACGCTTGATTTATAAGACCGTTAGGCGAAATTCCTTTGTAAGATTCGTTATCGTATATTAAATGATAAACGTTTACGTCGTTATTAGCAGAAACGGTAAATTCAGCATACAAACCATCGTGGGGTGGAGTTGCGTGATTGTCTAGGTTGAGCAAAATTTCCACGTCTTTAAGGTTGGAAATAATAGATTTTGTAACACCGTTATAAAGCATAATGGTAGTGGAGGCAAAAACTATTAAAAACAAAACCAACAAAATAGAGGAAGAAATAATAACGAACTTTCTTTGAGCAGATCTAATCATCGGCTTCTCCCAAAGTGTAGCCAATACCCCTAATAGATTTAATTTCTATTTTAGAGCCGATTGCTTGAAGTTTGCGTCTTATAAAGGAAACGTAAACTTCTATCGTGTTGTATTCGGCTTCCGAATCGTATCCCCAAATTTTTTCAATAAAAACGTTTTTATTTATAATTTTACCTTGTTTTAGGAAAAGCATTTCCAAAACCTGAAATTCCTTTTTGCCTAAAGTAATGCGTTTTTCCCCTTTAATCATTTCAAAGGTGTCACGGTCAAGGATAATATCGCCATAGGATAAAACGTCGCCCGTAAACTTTTCCTTTCTTCTTAAAAGAGCCTTAACTCTTGCTAACAGTTCGTCGGATGCAAAGGGCTTTGGAAGATAGTCGTCTGCGCCACAATTAAGCCCGTAAATTTTATCGGTAGTTTCACCTTTTGCAGATAAAATTAACACGGGTGTGTCGATTTTATTTTGTCTTAAATGTTTCAAAACGTAAAACCCGTCGTATTTAGGCATCATAACGTCTAAAATAATTAAATCGTAAACACCTTTTAGGGCATAGTCTAAGCCTTCTTCACCGTCGTAGGCGCAGTCTACTAAATACTTATTCTTTTTTAAGATTGTGGAAAGGGCATCGGTTAACGCTCTTTCATCATCAACTAATAATATCTTCATGTCTAAAGCCTACCATAATAAAATTGAAACAAACTTAAAAAATAAAAAATTTTTAAAAATTTAAAAAATTTTAAGTTTTTTCAAGAAAGTTTCAAGTTTGGTTTGTTATTATAAATTTGCAAAAGGGGAGCGATACCACCCCTAATAAATAAACCTACACACTCTCAATAAACTTTTTCCTAGGGCAAGGCGTCGATATATCGGCGCTTTTCCTTTTTTTAAAATTTATAGGTTATTTATCGTGTAATATTTTAGGTAATAATAGGAATGCTTGCAATATAGCAAATATCCTTTCTATCTTTAGCCTTACCTTCAGCCAAAACGAAAAGTTTTTTAGTAACTATACCACCTGCTTTTTCCACTAAATCTTCTAAGCCTTTAAGACTTTCGCCGGTAGACACAACGTCGTCAACTATAGCAACCTTTTTGCCCTTAATTAACTCAATATCGTGTTTAGATAGATAGAATTCTTGGTTTTTACCCGTGGTAATAGAAGAACCGTAACTAACGGAAATTCCATCTTGCATGTATAGTTTTTTAGATTTTCTTGCAACGGCGTAGTAGGGCATATTAAGTTCCCTTGAAACTACGTGTGCAAGTTGTAGGCCTTTTGATTCAGCCGTAAGAACAACTTCACAATCTTTGGCAAGGCTTGCTAACTTTTTGCCACAATGTTCGGTCATGTCAGTTGCTCCGTGAAGATTGAAAAAACAAATAGAAATACCACTAGGTAGTGGTAAAATTGGAAGTTCAGCAGTAAAACCGTCTAGGTCCACTTTGTAAAATTTATCCATATTTAAGCCTCCGTGTTGTTTAACGAATATATTTTATCACTTTTTATATTATTTGTCTATACAAGAAATCATATTTTTATCATAAAAAGCATAGTTTTAGTGTAGTTAAAGGAGTCTTTTTATGAATTTTTACGACCAAACGATTTCCCACTCAATTAAAAGGTTAAATTCAGATAGATATAAAGGGTTATCAAGAAATTCCCTAGAAGAAAATAGAAAAAACTTTGGTGAAAATATTATAACGGAAAAGAAAAGCCGTTCCATTTTTGGCAGAATTGCAGACGCAGTAAAAGAACCAATGCTTTTAATATTGTTGTTTGGGTTCGTTATAACTTTCGGGGCAAATTTGGGCAAGTATATTAAATCGGGTGAAGGTGATTTCGTCGATTGTTTCGGTATTCTTTTTGCAGTAATTTTATCCGTTGCAATAACCGTCGTTATGGAAGGCAGTTCACAAAAAGCCTTCATCGCCCTTAATAAAATTTACGAGCATATAAACGTAAAGGTAATACGCCAAGGTGAATTGATAATAGTAGATAAAAGCCTTGTAACCGTAGGCGATATTTTGATAATCGAAAGTGGGGATAAAATCGTTGCAGACGGTAGACTTATAGAGAGTTTAGACCTTATAGTTGACGAATCTTCGTTAACGGGGGAAAGTATGCCATGCAAAAAAGACGCAACCGTTGTTTTGCCAAGTGGTATAGCCCTAGCCGAAAGAAAAAACATGCTTTTTTCCGGCTCATTCGTAACGGGTGGAAGTGGAAAAATGTTAGTTACTGCAGTTGGCGATATGACGGAAATGGGAAAGATTGCAGGTGAGATTTCCAAGAGAAGACAAGACCCTTCGCCATTACAACACAAACTATCAAAACTAGGCAAAATGGTAACGATAGTCGGTGCTATTTGCGCCGTAGCAATACTAGTTATTTCTATGGTTAGGCTAATAATTAGTGGAAGCGTAACTTTTAGCAACGTGCAAGACTTGTTTATTTCGTGCATAGTGTTAATCGTTGCGGCAGTTCCCGAAGGCTTACCAACAATCGTAGCCGTTTGCCTTGCTCTTAATATGATTAAACTAGCAAAAGAAAACGCGTTGATTAAAAAGATGACGGCAACGGAAACGGCAGGCGCAGTAAGTATAATATGTTCGGACAAAACGGGAACGCTTACCGAGAACCAAATGAAGGTTACAAGCATTTGCACGGGGGAATACTGTATAACTCCTAAAAGATTGTTTCAAACACCGTTAATCCAAAATTTCGTGTGTAACAACACGGCAAATATTATAAAGCAAAACAAAAAGACCATTTACAAAGGAAGTGGAACGGAATGCGCCTTGCTTAAAGCATACCAAGAAAGCAAACCGAGTAAATCTTATAGCCTTTTAAGACAGGAGTTTGAAAGCGTTTACTCTATACCGTTTTCAAGTGAAAAGAAGTGTATGCTTACCGTAATCAATAATCAAGGTGAGTATAGGTCGCTTGTGAAGGGAGCGCCCGAAGTAATTTTATCTTTATGTAGTCTTTCTGAACAGGCAAAACTAAAGATTAATAAAGAAATATTATCACATCAACAAAAAGCCGAAAGAATATTATGTTTCGCCCATTACGACGGCGTGGACTATTCAACGGAAATCATTGATAAAAAGGGGCAGTTTATATACGACGGATTCGTAGCGTTAAAAGACCCGTTAAGAAAGGACGTAAAAAGGGCAATAGCCGATTGTAATAGAGCAGGTATTAAAGTAAAAATACTTACGGGTGATAACAGAGCAACGGCGTTTGCTATCGCCAAAGAACTTGGCGTAGCAAAGGAAGAAACTAGCGTTATAAACGCAACCGACGTGGAAAAGCTTTCCGACGAAGACTTTATAAAAATACTGCCCAAAATTACCGTTATTGCGCGTAGCACCCCGATAGTAAAACTTCGTGTAGTAAAACTCCTTAAAAGCATGGGCGAAGTAGTTGCCGTAACGGGCGACGGCATAAACGACGCGCCTGCGATTAGGCACGCAGACGTAGGAATAGCAATGGGTATAAACGGTAGCGATATAACCAAGGAAACGGCAGACGTGGTATTGCTTGACGATAGTTTTACAACGGTAGTTAAAACTGTGTCCTTTGGAAGAAACGTTTATAGAAACTTGCAACGGTTTATACTCTTTCAACTGTCGGTAAACGTGTCGGCTTTACTCTTTATAACTATTTGCGCAATTTTAGGCTTGCCGTCGCCATTTAACACTTTGCAACTACTTTGGATAAACGTTATTATGGACGGACCACCGGCGCTGACGTTAGGTTTAGAGCAGTCGGGGGATAAATTAATGACCATTCCACCAGTAAAAAGAAAGCAAAGCATAGTCAATAAAAAAATGTTATATAGAATAACCTTTAACGGCGTGTTCGTATGTGGGGTTATGTTATTGCAATTAATAACAAACTTTTTAGGCGCAAGGCACACCGAACAAGGCGCTTGCGTGTTTACCTTGTTTATATTGTTTCAATTATTTAACGCTTTTAATAGTAAAGAACTTGGGGCAGAGAGTATATTTAAGAGCGTTGGAAAGAATAAAATAATGCTTTGGGCGTTTGGTGGAGTATTCTTTTTCCACGTTTTAATAGTAACCTTTTTTTCGGGGTTGTTTGGAATAAAACCAATGCGATTTACATTATGGCTAAAGTGTATATTGGTGGCGTCTAGCATAATACTAATAGTGGAAATTTACAAAGTTATTTATAAAAAGTTTATAAAAGGCAGAAGTAAAAAGGTTAAAGATAAATAAAAACTAAAAGGGAGCGTAAACTAAAGTGTATGGCGAAAATAGATATAACCGAAAACAAATTGCAAGGCGACAACCTATACTATTTACAAACTTCCTTGGGGGAAATATTTAACCACGCAGACTGTAGTGTAAAGTGCTTGACCGTGGGAGAAAGGTTCAAACTTTCAGTAACTTGCCCCGAATACTACGCAGATATTATAAAGGCAGAAATAGCCGATAAAATAGCAGAAGTGGTTGCAGTTAAGTATAAGTATGACTTTTTCAAAAAAAATCTAAAGGTCGGTGGACTGTCTGAAGCCGAAAAGGAAATATTAATGGTAAGCCTAATATCTGCCGACCTTGACGATGATAAAAAGTATTGTTTCGACCGTTTTAAGGGAATTAGAGACGTCGCAGTAGACGGCGTGTATAATTTTAGATTGCAACCGTTAAAGAAAAAATGGCTAGACGTTTTAGAATATATGCCTAGTGTGTTTTTTCCCGACCAACTATGTGAGTTTATAAAATACTTGTCAGAGAACAGAAAAAGGCGTGTGTATATTGATAATGGAAAGGTTTACGACGGGCATTATAGACGATTAAAAAGACATACCTTAATTAGTTACGATAAACTTAATCTTTTAAGGGAAGTAATCCTAGCAAACCCAGGGTATATAGAAATAAGTGGCAAGATACCCGAAGAAGACGAAGAGTATTTAAAAAGGTTTTACGGTGACAAAATATTTTTTTCTACGGGATATTTTAACTAAACGATTGACAAAACAATAAAAAAGGGTTAGAATAATTTTACAAGTTGAATGCTTTAGTGTAGGACAAGTAGTAACCTTGGCGTTTTTCAGAGAGCGGGCGACGGTGCAATTCCCGTAAATTAAAAGGATTACGAAACCACCTTCATTGGCAAGTTAGCCGTTTGCTTATAAACGGAAAGAGTGGTCGGTTTATCCGACAATTAAGGTGGAAACGCGGAATAAACAATTCGTCCTTAAGGCAAGTTGCCTTAAGGATTTTTTTATAGGAGGATTTATGAAGATTATATTAAAAGACGGTTCGTTTTTAGAATACGAACAACCAATCTCTTGCGCAGAAGTAGCCAAGAACATTTCTGAAGGCTTATTTAGAAATGCCGTTTGCGCAAAAATCGACGGGGAACTAGTTGACCTTTCAACTGTTATCGATAAGGATTGTGAACTTCAAATAGTAACCCTAAAGGATAAGGAAGGTTTGCAAGTATATCGTCATACTGCATCGCACGTGCTTGCCCAAGCAGTAAAGAGTATATTTCCAACTAGCAAACTAGCAATAGGCCCAACCATTGAAAACGGCTTTTATTACGATATAGAATTTAAAACTCCTATCACAAGAGACGATATGGCTAAAATCGAAAAGGAAATGCAGTCTATTATAAAGAGTGATTTGCCAATAGAAAGGCTTGTTTACTCTAAAAAAGACGCGTTAAAAATCCTTAAAGACTTTTCCGAACCATACAAGGTGGAATTAGTAAACGATTTACCAAAAGGAAGCACTATTTCATTCTATAAACAAGGTTCGTTTATGGATTTATGCCGTGGCCCACACTTACCGTCAACGGGTAAAATTAAGGCGTTTAAGTTAACTAGCGTAACGGGCGCTTATTGGAAGGGTGACGAAAAGAATAAGATGCTTACCCGTATTTACGGCACGGCTTTTGAAAAGAAAAGCGAATTAGAAGATTACCTAAACGCTTTAGAAGAAGCAAAAAAGCGTGACCATAATAAACTTGGTAGAGATTTAGGTATCTTTATGACTGAAGAAGTTGTTGGTCAAGGCTTGCCAATCTTGATGCCAAAAGGCGCAAAGATAATGCAAATTCTTTCACGTTTTGTAGAGGACGAAGAAGAAAAGCGTGGTTTTATGATAACCAAAACCCCATACATGGCAAAGAACGATTTATACCGTATTTCAGGGCATTGGGATCATTATAGAGATAAAATGTTTATTTTGGGTGATGAAAATTCTCCAGAAGCAATGGCGCTTCGCCCAATGACTTGTCCTTTCCAATACCAAATTTATAAAAACGGTCTAAAGAGTTATAGAGATTTACCTTGCCGTTATAGTGAAACTGCAACCTTGTTTAGAAAGGAAGCAAGTGGCGAAATGCACGGTCTTATCCGTGTTCGTCAATTTACTTTATCCGACGGGCATTTGGTATGCCGTCCAGACCAAGTTGAAGAAGAATTTAAACGTTGTTTAGACCTTTCTTATTATATCTTGGAATGTTTGGGTATGAGAGAAGACGTTACCTTCCGTTTCAGTAAACGTGGTCTTGCAAACAAAGAAAAGTATATCGATAACGATAAAGCGTGGAACGAAACTGAAGCGCTTATGAAAAAGATTTTAGACGACCTAGGTATCGACTACGTTGAAGCAGACGACGAAGCAGCCTTCTACGGTCCAAAACTTGACGTTCAAAGTAAAAACGTTTACGGTAAGGAAGATACAATTATTACCTTGCAATTAGACTTTGCCGCAGCGCATAGTTTTGATATGACTTATATCGACGAAAACGGTAATAAAGCATATCCATTCATAATTCATAGAAGTTCAATCGGTTGCTACGAAAGAACACTTGCAATGCTTATTGAAAAATACGCAGGCGCATTCCCATTCTGGATTTGTCCCGTTCAAGTAAAGGTGTTAAGTTTAACCGAAAGAACTGCAGACTACGCTAAAAAAGTTGTTGAAGAACTAACTAAAGCAGGTCTACGTGCAGAAGCCGATATTAGAAATGAAAAACTTGGCTATAAAATTAGGGAAGCGCAACTAGAAAAAGTTCCTTATATGTTTATAGTAGGCGATAAGGAAATGGAAGAAAACGCAGTTTCCGTTCGTAGCCGTAAGCAAGGTGATTTAGGCGTAATGCCAATTGACCAAATCATAGCAAACCTTGTTGAAGAAGATAGAAGTAAAAAGGTATAATTAAAATATATCGTTAAAAGAGCGAAAAGTTTTTTCGCTCTTTTATTTTTTTATTGACTTTTTTGCAGAAAAATAATATAATAAAAATGCTAAACTAATTAAATAATGGTAAGGGATATTTTCTTTTTTAAAAGAATATGTCTATTTTTTCGTTATTTTGGGTATGTATTTGATAAAATGCAAATTCCATTAAACCCAATAACGGATATATCCTTTGTGTTTTAATTAGTTTAGCGACAATCGGGGTTTGCGTTTTTGTGCGTCGGCTTCGGTTGGCGCACTTTTTTATTTTGGAGATGTTTATATGAAAAGAAAAACTGCACTAAAATTTTTAATATGTATATTGCTTGTTTGTATATCAGTTTTTTGCTTTACTGCTTGTGGTAATACTGATAATAGTTCTGGCGACAATAATCAAAATAATACACAATCGGGCGAAAATAATTCACCAAATTATGGAGATTCACTCGTTGTGGACGGTGGGGTTAGGTATCAATTAACAAATGGAACGGCATCTGTCGTTGGGTTTGAAAATGATATTAGCGAAGCAATTATTAAAGAGAATGTTACTATAAACGGTGCAAAGTATTCGGTAACAATTGTTAAAGAACGTGCTTTTTATTTTTGTTCGTCGTTAAAAACGGTTTCTATTCCTAATACGGTAAATGTTATAGGCGATGAAGCGTTTTCTACTTGTGCGTCATTAATTACCGTTTCTTTGCCAAATAATATATCAAGCATAAACAAAAAAGTATTCTTTGGTTGTGTTTCGCTAAAAAGTATTACTATCCCCGATAGTGTAAAAAGCATAGGCGATTACGCATTTTGGAGTTGTGAGTCGTTAACGAGTGTAAATATACCAAACAACGTAACTAGTATTAGTGACTTTGCTTTTTACGCTTGTGATAATCTACAAACTGTCAATATAGGTAAAGGTGTTACTAGCATAGCAGATTCTGCTTTTAATAATTGTTCATCATTGACAAGCATAACTGTTGTAGAAGAAAATCAAAACTACAAATCTCTAGACGGAAACTTGTTTAGTAAAGACGGCAAGGAATTAATTCAATACGCATTAGGGAAAACAAGCGTAGAATACGTTATTCCAGACCAAGTTACAACCATAAAAAGAGGGGCTTTTGCAGATTCAAGTCAAATAGTTAGTATAACGATACCAAGTAGCGTAACGAGTATAGGTCAATATGCTTTCCATTATTGCTCAAAGTTAGAAAATATAACATTTAAAGGGACTACAAGTGCATGGCAAAATTTAGGCTACAGCAATTATCGAAGCGTTCCAGCAAAACAAGTCGTATGTTCTGACGGAAACGTAGCAATAGGATAAATAACGGTCATGTTGAGCGAAATGTAATGAAGTCGAAACATCTATTTTAGATCCTTCGACAGGCTCAGGATTACGATGTAGAATAATAGCCAAGACGGTTTGTTTAAGTTGATAAATTAAAAACGACTCTACGAAAGTGTAGAGCCGTTTTTTATTTTAAAATTTTATACTGCTTGTTTTTTAAAAATTCTAACGGCTAGGGCAGTCATATCGTCTTTGGGTTTGCCATCGTTTAGCGCTATTGCTTTTTGCAATAGACTATCCGTAAGACTTTGTGGGTTTAGCGCCGTTTGTTCCTGTAAGAAGTCAATAATATCCCCAGACGAGCCGAAGGCGTCGCTTATGCCGTCGCTAACAAGCAACACCATAGTTTCTTCACTTAAATCGGTGTGACAAACGCTAGGTTTTAATTGTTCTAGTATGCCTAACGGCAGGGAGTTTCCTTCAACAATCTTAATGCCTTTTTCCCCTATAATAAACCCGTAAGGCGAGCCGTATTTAATAAAATCTGCTTGTGCGTTTTTAAGGTCAATAACGCTCACGTCCAGCGCAGTAAAACTATCCTTTGTATTAATAGAAAGCAGTTTGTTAACGGTGTTTAGAATAAGGTTTCCGTTTAGTCCTGCCTTATAAAAGTTTTCGATAAGGGATAGAGCAACTGAGGAAATTTTTTGCGCTTCTTCGCCACTACCCATGCCGTCGGAAAGGGCAATCAAAAACTTGTCGTCGGAAATCTTCATAACGCTATGCGTGTCGCCACTAATAGTAGAGCCGTCTTTAGTCGTTTTTGAAACGCCAAATACGGCGTCAAAAGGAACTTGTTTTTTAAATATTAAATAAGTTTTCTCATCGTTTATTATCGCTCTATCGACTAGTGAAACGTCTATTCCAAGCGTTTTGCTTATTATGTTAGTAAGCCCAAGTAGAGAGTATTCTTTCATTGTTAAAATTAAACTTATTGAAAGCCTTTCTTTTTCCCCGTAAATTAGCAGTTCGCTTACCCTATAACCACCCTTAAAGAGCGCGTCGCTAAGTCTTTTTTCATAATCGGTATGAAAACTAAGTAACGCACCCGATTCAAGCGCTAGCCCACGCAAAACTTCGGCAACGCCTTGCGCTTCGTCGGCGAGTAACTCTCTGCCAATACTTGCGTTTTTTCTATCTAGCAAATAACTTCTATAATCGGCAAGAAGTTTATTGATAGAGTATATTAATTCCGACGGTCTTGAACATATTTCGCCAAGACTATTGGGAATATCTATCAAGGTTATTTTACCCTTTGCAAAGCCAATTTCCGTCATTTTTTCCAGCCCTTTTAAGCGAAGTGATTTTTTGTTTTGGCAAAGTTGATTTTTGTCGCATTTATCACAGGCGCTTGAAATAGTTTGCGAAGTGATTATTTCTTTTGCCTTATCTTGACTAAGTTCGTTTTTTTCAAAAGCAGTAAAGGCAACCTTCATTTCGGTAAAAACGCCGGAGAGTTCAAACAATCTATTAGAAAGCATACTTTTATTTCTATTTATAGTTTGTCTAACTAACTGTTTTTCCTTAAAATCACTAAGTTTGTTTTTAAAGTGTTTTAAGGTGGTGGTGGGCAGAACGCAAAAGCAAATTGCGCCACATATTATTGGCAAAAAGTCTACTGTGGTATACAACCCGTAAACGGAAAAAATAATTTGTATACAAAGGTCGCAAACGGCTAAACAAATACTTGCAACGTATCTATTAAAGGGCATAACTGCGCCACTGATAATTCCCCATATTAGAAATATCGAAACGATTGCGATATTTCCGTAATAAATAGATAAACTTATTGCAAGAACACCGGAAAAAAGAGTTCCCGTATGATTGCCAAAAAGGTATAAACAACAAAGGATTGCAAACACGCAAACACCTTTCCAAAATAATGGAGAAATAAGATTGCTTACCCCAAGACCTAAAGCGATAAGTAAAATGATTAAAGAAGCGTATTCGTCGTAGGCAAATTTATATTTTATTCCCTTGTTGATAAGCGCGTTTCCACCTATCATTCCTAGAAAAGTTAGTAGTAAAGTTATTGCCGATACGATTATACGTTTTTCTAGGGTAATAGGGGTAGAAGTATTACCAATTACTAGATAACCAATCATACCCACTATCGTAAAGCAAAATATAGCAACCAATCTAGATTTTTTATTTCTGTAAAGAAAGGCAACTAAGGTAACTATAAACGCAACTATGCTCATGCTGGCAATTAGCCCAGAACTTCCTAGCAGTATAAAGGAAAACAGAAAGGAGAGTGGGGTAAAAAAATACGAGCCACCTAGCGCCATTGCAACCGATAAAATCGCAACCGAATACGGAGCAGAGTTATTTTCTAATTTTGCAAAACATAAAAATAAACAAAATAGGGTTAAGTGAGTAATTACGTTTACGTAGTTAATACGTTTTCTTATCAAT
>JAZNSS010000057.1:0-48403 GCA_045591355.1 Christensenellaceae bacterium | reverse complement strand
TGACGTACTATCACCCGAATTATTGATATCATTTAAATCTTCTATTGAGTAAGAGATGTCTGAATTATAATAACCAGAAATATATATTCTGCTCCAATCATCATATATTGGACTACCATTGCTTACACGAGAATAATATTTAGATGAAGCACTAATGGTGTTAATATTAATAAACGATGACTCTATCTCATAAGTAGATAACCCATATATATAAGTTTCTCCACTCCCATAAGTTAAACCGATTCCAGCAACAGTTGTGTCCGCTGAAGATTTTCCAGAAATATTTCCATTAATATAGCATGAAACAAAATTAGTTCCTTTGGCTCCATAAGAAATACCAGCGCAATATAAATAAGCATAAAGACTATGACCGTCTTTGTGTTTTCCCTTATCTGAATTATATAAGTCTATATTTATATTGCCATCCACATAACAGTTAGAGATGTTGCCACTAACACTTGTATAACCTGCAATACCACCAACATATGCTGATAAGTTTATCGCAGAATTAATAGATTTAACATCTTCATTTATGTCAAAATGTATGGCGCAATTTAATATTTCTCCAGAATTGTACCCAGCAATTCCACCTAAATAAACTATTTCTTGGGAATAACAATCAATTATCTGTCCACTATAAGTTTCACAGCAGTTACTACCAGAAAAAGATACTTCTGATATAGTTCGCCATTCTATGCTATTTGTCGAAATACAATTTTCTATTAAACCAGTATTTTTTTGTGCAATACCTGCCGAAACACAACGTGAAATAGTTCCGTTATTTTCACAAGTTAAAGCGTTTGTTGTATTTAAATATTTTATAACACCATTATTAATACCAAAACAAATATCTGCAGTGTTAGTAATTGTATAATTATTTCCCATAAAATAACCTGTAAAAGGATTTGTATTATCACTTATCGTTATTGAAACGTTTAAATCATTACATAATTCATAAACGCCATCTAATTCAAATGATATGTTGTTAAATTCTTCTTCTGTTTTAATATAGGTTCCTGTAAATGACCATTTTGCAAATAGATTTTTATCTCCTGTAGTACCAAGGGCTATTTCATTTATTTTTGTGCCAAACGTGTCTTCTAAATACCAACCTTCAAAAATATGATATTCATCAAAAACTGGGTCTTTAAGTTCAATAACATCCTCTATCGTATAACAAATTGGATTAGAATTCACAATTAAATATTGACTATTATATATAATGGAGTAATTAATAGGAGTCCACGTTGCATAAAGGTTAAGTGTCCCGAACGTGCCTTTATTTATTTTCGTTACCTTATTGCCACCTTCATCAACCCAACCATTAAATACGTAATGTTCCTTTTCAATATTCAAAAGAATATATTCGGTTGAAACAGTGTAAGTTGTTATATTATCGTGTTCAACACCTTTAATATCATAATAATTTACAGCGTAAACTATTTCTTCTTTATCATAAACTGCATATAAGCTCAAGTTGTTTGTTACAGCATTTGTAAAGTTATATTCTACGCCGTTTTCTTCAATAGACCAATGAGAGAAAGTATAACGATATCCGTTAGAATCTTCTCTTAATGGTGTGCCCGTAGGGATATAAGCAGAGTTGTTTAATACGATATTTTGACTACTAAATAATACGCCGTCATTATAATAAGAAACTAAAGCACAAACAGTTAAACCAACCGTACCCGTTGCATTCGTATAGTTGTGCGTATCTTCAGGGATAAACGTCCAAGAATACGTTTTATAACCAAGAGTTAAGGCTTGTCCGTTATCAAGGGTTATAGTTCCTTTAACGTCTGTATCGGCAATAAGTTCTACGATTGAATATAAATTTAATGATTGATTGCAAGAAACTTCATTAATGTAAGGTACGGCTTGATTAATTTTAAGAGTAGCCGTCATATCTTCAATCAAGTTATAGTTATTACTATCGCCGTTGAATTTTGCTGTTACGCTATAAGTTCCAACGTAAGTTTTTTCATTACCGACGTAAAAAACTTCCACGCCGTTAGGGAGCGTTCCCGTAACTAAAGCGTTCTTCGCCGTTGTATCATAAGTAAACGTTTGATTTTTGAACGAAACTCCACTCATATCGTAAGTCGCTTTATCAATAATAAGCGAAGCCGTCCAATCGTTAAGTTTATTATAGTTTTTAGTATCGCCCGTAAAAGTTGCAGTTACAGTATAAGTATTTGCATTAACTTTTCCGTTATTAGCATAGTTTACGGTTACGCCTTGTGGAAGCTCGCCCGTAACGTAAATGAATTTTTGTGTTCCGTCATAAGTAAATCTACCACCAACAAATTGCACTTTGCTCATGTCGTAAGTTGCTTTATTGATAGTGAGAATTGCTTGCATGTCATCAATAGAATAGTAGTTGATAGAATCGCCTGTAAAAGTTGCAACTACTATATATTGACCAACGTCAACTTGATTATTGTTGGTATAATTTACAGTTACACCACTTGGTAGATTGTCACTAACTGCAATAGATTGTGTTTTGCCGTTGTAAGTCACTGTTTTATTGTCAAAGATAACAGCGTTCATATCATAAACGGCTTTCTTGATTGTAAGTGTTGCCGTCATATCTTCTGGAACATTATAGTTATCCGTTTCGCAAGTAAACGTTGCTATAACTGTATAGGTATCTGCATTGATTTTACCATTGTTAACGTAATCAACAGTTACTTCGCTAGGCAAAGTCCCACTTATTTGAAGACTACGTTTTGTGCCGTTGTAGGTAAAAGTCTTATTTGAAAAAGTAATATCTGTAACGTTTGCTTTTTGGATTATAAGTTTTGCGCTCATATTTTCAGGCACGATATAGTTTCCACTTGTATCTTCAAAAGATGCCGTTACCGTGTATGTATCTGCATTAACTTTATCGTTATTGGTATAGGTCACGTTTACACAAGTAGGAATATTGCCACTAATTTTAATTGAATGGGCTTTTGTATCATAGGTAACAGTTTTATCAGTAAACGTAATTCCTTTTAAAGTCGCTTTGTTGATTGTAAGCGTTGCAATCATATCTGCAGGGTTTTCATAGTTGCCTGTCTTATCAGTAAATTTAGCCGTTACAGTATAAACATCTGCGTTAATTTTTCCATTACCAACGTAAGAAACTTCTAAACCATTTGGCACGTTTTGTGCTTCAATTAAATGTGTATCCCCATTATACGTTACTGCTTTATTAGCGAATGTAACGCCACTCATATCATAGGTTGCTTTGTTAATTTTTAATGTTGCAGTAAGAGAAACATCTATATAATTTGCTTTTTTTATTGTTGCAATAACAAAATATTCGCCAGCGTTTATATATTTATTTGCTTTATCGTAAGTGATAGTTGCATCAGAAGGCGCACCTTGCACTTCTATTTTCTTTTCTGTTCCGTCATAGGTAAACATTTTACTTTCGAAAGTAAGACCTTCAAAAGCACTTTCTAAAATAGTAAGCGTTGCCGTTTTGTTTGGAATAAGTTCATAGTTGTTGCTATCACCTGTGAATTTTGCAACAACGGTATATTCGCCTGCATTTATCTTATCGTTGTTTTCATATGTTGCAGTTACACCACTAGGCATACCTGTTGCAATAATAGAATGCGATTTGCCGTTATACGTTACTGTTTTTTCGGCAAAAACAACGTCACTCATATCGTAGGTCGCTTTTGCAATATTAAACAGATAAGACAAATCGGTAGAGTTGTTGTCACTCCATTGATAGTTTGCTTTATCTTTTAATGAAATAATAACGTTATAATTTCCAGCATTAGTTTGTTTATTTCCACTAATCGTATAAAGACTATTTTCTATTATTTGATAGGTTTGTTCGTTGCCGTTATACACAAACGAAGTAGAATCTTCGGTAGGCTTAGATACACTGGCTTTGTTAATAGTAAGCATTGCAGTTTTATTTGGAATAAGTTCATAGTTGTTGCTATCGCCTGTGAATTTTGCGACAACGGTATATTCGCCTGCATTTATCTTGTCGTTGTTTTCGTATGTTGCACTTACACCACTAGGCATACCCGTTGCAATAATAGAATATGCATCGCCATTATATGTTACTGTTTTATCAGCAAACACAACGTCACTCATATCGTAAGTTGCTTTATTGATAGTAAGTGTTGCCGTCAATTGCAA
This sequence comes from Christensenellaceae bacterium, assembly GCA_045591355.1. Taxonomy (GTDB): domain Bacteria; phylum Bacillota; class Clostridia; order Christensenellales; family Borkfalkiaceae; genus UBA1259. Next base: position 44,257 of record JAZNSS010000057.1, on the reverse strand, counting down.
ATCTTCGTGATTTTCTTGACTTACAGTTGCCGTAACAGTATATTCGCCAGCATTAATATATGTATTTGCTTTGTTGTAAACTACGCTTGCTCCATTAGGAAGATTATTAACGGCAATAGTTTTTTCCGTTCCGTCATAAGTCGTTTCCACGTCTTCAAAGGTTACACCATTTATGGTGTTAAGGCTAAATTTAGCATAGACAGACATGTCGCTTGATAAAGGTGCATCCAATAGAGAATTTGCAGTAAATGGTTTTTCCCACACGTCCTTATCCCAAAACCAACCGTCAAAAGTGTGCGTTTCTTTCATAGGGTTTTCGGGCAGTTGTATAACTTCATCCCCACTAGTATCAATCGTAGCATATACTTCTTCATCTACTACAAAATTAAGCTTAAACTTAATCTCTTTTTCGCCACAGGCAGTTAAACCAATGGCACATAAAGATAGTATCAATATCAACACTATACTTACTAATAAACTTTTTTTCTTCATAAAACTTCTCCTTTTTTGCAAAATAAAAAGTGCCGACTTGCGAACAAGCCGACACTAGCAAAGTGACGTTGTTCGCTTTAGTTGCGACACTCAATTAACAATAATAACCTTAACGATAAGATTTTTATGTAATGCGAAACAAATACACTTATGCCCTAAGTATACTTGTCGTTAAAGTTATTAAATTGAGGTCGCGCTTTTATTATAACAACTTTTATAGATAAACACAACAATTTTTTAAAATAAAAAAGAACCTATCAAAATAGGTTCTTTTGGTTTGTTTAATGTTTGTATTAATAGTTTTTAGCGTTGATTTCAAAGTATGCTTGTGGATGGTCGCAAGTTGGGCAAACTTCAGGCGCTTTATCGCCAATATGGATATGGCCACAGTTTCTGCATTCCCAAATCTTTTCTTCTTCTTTTGCGAAAACCTTTGCAAGTTCTACGTTTTTAAGAAGCGCACGATAACGTTCTTCGTGATGTTTTTCAACTGCCGCAACTAGACGGAATTTTCTAGCAAGTTCTGGAAAGCCTTCTTCTTCAGCCGTTTTGGCAAAGCCTGCATACATATCAACCCATTCGTAGTTTTCGCCTTCGGCAGCCGCCAAAAGGTTTTGAGCAGTATCTCCAATGCCGTTGAGTTCCTTAAACCAAAGTTTTGCGTGTTCCTTTTCGTTATCTGCAGTTTTTAAAAACAATGCAGAAATTTGTTCAAAGCCTTCCTTTTTAGCCTTTGAAGCAAAGTAGGTATATTTGTTTCTTGCTTGTGATTCGCCCGAAAATGCTTCGTGCAAATTCTTTTCGGTTTGTGTGCCTTTATATTTGTTATCCATTATAATATCTCCTTATTTTTTTAATATTCTATCACGGTCTAAAACAAATTTCAATAGTTTTTTATCTTATTGACAAAAAAATTAAATTATATTACAATTAAGACCGTTTCTTGTAAACGTTACGAGATAAAAAAGTATTTACAGAGATTGTTATATGGCTAATAAAAAAGAATTTTGGCGAATAATAAAGTTTGCGCTTTTTTCTATAAGCGCTGGGGTGATTCAGTTTGGAAGTTTTGCTCTTTTAGACTTGCTTACTAATATTCCATACGTATTTAAGGCATACATATCGTTAATTCTATCCGTAGTATGGAATTTTACTTTCAACCGTAAGTTTACCTTTAAGTCTGCAAACAACGTTCCGATAGCAATGTTAAAAACCCTTGGATATTACGTAGTTTTTGCGCCACTTTCCATTCATCTTGGGGACATTTATTTAGTAAAAACACTACGTCTAAACGAACTTTTAATTACTGCAATCACGATGATAATTAACTTCGTTACGGAATTTTTATTCCAAAGATTTTTCGTTTTTGGCAAAAGTTTAGACACCAACAACCTTGCAAATAAAAAAGAAAATGAAAGTGAAAACGACAAAACCGAATAATCATATTACGTAACGTAAATAATGAATACAAACAGAATATAATTATACGCCGTGGCTTTTGCCACGGCGTATTCTTTTATATGCATTTTTACAAAAGTTCTTTAAGTGTTTTTTCAAAGATTTCTATCGGCAAACCCACAACGTTATTGAAACTTCCGTCAAAGGATTTTACAAGGTCAAAACCGTCTTGAATACCGTATGCGCCTGCCTTGTCCATAGGCTTGCCCGTGGAAATATATTCCTTGATAAGACTATCGGAAAGACTATTAAATTCCACGTTGGTTTGCACGGCGTCTTTAATAACAAGGTCGCCTTTAATAATACAATAGCCCGTCCAAACTTGATGCACCCTATTTGACAGACTTTTTAGCATTTCTTCTGCTTCTTTTTCGGTCTTCGGCTTGCCCAAAATTTTACCGTCTAGGCTAACCACGGTATCAGCACCCAAAATCACTTGCGATTTATCGGCTTGTTTATCAAAAACGTCTTTTGCCTTACCAAAAGCGTTGTTTATCACCGTTTCTCGTGGAGAAAGAGAGCAATTGCTTTCTTCAAAATCACTTTTTTCAATAGTAAACTCAAAACCGAATTCCCTTAAAAGGTCCTTTCGCCTTGGTGAATTGCTTGCTAAAATCATTACTTATTTATCTCGCTTTTATCCGATACTTTTTTAAGCATAGTCCATTCGATATCGTCTGGGGAATAGTTTTCCACGTAGTCGATAAGCGATTGTATATCCGTAAAAATAGGTGCAAGTTTTGAACATTCTTTATTTACGAACCCTTGGTTTATAGCGTCGTTCATAAGAGCATCTAACGGGTCAAAGTATCCGTCTGGATTATAAATTGCTATTGCTTTTTTATGTCTGCCTAACTGTTTTAGGGTTATAACCTGAAAAAATTCTTCGTAAGTGCCAATTCCACCTGGGGTGATTATAAAAGCGTCGGCTTCGTCTTCCATTATTTGCTTGCGCTCTGCCATAGTTTCCGTTTTGGTTATTTTATCGGAATCGTAAAAAACGTTCTCGTAACCACCTTCTTCAAAGAAGTGTGGAATAACGCCGTGAACGTAGCCACCGACCGACTTAAAACCTTCTGCAACTGCGCCCATCATACCTTCACTACCAGCGCCGAACACCATTGAATGCCCACGGCTAGCAAGGGCTTTACCTAACTCGAAGCCTGCGTTTTTATATTTTTTATCTATTCGGGGACTTGCCGAACCATATACCGTAACTTTCATATTCCCTCCCACATATTCGTTTTTATATTTTATGTAAATAATAAAAGAATTTGATAAAGTTGTCAATATTATTTATAAAAAATTAAGCCTTTAACTAGACAATTACACCCTTAAATATTTTGCAAAAAAAGTTTTTGGTGCTATACTTTAATATATCGGAAGGAAAACACGAATGTCAGCGCTAATTATTGCAAGCCTTACGGCTATTTGTATGATTTTATCCGTTTTATTTAAACCACAAATAGCCATCGGCAGATTAAAACTTGGTCTTTATTGGATAATATGCCTTATAGGGGCTATTTTTATGCTACTTTTGGGCAACGTTCCCCTTGTCTTTTTATGGGAAAGGCTTACCCTTAACGCATCAATTAACCCCATAAAGATATTGGTTTTATTTATTTCAATGACCTTGCTATCCATTTATCTTGGCGACGCTGGATTTTTTTATCTTGTAGCGAACAAAGTTTTTGGGAAAGGTCGTGGTGGACAACTAAAGGTGTTTTTAGCGCTATATTTTGCAGTTGCAATATTGACGGTGTTTACTTCAAACGACGTTATAATTTTAACCCTTACCCCACCTATTTGCATATTTGCAAAGCGCGCAAAAATTTCACCACTTCCATATCTCGTTGGTGAATTCGTTTGCGCCAACACTTGGTCTACTATGCTTATTATAGGCAACCCCACAAACGTATATCTTGCCGGCTCTTACGGAATATCTTTTGCAAAATATTTTGCAGTTATGTGGCTACCTGCCATAGTTTGTGGAATTACTTCGCTAATAATTCTTTTACTATTATTTAGAAAACAACTATCCAAAGAAATTCCTAACGCAAACGACGAACAAGCAAAACCTATTGATAAACCTAGAACGATAGTTGCAGTTATACACTTGTTAGTTTGTTTAATTTTGCTTGTTGTATGCGATTTTATCGGTGTGGAAATGTGGCTAGTTTGCCTAGTTCTTTGCGTATCTTTAACCCTTTTTAATATAATTTACGGACTAGTTAAAGAAAGGCACGTTATAAAGGTGTGTTTAACGCTTGCTAAAGCGCCATACGAACTTATACCCTTTATAATTTCTATGTTCGTTTTAGTATGTGGGCTAGAAAAAAGTGGCGTTACCCTTTCATTATCTAAACTGCTAACCACCAACACTCCGTTTGACGGAATTATTTACGGTTTTACTTCGTCACTAACGGCAAACCTTTTGAATAATATTCCTATGAGCGTTTTGTTTTCTTCAATACTTTCGGGTGGAAACGCATATGCGTTATACGGCGCAGTAATCGGCTCGAATATCGGCGCTTTTATAACTCCCGTCGGCGCGCTTGCAGGAATTATGTGGAATAGAATACTTGGCGATTACGAAATTAAACTGCCCTTTTATAAATTCGTTTTATACGGGCTTGCCGTGGCGCTTCCTTCGCTAGCGCTAAGTTGTTTATCTTTGATTATTACCGTATAGGAGCATTATTATGGCTACTTTGCTTTTGGTTGTTATTTATATCGTGTTTATAGGCTTAGGTTTGCCAGATTCTTCTATCGGCGCGGCTTGGCCAGCGCTTCATCTTGAATTAGACCTTGCTATCGGTTTGCAAAGTTTAATCTCGCTATTTATCTCTGGTGGAACGGTTATTGCAAGTTTGTTTAGCGCTAAACTGGTTAATAAATTCGGCACGCCGTTAGTAACTAGTTGTAGCACGCTTTTGTCGGCAATTTCTTTGCTTGGGTTTGCCCTATCCAATTCTTTGTGGTGGCTATTAATTCTTTCGCCCTTTTTAGGTTTTGGCGCAGGTGCAATAGACGCGGCGCTAAATAACTACGTTGCCACACACTACAAAAGTTCTCAAATGAACTTCTTACATAGTTTTTACGGAGTAGGCGTTGCGCTCACTCCATACGTTTTTTCCTTTACCCTTTACGGAAACAACGATTGGCGAACGGGCTTTAAAATTGTTTTTATAATACTTATAGGCATTGCAATACTGTCTTTTGCATCTCTTCCACTTTGGAAAAAGGTGGCAACGAACTTTACCGAACAAGAAAAATTCACACCCGTTACGCTAAAACTTACCACTATGGCAAAAATGCCAACGGTTAGAATGGCTTGGCTATTGTTTTTTTCTACTTGCGTGCTAGAGTTTTTATGTGGAACTTGGGGTTGCACTTTCTTGGTAGAAACAAGAAACCTGACCGAAGCGTCGGCGGCAAAACTTATAACCTTTTACTACGTAGGAATTATGGGTGGAAGATTTTTGTCTGGGGTGGTTAGCAAAAAGATTTCTTGTGGGGGAATTTTAACCATAGGTTTTTCTTTGGTTGCAATTGGTATTATAGCCTTGTTCTTACCATTGCCAACTGTGATTTTAGGGGTTGCGTTCTTCCTTATAGGCTTTGGCAACGGACCAACCTTTCCAAACCTTACACACGCAACGCCACTAATTTACGGCAGGGAACGTTCTCAATCAATCATTAGCACGCAAATGGCGGCGTGCAACCTTGGAATCTTTACAATGTATGCTATAACAGGCCCTATTTTCCAAAGCGTAGCCTTTGGCTCTTTCCCAATTATTGCCGTTATTAGTTATCTTGCAATGGTGGGCGCTTTCGTCGTTTACCAAGTGCTTATTAAAAAAGACGGAATAAGTTTTTATAAACTGCATTGATTTTACACGTGGTTTTTGATATAATATATTTATAGGAATTATTATGAAAAGAATTGCACAATTTGAAAAAGTAAGTTTACAAGAGTTTTCTAAGACGGAAAACGCCAATGATTACGAAAAGATTTTAATGCCAAAAAGAGCAACGGCAGGTAGCGCTGGTTACGATTTTTTTGCCGTTAACGACTTTACCCTTTTGCCAAACCAAACGATAAAGGTTGCAACGGGTATAAGGGTTAAAATAGAAAACGGATGGGTGCTAAAAATATACCCACGCTCTAGTTTAGGGTTTAAGTATAGACTTCGTTTAGACAATACAGTTGGTATTATAGATAGCGATTATTACTATGCCGAAAATCAAGGTCATATATTCATAAAAGTAACAAACTGTGGTGATAAACCCCTTACCGTAGAATCGGGCAAAGCCTTTGCGCAAGGCGTGTTTGTGGAATACGGAATCACCGTTGACGACGATGCCGACGGCGTTCGCACGGGTGGTTTTGGTAGCACGGATAAATAAAAACGAATTAAAAAGACTAAGCAAGATTGTTTGCCTAGTCTTTTTTAATGCTCTGTTATTGTTCTGTTTTTAGTTTTAACTTGCCCGACGGGGCTTTTTGTGTGTTAAGTTGTTTTTTGTTTAGGTTTAATATAGTTTGCGAAGCCTTTTTGCCTAAATTTAGCGCAATGGGAAGTCCCCCTGGTATTTGTTGCCACTGCGTTGCTAGTATTAAGTTCTTTATTCCCTTAACTCTGTTAGGCTTTGCCGTGGGCATAGTTGACGGTGGCATAGCAAAAGACATATACGAACCTATCTTGCTTGCCGTAAACCTTTTATAGGTTGCAGGTGTCCACACGTCTATCACTTGCAACTTACCCACAAATTCTGGAAATTTTTGCTCTATAAGGCTTTGAACAAGGTCTGCAATCTCTTTCTTTTTCTTCTCATACGCTTTTTTGTCAGAGTAGAGTTCGATAAAGTTTTCACAATCTTTTTCTTCGCAAAAACTTAAAGTTTGAAGTATGTTTTTGCCGTCGGGGGCAAAAGATTTTTGGTGAGAAAACTCTCTTACTATAAGATTTTTAGTTCTTAAAATCATCTGTGCCCAAACGGGAATTTCAAAAATATAGTCCCCGTTAAAAGGAAGATTAGACTGGTCGCAACTAAAGGCGCAATGGTAACTAGAAAACCTTTTCATTTTAGGATTATCGTAGGCTTTTTGCAATTCTTTTGGTATTTTCGCCTTGAAAATACTTCCGAAAGCGCCGTCTGGGTCGGCAGTATAAACAACGTAGTCGCAAGAAATTTCTTCGCCGTTATCTAAAGTTACCGAATAGATATTTGAACGAATTTGATTAGCCTTTACCACCCTTGCGTTTGTTTTAAGTTTTCCACCAAGGGATAAAAATCTTTGGGTAATGCGCTCTGCCATTTGTCTAGAGCCACCTTCGGGAATTCCACCGTTTAGCCCACAAATATGCGCCGTTACGAAAATTAGCGCAAGGGACGCAAAATCTTCCCCTAAAAACCCTATTATAAATTTTTTAAGCAATGGGTGTTTGAACTTTTGCGCTAAATCTTTTGTGGATAGATTATAATACCTTAATAGAGTTGGCGCTTTGGTAATTTTTTGAAACCAACTATACCCTTTATCGTGGTTTTTTCCACCGATTCCCGTAAGACCTTGAACTACCTTTACGGCTTTTATAAAATTTTCCGTTTCCTTTTGGTCTTGTGGGGATAAATAGAGCATATCTTGACGCAAGGCGTTTAAGTCCTTTTTTAAGGAAATTTCTTTACCTTCGTGGCAACACGTATATAAGGACTCGGGGTTAATAACTTCCGTTTGACCTAGCGCCCCTATTTCTAGCCAACTTTTATAAAGGGCTGTGTTAGGGTTGCTACCCGTAAGCCAATGTATACAGTTATCTATATGATATTCTCCCCTATCCCAGCCCGTAAGGTTTCCACCTGCCGTAGAATGGCTTTCACACACGGTAACGTCAAAGCCGTTTAGCCGTGAATATATCCCACAAGAAAGACCTGCAACTCCACCACCGATAATAACAATTTTTGCCATATAATAAATTCCTTTTGATTCTTTTTATTTATTATTGACAATCAAAAATTTTTAATACACAACGTTATTGCATAAAAAAAGCATTGCGATTGCAATGCTTTTTTTTATTTTAATTTTGTTTTGATGTTTCTTTTATTGCGTTTATAATCTTTCCTTTTAATTTACCATTCACTTGAGAATCCAAGAATGTGCTTAACACCAAAGGAATTAAAATTATTAGCAAATAATATAAAGGCATATCTCTTAAAACATAAAAAGAAACTCCTATCATTGCGCCCCCAATCGCTATTCCTCTTAAAAGCCCACTAATAATATTCATAATAGTTGTGCTTTTCCCTAAACTTAACTCGGGTTTTAATTGATTTACCGCCACCGTCGCCATAAGAAAATCTATTTTATCATTAAATAGTTTTAGGTCTGAAGAAATTTTATTTATATAGTCCTTAAGCCATTCCTTACCTATAAAGTTTAATGCTTTTGCCTTTTTACTGATTAAATAACGAATTAGCCACGGTTCAATTCCTTTACCCCAAAATTCAACGATGAATAAAATGGCCGAAGATATATACATCATTTTCATAAGAAACTGCTCAAAAGAAATCATCGAAGTAAAACTTGGTTTTAAACCTAAACTTGGGATTGCCAAGATTAACGGCAAAAACGCAATAATATACAATCCAATTGTGATAAACAAAAACCCTTTTTTAACACTTTTTGAATAAGCGTAAATTTGGTCGTATTGCTCTCTTTCGACATAATTATTCCCTAAAAAATCTTGCGAAGCGTTTTTTCTGACTTCATTACTTGGGTTTTCTAGCATAAAAATTTCTCCTTTGTTTTAGCCTATAGGCTATTTATAGTCCATATAGTATCATATATAGCCCACATTGTCAAATAAAAAATTATAAAATTTACAATAATAAGGTATACGGGGGGGATAAAAAATGGGCGTATATGATGCAACTAAAATTAGGATATTGCAACTTTTAGAACAGCGAAAAATGTCTATTCATAAACTAGCGACTTCTTCAGGGGTAGCGCCGTCGACTATTAAAAATATTTTATACGGAAAAAGTCAAAACCCTGGGATAGTTACTATTAAAATGCTTTGCGACGGTTTAGATATAACCCTAGTTGACTTTTTTAATTGCGAAGAATTTAACGGATTAAGCCAAGAAATATACTAATTACAAATAAAAAGAGCATTGCAATCGCAATGCTTTTTATTTTTATAAAATTTACAGGTTTAGAAACGACGTTGTGCGATGTTTATAAACCACTCTGTTTTAAGGTTGAATTTATAAAAGAAAAACAAGCACTCTACCTCGATTTGCTGAACAAATTGCAAGCAGAACCTTGGGGAAATGGCGACTATAAACGCCAACTTATAAACGCAATTGGGGGCATTTGCTTGATTGTGGAAAGCAACGCCGTTATGACCAAAACACCCATCGAAAAACTAATCGACCATAAAGAGTGGCTAAAAGAATTTAGCGAACTTTGGCTAAAATCTAAAAAACCGAACGAATTAAAACTTATCGTTGATATGTTTGAAAATATTTACAAAATGTAAACTTAAACCCCCGACTGGATTCAGTCGGGGGTTTAAGTTCTTGCATTTTTAAATCACGAAAGAAGAGCGTTAAATTTGTATTATAATCTTACCATCAGCCTTTTTAGAGTGTTGAACGGTTTTGCAAATGGTTTTTCCATCAACCGTAATTTCTATATCGTATTTGCCGAAAAAACCACGGGTTTTATATTCGCCTTGCGCGTTGGTCTTGCCACTTTTCTCCGTGTGCCAAACGTTTTGCGTTAACTCTTTTAACTTGTAGTATGCTGGTTTTTTAGACAAATCAAAGCGCAACAAACCGCCGTAATAATAGTTTTCGCCAATAGTCATATCTCCTTGCGTTTGCCTAATCTTTTCTGGGTCGTTGTCTTCAACGTGGGCATAGCCGTCAACCAAGTTCCAATAAATAATTTGTTCCATATTTGGGTGGGAAAACCAAAGCGAGTAAAGATTTTCTAACATTTTTGCTTGAATTTGCTCGTCTTCGTCTTCCCAAGAGTATGCTGAAAAAGTTACTTCGGTTATTTGTAAAGGCTTGCCAAAGCGCGCGTACATATCGAGTTTGGCAAATAGATTTTCGGGGTCAAGTAAAGGCCTTGACATTCGGTATTCGTTCTCTTTTTTAAAAAAGAAATGCGCTTGCATGCCTATGGCGTCAATTCTTGCGCCCTTTAGCATTGCGTTTTCTGTGTAAGCGTAGTATGCCGAGGTCGTTCGGGTGGGTTTTTCAAAGGCTTCGCCCGCGTATTCGTTGATAACTAGTTGGTTGTTGGGGAAGTATTTTTCGGCAAGCTTAAAACACCACTCAACGTAGTCAGGGGAGTCGTAAAAGGTGGTTTTGCCCGTCCACCAACACATTTCGTTGGTAACTTCTATGGTGGGGATTTTGTGGGCGTATCGAGAAGAAATCTCTTGATATCTGCGCTCTAATTCCTTTTTTATAACGTCTACAGGCTGGTCGTAAAGCCACTTGGGAAAGGCTTTTTCGTAGGCGAGAGCGTGTTCTCTAGGTTCAATGCCGTTTTGCTCGCAAAACTCTATGCACAAGTCAATGGGCGGACGGCGATACATCTTTTCGCTATCCTTTGCGTAACGAAGTTTACCCTTTTCGGGCTCGGTTACGTTCCAATAAAAGGGCAAGGTCGCCATATTAAAGATTTCGGCAAAAGCCCGTTTGTATTTGTAATTTTTTTCTTGAGATTCAAACTCGTCAAGCATAAAAAGGTTTGCGCCAAACTTAAACTCGTGGTCTTTTTGACAAATATTTACGGTGGCGTTTGGCACGGGGTTGCCGTCCTTATCGATAACGGTAATTTGCATATCGCCTTTGCGGTATTTTTCAATGCCTTCCTTAACGCGTTTGTCAACCATTTCTTTTTGCTCTTCAAAACGGTCAAAAATCTTCCATCTCTCGTTCATAACAACCTCCTAGCCTTTCCTTTAGATTAAGGTTATCATACGTGCATGCAGAAGTCAATAAATTAGCATAAAGAATAGCATTTTTGCCAAGCATCTTATCTGAACTATCATCAAAATACACGCTTAACAAATAATGCTTATTAGCTCCTTTGGTTTATAAAATTGCTTTTAAGTGTTAAAGTAAATAATCTTTTATTTCTTTATCTGCCTTTTTCCACAAAGGTATATAGGATATATACTTGCCAAAATAAGTGCATATAGCGTGGCCTAAACAAGTTTTTTCTTTGTAAAAATTAAACCATTGTAAACTATTGTAATTTCTTGTTTTTGGTATTGCAAAACTTTTTGCACGCTTAAAGTTTTCTAAAGTCACCCTTGCGGCTATTGGCCACAACAAATTATATGATTTAGAAGTAATTTCTCTAAAAATTGTGGGTGCTTCTGTTTTTTCTACCATTTGATTTTCTCTATTTACCTTGGTGGCTACATAATCCCAAGTAAAATTTTCGTTATCAAAGGCAAGTTTTAATAAAATTCCATACTCACTATGCCTTTGTTGTCTTTGATAGTCGGTATCAAAAACAAAGTTACCAAGTGAATAAAAAATCATTTTTTTGCCAACTTTTTCGTAGCCTTGCACTACGTGTGGATGATGTCCAATAACCACGTCAGCACCCATTTTCAAAAAGTTTTTGTAAAGTTTTCTAATATACGGCATTGGCAAAGGTGCAAACTCATCTCCACCGTGAGCAATAACTATACACCACTTATTTTTACCCTTTATTTCTTTAATGGCTTGCTTTATGCGTTTTGTTTCGTCAAAAAGCAAACAACCTGCACTATTAGAAGTTGCCCTAATAAACTCTCCCCTTTTATAAGTTACGGCTAAAATGCCTATACCACCATCTTCTTGAATTATTGCTGGCTTTTGGGCTTGGTCAACGTTGCTACCAGCACCGATGGTTATTGCACCGTTTTGATTTGCCGTTTTGATGGTGTCTAGCATGCCTTGTTCGGTGCAATCTAAAATATGATTATTTGCTAGTGTCCAAATATCAGCATAAATATTTTTAAACCACGCACCTGCTTGAACGTCGCAAAAATGGTTAAGTTCTCTTGTACTTGAAACACTTTGAGAAGTCAAAGGGGCTTCTACGTTTGCAACAACGTGGTTACTATCCTTTAAAAAGTCAGTTATTTGTACGTCTAAAAAGTCTTGTTTCCAACTATCTTTAAAATATTTAGAAAAGGCTATGTCACCCGTAAAAGATATAGAAGTCACTTTGTTTCCCCCTAAATGTGATTGCTTTTTTATTATACCATTATATAAATACATTTGCAAGGGCTCTCGTTAAATGTTAAACAAATAAAAAACCACTCTCGTTTGAGAGTGGTTTTGGTTTTTTTGTTGTCGTCTGACACCTAGAATTTCAACGAAAATGACAAAAATTATTTGCCTGACAGGACGACCGAATTGCAGGCAGAACTACAAGAATTACAAGACGTCGGACGGTAAGAACTACAGGTTTCAGGCAGGCTTTCAGTTGGTCGAAGGCAGTCTTCATTGCTTGGCTAAAACGGGCTAAAAGTTAGTATTTTATATAGTTTTAGTGCTAAAAGGCTGTTTTTTAGTAGATTTTAAGTAATAAAAAAACACCCCGCAGTAATTGCAGGGTGCTTATAAATATTTTTTATTTTTTTGATTTTGTCCTAAAATTTAAGGGGGTTATACCAAGCAAGGCTAGGCTCGTGCTGACGAAAGGCTGAGATAGACCTTGTTGGTCATCGAAGTCTTGAGTTAAGCACAGTTAACGACGCATTGCGACGGTAGAAAACCCTTAAAAATTATTCACCCTTAAATGGCAACAAATCAACTAATCTAGCACGTTTGATAGCCTTTGCCAAAACTCTTTGGTGTTTAGCGCAAGTGCCGGTCATACGTCTTGGAAGTATTTTACCACCTTCGGTGATATACTTCTTAAGTAAGTTAACGTCTTTATAGTCGATGCTTTCTACTTTGTTTTGACAGAAAGCGCAAACCTTTTTACGGGGAATTCTTTTAACAAATTTTTTACCCTCTTTTTGTGGAGCAGGTGCGCTTTCAGCAGCTGCTGGGGTTACGTTATTAAGTTCTTCCATTTTATTCTCCTTATAATCTTAACTTTTGCCTATTGCAAAATTAGAATGGAAGTTGATTGTCGTCAATCGCTTCCAATTGTGGACGTTCTCTCCTAGAAGATGCAACTTCAGGTTCGTCTTCACCTTGCGCACCCTTTGGAGTTAAAAATTCCACTTCGTTTGCAACAACGTCGGTAACGTATCTCTTATTGCCGTCCTTATCGTCGTATGAACGGTTTTGTAAACTACCAACTATTGCTACTTTATTACCCTTCTTTAAATATTTACCGCAGTTTTCTGCTCTTCCACGCCAAACGGTTATATTGAAGAAGTCCGTTTCACGGTTTCCTTCTGCGTTTGCGTAATCCCTTGATACGGCGATTGAAAATCTGCATACTGCAATTCCGCTTGGGGTTTCTGAAAGTTCAGGATCACGGGTTAAATTACCAACTAGGATAACTTTATTCATACATTCTCTCCTATCTTATCTTTTTGTAATCAATCTTCTGATTATGCCGTCAATGATGCCTGCAATACGCTTGATTTCAACAACCAAGGTCTTTTCAGCTTCAAAGTTCATCAAAACGTAATAACCTTCAGACTTGTAGTTGATTGGGTATTGTAACTTCTTAACACCCCAACGGTCGATACTTTCTACCGTTCCACCGTTTGCAGTTACCAAGTCTTCAAACTTTTTGATGATGCTTTCTTTTGCTTCGTCGGTTAATGAAGCGTCTAGAATATAAAGCATTTCGTATTTGGTCATAATTTTTTACCTCCTGGTCTTATTCGGATTAGGGGAACGCCCTAATCAAGGCTTTAGTTTGCCGTATGCCTAGCAAACGTGTTCTAATTATATAAGTATTTTAAATCTTTGTCAACTAATTGTTCTTTTTTATTTTAAATTTATAGTTCTTTTTGCCTTATTTTAGCCTTTTCGCCCTGTCCAACAGCCAAATTCTTTCGTTTAGGTGTGGTTTTTGTTGGCAAATTTCTAAAAGTTTTTTTAGCGCTTTGCCAATTTCTTCCCCACGAAAACCCATTTCTATTAAATCGGTTGCGTTAATCGTTAAATCTTTTATGCTAAACGGAACTTTTTCTTTAAGCATGTTTGCGTAAATATTTTTCCACTTGGTTACCGTTTTGCATTCGTCTAGTTGGTCTTTGCATGCAGAATAATCGGCTTGCTTTAGCAGGAGCAATCTATCAAAAATATCAAGATTTTTAAGTATAAAGTTCTTGACCTTGCTATCCCCCATTTTGCAGTCCATATCAAGCATGTGGTATTTAGTGAGTTTTGCCGTAAGTTCTATAGTGTTTTTATCTGCTTTAAGCCGAGTTAAAAGGCTTTTTGCAATCTTTGAACCGACCAAGTCGTGCCCGTGATACTTGCCCGTATTTTCAAGTTGATAAGGCTTTCCAACGTCGTGTAAAAGGGCAGGAATACGGACGCTTTCGTCGGCGTATAGCACGCATTTTAGGGTGTGGGTTAAAACGTCGTATTTATGGTAGTCTTTGCGCTGTTCCATTCCCCTACCCTTGGTAAGTTCGGGAATTATAAAATCTAAAACACCCGTTTCGTCAAGTATTTTTAAACCCGTATAATGCCCTGCTTTATCCGAAAAGGGATACTTACTATCGCTTTGCAGAATGCTTTTAATTTCGCACCATATTCGCTCTTTAGAAATGTCCTTTATATTGCTTGCGTTTTTGCTTGCTCCACTAATAACTTTTTCCGTCGGCGTAAAGCCTAATTCCCCACAAAATCTAGCAAACCTTAGTAGCCTAAGCCCATCGTGAGAAAAAACTTCGTCGGGGTTTTTAACGGTGTCTAAAACCTTGTTTTTTATATCTTGCACGCCGTCTAACGGGTCAACTATTTCTTCTTTTAAAATATCATAATAGACTGCGTTGCACTTAAAATCTCTACGCAATGCGTCTTGCAAAATCTCGTCGGTAAATTCCACCTTTTCGGGGGTGTGAATTCCACCTGCCGAATACCCGTCTTTTCTAAAGCGTGTATACTCGTATTTTTGCCCGTCTATTGCAAAAAGAACAGTCCCCGTTCTAGGATACGTGCCAAGCACTTTTCCACCAAGTTCTTTAACGGCGCTTTCAACTAAATTTTCAGGCGTGGGGGAAGATAGGTCTACGTCTTTTGAAACCATTCCGTTTATAAGAAAGTTTCTAACGTATCCACCAACTACATATAGGTTTTTGCCAAGCATTTTTGCAAGAACGCTCAGTTTTTCGCTAACGGGAATTTTCATATTAATATTTTAACATAATTTGCTCTATATTTTAAGCGATTTTCAAAAATTTTTAGGCTTTGTAATAATATTTTTATCTTGACACCACTCTTTGGGGTTGGTATAATTAAAATAGCAAATTTTTGGAGTGTTTTATGCAATTCGACCTTAAGCATTGTGCCCCCGAAGAAGTGGGCGTATCTTCAGAAAACGTTATTAGATTTTTAAATTACGTTAAGGAATATAAAATTAACCTTCATTCTTTTATGATGATTAAGGACGGAAAGGTCTTTGCCGAAGGTTATTACCCATTTTTTAATAAAGATTTTTTGCATAGACAATATTCTTCAAGTAAAACTTTCGTTTCGCTTGCCGTGGGCTATCTTATCACGAAAGGCAAACTTAATTTAGACGATAAACTAGTTGACCTTTGCCCTAACTTTTTTGATAACGGCGACAAGGAATGCAACAATATCACCATTAGGCATTGCCTTATGATGACTAACCCTATAAACGTTACCGACTGCGAAAGACCTTCTGGTATGGTATTTACCTACTATTCGGGCGCAGACCTTTTGGCAAAACTTATAAAACGCATAACGGGAAAAGAGTTTTATCAAGTGTTACGCCCCGTTTTTGATGAAATTGGCGTTTCTAATAAAGTTTGGTGCGTGGAAGACCTTGACGACCACGCTTGGGGTGGTAGTGGTATGCTTTGCACCCTATCCGACTTTGCAAAGGTAGGCTTGCTTTTATTAAACAAAGGCGCTTGCAACGGCGTTCAACTTATCAATAAAGAGTATATGGAAAAGGTATGCTCCGTTCAAAAATCCAACCAACTTGACAATTCTTATTTTCACCTATACAACGGTGGCTACGGGTTTTTAACTTGGATTACCCCACACGCAACTTGCATGCGTGGAATGGGTTGTCAACAAGCCTTTTGCTTCCACGATAAAAATCTTTTATTCGTTTGCCACGGCGACACTCAAAGCACTACCGATAAAGCCGATGCTATACTTTACGAATTGTTTAGAAACTTAATTTATAACGACCTTTCCCCTAAAAAGCAAAACGAAAGGGCTTATAATGAATTAACCAAAAGGCTAAACGAACTTACCTTGCCTTATTTTGGCAAGCCTTACTCTGAATATCAAAAAACGTTAGACGGAAAAGAATATCTTCTTAAAGAAAACCCACTAGGTTGGGAATGGGTTAGGTTTGATTTTAAGAACGACCTTTTGGAAATCACCTACAAAAACGCACGTGGGCAAAAGGTTATTAAAGCAGGAGTTGGCGATTACTATAAATCAACCTTCCCCGAAACGCATTACTACGACGTTAAACGTGGCAAGCCGTCGGGCAGAGAACACGATTGCATAGCCGTTGCCGAATGGATTGAAGAAAAACAACTTCTACTTAGATGTTACGTGATTGATACTTCAATGGGCAACTTTATAATGAACCTTTCCTTTGACAGGGATAAGATTGCAATACTATCTCATAAGCGCGCAGAATTCTTCTTTGAAGACTACGAAGGCTTTGCCGGTGGAAGCCTAAAATAACGCTTTTTACAAAATAAAAAATATATCAATATATTGACCTACTATAGTTATATCAAAATGTTATTACCCTTTGTGGTTTTTACCCTTGAATTTTTTATTTTTTTGTAGTAGAATTTAATATAAACAAAGGAATTTATGCTTGACTTTATAATTAACCCAAAAGCAGGTGGAAAAAAGGAAAAAAAATTTTCCAAAATCTTGCTCAAACTAGAAGCGCTTTTACAAGAAAGGCAACTTTCTTACGCCTTTCATAAAACCGACTCTGCAGGGCAAGCAACCACCCTAACGAAAACACTTATTGAGTCTGGCGCTACCGATATAGTAGTTGTCGGGGGCGACGGAACTTTGCATGAAGTTATAAACGGTTTTTCTAATTTTGAAAAGGTAAATCTTGGAATTATACCTTGTGGAACGGGCAACGATTTTGCTACTTCTATAAAACTACCTAGCGACCCCGTTGAAGCGTTAAAAATTATTCTTGACGGAACGGCTAAGTTTACCGACTTTATGCAAATGCCGACCGTTCGTGGGCTTAACATTATCGGCACGGGAATTGACGTTGACGTGCTTAGAAGATACGCCGCAAAAAAGAAAAAAACCAAGTGGGCGTATACTTCTTGCCTAATTAAAACCTTATTTAACTTTGACTACATAGACTTTGACGCAGAATTTAACGGCAAAAAAGAAAATTATCGTTCTTTTATCGCTTGTATAGCGAACGGATATAGATACGGTGGTGGAATTCCCATTTGCCCACCGGCAGACCCTACTGATAAAAAACTTGACTTTTTGATTGTGCGTGAAATTAAGCCACGCCTAAAAATAATTCCTACCTTTTTAAAACTTAAAAGAGGAAAAATCTTAAACGTTAAACAAACGGAACACTCTTTAGTTGAAAGCATTAAAATTTCGCCCGTTGCCCCCTACACGGTGAACGTTGACGGCGAACTTTACGAAAATATTCCTTTTGAAGTGAAAATAGTTTCAGATAAACTTAAGGTTTATAGACCTTAGTAAAAATAACTTTAACAAAAAAACAACGGTTAAAGTAAAAGGAGTTTTTATGACTAAAATTTTACAATTTGGTGAAGGCAACTTTTTAAGAACTTTCGTGGACCTATACTTTGACACCCTTAATAAAGAAGGTGGCGATTATTCGGTTGATATCGTAAAGCCAATTACTTTTGGTTCTTTGGAAAGATTTAAAAAGCAAAACAACAAATACCACATTATTCTTCGTGGAGTTAAAGACGGCAAACCCGTTGAAGACTCTTACAAGGTTGACGTTCTAAACAGCGTTTTAGACCTTGAAGAATACGATAAAATTTGCGCTTGCTTTGCAGACGAAGAACTAAAAATTATCGTTTCCAATACTACCGAAGCAGGTATCTGTTACAACGGTAACGATAAAATCGAAGGGCTTTTTGAAATCACCTACCCTGCAAAATTAACCAAATTATTACTTCACCGTTTTAATACGCTTGGCGACAAGTCGGGCGATTTATACCTTTTACCCGTTGAACTTATAGATAATAATGCAGACGCTTTATACGACTGCGTTAAAAAGTATATAAAACTTTGGAATTTATCTTCGGAATTTGAAAATTGGATTGATTCTAAAGTTTACTTCTGCAATACCCTAGTTGATAGAATAGTTTCTGGATATCCAAAAACTCCAGAAGACGTTGCTCATATTGAAAAACTTCTTGGCAAAAAAGACGAACTATTTTCCATTGGCGAACCTTTTGGTCTTTGGGCTGTGGAAAAGAAGGGCGACATTGCTAAATACGTTAAAGAAGGCGTTCATAACATAGAAGTTGTTTTAACCGAAAATATCGGCTACTACAAAAAACGTAAAGTTCGTGTTCTTAACGGAAGCCATACCAATATAGTTTGCGCTGGCATGTGGCTTGGCGCTGAAACCGTTTACGATTGTATGGAAGACGCAAAGTTAGTTAAATTCTTAAACGATACTTTGGCTGAAGAAATAGTTCCTTTCGTTTCCGACGATATTTCTGCTACTACCGTTTTTGCAGACAGTATTAGAGAAAGATTTTCTAACCCATACCTTAACCACCAATTAATTAGTATTTCGCTAAACAGTATTTCCAAGTGGAAAGCAAGAGATTTGCCAAGTTTTAAGGATTACTATAAAGCACACGGCAAAATTGCGCCTAATATGACTATTGGTTTTTCTTACTTAATGGCAGTTTACACTTCACTTAAAAAGGACGGCGACGTGTTTAAGGCTGTTCTTCCACACAAAGAAGTGGAATTTAAAGACGACCTTCCATACCTAGAATTCTTTGCTAACGGTGGAAGCGCTATCGACTTTATGAAAGACGTTAACGTTTGGGGCGAAGACTTAACTTCTTACGAAGGCTTTGCTAAAGCCGTTGAACAAAACCTTATTGCAATTAAGCAAGGAAAAAATCTTCTATGAAAAATACGGTTATTATAAACGAAAAGGACAACGTGGGAATAAATCTTGTTGGCGACGATAAGATTCCTGCAGGTCATAAGTTCGCCCTTAAAGACATTGCTTTAGGGGAAACGGTTATTAAATACGGTCAAGTAATCGGTAGGGCTACTTGCGATATTAAAAAGGGCGATTGGGTGCATACCCATAACGTTAAATCTCACCTAGACGAAAATTTTGAGTATTCTTATAATCCAGAAATAATTTCGCCACAAATTAAAGAAGGCTTTTTTAAGGGCTTCAAGCGTGCTTACGGTAGAGCAGGTATTAGAAATGAAATTTATATAATCCCTACCGTTGGTTGCGTTAATAACGTTTGTATGCGCATTGAAAAACTTGCTCAAAAATACGTTACGGGTTCTATCGACGGCATTTTTGCGCTCACCCATCAATTTGGTTGTAGTCAACTTGGCGAAGATAACGAAAACATTAAAAAACTACTTTGCTCTATCGCGCTTAATCCTAACGCTAGCGCAGTATTGTTTGTTGGTCTTGGTTGCGAAAACAACGGTCTTGACGGAATTAAAAAGTATTTAGCGCCATATAATCGCACTAATATTGCTTATTTTAATACTCAAGAAGTGGAAGACGACGTCCAATACGGTTTAGAAATTATAAAGAAGTTTGCCGATGAATATAAAGACGCAAAACGTGAACTCGTTCCACTTTCAGAATTATGTATCGGCTTAAAATGTGGTGGTAGCGACGGATATTCCGGTCTTACTGCTAACCCACTAGTTGGCAAAATTTCCGACAAAATCGTTTCCTTTGGTGGAAGCGCAATCCTAACCGAAGTTCCTGAAATGTTCGGCGCAGAACAACTATTAATGAATAAATGCGAAAGCCAAGAAATTTTTGAAAAGTATAAAAAGATGATAGTAGACTTTAAGGCGTTTTATACTAAAAACGGCTTCCCCGTTTACGAAAATCCAAGCCCAGGCAACAAAAAAGGTGGCATTACCACTTTGGAAGAAAAGAGCCTTGGCTGTATTGAAAAGGCAGGCACTACCAAAATAGTTGACGTTTTAGATTACGGCGAAATGGTTAAAAAGCAAGGTGTTTCCACACTTAACGCTCCGGGTAACGACCTTATTGCTTCTACTGCCCTTGCAAGCAGTGGTTGTCAAGTGGTGTTATTTACTACCGGTCGTGGCACGCCGTTCTCAACGTTTGTTCCTACTATGAAGATTGCAACGAACAATCGCCTATCTTCATTTAAGGATAATTGGATAGATTTTAACGCCTACCCAATGAACGAAGAAGAACTTTTTGACCTTCTTATTAAAACTGCTAACGGCGAATACAAGTGTAAGAGTGAAGACGTTAGAGAAATTGCATTCTATAAAACGGGTGTTACCCTATAATTTAAGGTGGAAATATGAGTTATATTAAAGATAATTTTTTGTTGACTAACAAAACTGCTGAAAAACTTTATTTTGACTATGCAAAGAATATGCCTATATTCGACTACCATTGTCATCTTCCCGAAAAACAACTTTTAGAAAACGCAGAGTTTTCTGACGTTTTTGAAATTTGGCTAAAGGGCGACCACTACAAGTGGAGACTTATGAGAAATTACGGCATCAACGAAGACTATATCACGGGCGACAAGTCTAATAAAGAAAAATTCCTAGCATATTGCAAGGTTTTAGGCACGGCGTTCGGTAACCCATTATATCATTGGTCACAAGTAGAACTAAAAGAGTTTTTCAACTGTGAAATTGAAATCAACGAAGAAAACGCTGAACTTATTTGGAATTGGTGTAACGACTACATTGCGCTAAACCACATTACCCCACAAAGTTTAATAGAGAAGTCTAACGTTACCCACCTATTTACCACTAACGAAATTTTTGACGATTTAACTACCTTTGAAAAAATCGCAAAAAAAGACTATAAGTTCAAAGTAATTCCTGCGTTTAGAGCAGACAAGATTATGAACATAGAAGCAACGCCTTATTGCGACTATATCAAAATTTTAGAAGGTTTAACTCATAAAATTAACGATATAAACGATTTGGAAAAGGCAATAGAAATTCGCCTTAACGAATTTATCAAGGTTGGAACTACTGCCGCAGACGTTGCGCTAGAAAAAATTCTTCCAATAGCAGAAAAATCTCAAGCAGACCTAGCGCTTAAAAGCGTTTTGGCTGGCAAGGGCGTAACGGTAGAACAAGCAGACGCTTTCAAAGGCTACTTTACCTATTTCCTATTTAAGTTATACGCAAAATATCATATTGCAACCGAACTTCACGTTGGCGCAATGCGTAATAACAACGCTAAAATGCTTGCTAAACTTGGTTTAGACACGGGCTTTGATAGTATTTCTGATACCAATAGCATTAGTTGTATGAGCAGACTTTTCGACAGATTAAATAGCGAAGACAGTTTGCCAAAGACTATCGTGTTTAACCTTAACCCAAAAATGAACGCAGAAATTATGACGCTTATCGGTTCTTTCCAATCTGACGAAGCCAACGGCAAAATGCAATACGGCCCTGCTTGGTGGTTCTTGGATAACAAGGTTGGTATGGAAAAACACCTTGAAGACCTTACTGCAACAGGTCATATCGCAGTATTCGTTGGTATGCTTACCGACAGCCGTTCACTTCTTTCCTATCCACGCCACCACTACTTTAGAAGAATACTCTGCAACTACCTTGGCAATATGATGGAAAAGGGCGAAATGACAAACGATATTGCGTTAGTTGGCAAGGTCGTTGAAGATATTTCTTATAATAATTCGATAAAATATTTAGGAGTTAAATAAATATGGATAAACTTATTCCCGTAGTAGTAATCAAAAACCTAGAAGACACCGTTCCTACCCTAAAAGCGTTACAAGAAGGTGGAATCAACTGCGCTGAAATTACTTTCAGAACGGCTTGCGCTAAAGAAGCAATCGCTCTTGCAGTAAAAGAATTCCCTAACATGAACGTTGGCGCTGGCACGGTTATCAATGCTAAACAATGCAAAGACGCATTAAAGGCAGGCGCAAAATTTATCGTTTCACCTGGTCTTTCCGCTGACGTTGCAAAAGTATGCAAAAAAGCAGGCGTTCAGTATTTCCCAGGGTGCGTTACCCCTACCGAAATTATGCAAGCGCTAGAACTTGGCATCAACGTAGTTAAGTTCTTCCCTGCAAACGTTTACGGTGGCTTAAAGGCGTTAAAAGCGCTTTCTGCACCATTCCCACAAATCAAGTTTATCCCAACGGGTGGGGTTGATTTAACTAACCTTAAAGAATTTATGGAATTTGATAAAATCTACGCCGTTGGTGGTAGTTTTATGATGAAGGGCGACATCGTCGCTACTTGTAAGGAGGCATTAGCATTATTATGAAAAAAGTTGTAACATTTGGCGAGTTGATGTTAAGACTCGCTCCTGAAAATTATTTAAGATTCGTTCAAAGCGACAAGTTTGAAGCAACCTTTGGTGGCGCAGAAGCAAACGTTGCAGTTTCCCTTGCAAACTATGGTTTCGACGCTCAATTCGTTTCAAAACTTCCCGACCACGAAATCGGTCAAATGGCTATTAACTCTTTAAGAAAGTTTGGTGTAAACACTTCTAAAATCGTTCGTGGTGGCGATAGAGTTGGTATTTACTACTGCGAAAAGGGCGCTTCTCAACGCCCAAGTAAGGTTATATACGATAGAGCAAATTCTTCTATCGCAACTGCTAAAGAAGATGACTTTGATTGGGAAAAGATTTTCGACGGCGTGGAATGGTTCCATTGGACGGGAATTACCCCTGCCCTTTCAGACAGCGTTGCCGAAATCACCCTAAAGGCTTGTAAAGAAGCAAAAAAACGTGGCATAACCATTTCAACCGACCTTAACTTCCGTAAAAAATTATGGAGCAAAGAAAAGGCTGGCAAGGTTATGGGCGAACTATGTAAATACGTTGACTACTGCATCGCTAACGAAGAAGACGCTAAAGACGTTTTCGGTATCGAAGCAGACGGCACAGACATTTACTCTGGTAAACTTAACCACGAAGGATATATTTCAGTTGCTCAAAAACTAACCGAAAAATTCGGCTTTAAGGGCGTTGCAATCACCTTGAGAGAGAGTTTATCTGCAAACGACAATAATTGGTCTGCAATGCTCTATACCGACGGCAAAGCGTATTTCTCAAAGAAATATGCAATGCATATCGTTGATAGAGTTGGTGGTGGCGACAGTTTTGGTGGTGGACTTATCTATTCACTTCTTTCTGGATTCGACGCGCAAAAGACCATTGAATTTGCAGTTGCTGCAAGTTGCTTAAAGCACTCTATTGAGGGCGACTACAATATGGTTAGCGTTAAGGAAGTTGAAACCCTTGCCGGTGGCGACGCTAGTGGCAGAGTTCAAAGATAATAAACGCTTAACTTAAATTAATCGTTAAAAAAAGCAAGGCTTTTGCCTTGCTTTTTTTGTTAAGTTTTTAAGGTTTTTTACTAATAATAACCGTTTTTATTGAAAGCGCAAACAAAATATGATATAATCAAAATACAAAAAGGAATTTGGTGAAATTATGGATTACTTTAAACTTCAAAATGGTAGTGATATAAGGGGCGTTGCCCTAGAAGGCATAGAAGGTCAACACGTTAATCTTACTGAGCAAGCATGTTTAGATATTGGTAGGGGTTTTGCCCTTTGGCTTATGAATAAACTTGGCAAAAAGCAAGGGGTTAGAGTTGCAGTTGGTAGAGATTCACGTTTGAGTGGTCAAACCTTATGCAATTATATTTGTTCTTCTATGGTAGAACAAGGCTTACACGTTACCGACTTTGGAATGGCAAGCACACCTGCAATGTTTATGGCGTGCGTAACGAAAGGCTATGAATTTGACGGAACGGTTATGATAACTGCAAGCCACCTACCATTTAACCGTAACGGCTTCAAGTTTTTTACTAAAGACGGTGGTCTAGAAAAGGCTGACATAAAAGAAATTCTTACCCTTGCAAGCAGTGATAAAAAGAGTGGTTTACCTTGTGGCAAACTAGAACAAGGGGAGTTTATGAACGCATATTCAAAAATTCTTACCGATAAAATCCAAGCGCAAACGGGTGAAGAAAAACCACTTGAAGGTTTTAAAATCGTTGTTGACGCAGGCAACGGCGCAGGTGGGTTCTTCGTTGATAAAGTGTTAAAACCACTTGGCGCAGACACTTTCGGAAGTAGGTTTTTAGAGCCTGACGGAAGTTTCCCTAACCACATTCCTAACCCCGAAGATAAAGACGCAATGAAAAGCATTACCGACGCTGTAAAGGAAGTTAACGCCGACTTTGGTATAATCTTTGATACCGACGTTGACAGAGCAGGCGCAGTATTATCCGATGGCTCTGAACTCAACCGTAACCGTATTATAGCAATGCTTTCTGCAATACTACTTAAAGAACACCCAAACACCACAATCGTAACCGACAGTATAACTAGCACGGGCTTAAAAGAATTTATCGAAAGTAAGGGTGGTATTCACCATAGATTTAAGCGTGGATATAGAAACGTTATAAACGAATCTATTCGCCTTAACAACCTTGGTCAAGATAGTCAACTTGCAATAGAAACTTCTGGGCACGGCGCATTAAAGGAAAATTATTTCCTAGACGACGGCGCATATCTAGTTACCAAACTTTTAATAGAACTTGCCAAAGGCAAAAAACAAGGCTACACTTTAGAATCCATAATTGCAGACCTTAAAGAACCAAAAGAAAGTGTGGAATTTAGAATGAATATTTTGCTTGAAGACTTTAAGGAATACGGATTAAAGGTAATAGACGAACTCACCGAATACGCTAAAACACAAACGGGTTGGACGATAGCGCCTTCTAATTACGAAGGCATTAGAGTTAACCTTGATAAAGAACACGGCAACGGTTGGTTCTTGCTAAGAATGAGTTTACACGACCCACTTCTTCCATTAAACGTGGAAAGCGACGATATTGGTGGCGCAAAAATAATTGCAACAGAACTTGCAAAATTTATCAAAAACTACGATAAACTCGACGCCGAAAAACTTATGAATTTTGTAAAATAAAATTTTAAGAAAAACACAAAAACGGATGCAAACGCATCCGTTTTTTAATAATTTTGCTAAAGTTAAATCAATTAATCTATTACGCCTTTGTGCATTTGGATTGCTTTTTTAAGTTCTTCAACAAATGCGTGGTCCATTTCTGATAGTTGGTAATCCTTTTTATACACAAGCACGTCTCTATAAACCCTTGCTTCGGTATTGCAACGTCTATTTACAAGGTTGTATCTTTCTAGCACGTCTTTAGGAACAAGCGAAACCCACATAAACGTTTGATTGTTTTTAGAAAGCAAGTCGAATTGGCTAGCACGTTCAAACACGAAGATACGCCTTGAAATGTTTTGGTCAAGTTCCTCTTGTTTTACCGTTGATAGTGGAAGGGACGGAACGAATTGGTCTGCCCTAGCAATTTCTATATAGTCGGATAAATCGGAAAGGTTAATTTCAGGCTTGGAAGCAAGTGGGCAATCCTTATGCATAATCAAACTATAATTAAACTCTGCAACGGGTTGCCATTGCAAGTCCTTTTCGTCAAACATGGAAGTAAAGTATTTATGATACGACCTTGCATAACGAATAATTGCAAGTTTATAATCTTGTTGTAAAATGTTATTTATTGCGTTTAAGGAATTAGTTTCGTGATAAAAAACTTCGGTATCCTTTTTTAGCAAGCGCTTACTAAAACTTGCAAAAGCGTCTGAAATATAGCACGCGCGTGGAACGGAAATGGAAAATTTGTGCTTTACTTCAAACCTATGCTTATACATATATTCTACTTCGTCGATTTCCGAAAGTATCTTTTTAGCATAGCCTATAAACTCTCTGCCTTCGGGGGTTAAACTTATGCCTTTTGACGACCTTTCAAAAATGGCTATACCAAGGTCGTTTTCCAACTCTTTAATCGCCCTACTTAAATTTGGTTGCGCAATATATAATTGTTCGCTGGCTTTGTTCATTGAACCTGCATTAGCAACTTCTACTGCGTATTTCATATGCAAAACGTTCATATTTCCACCTATGAATGTTGTTCTATATTAATAGTATACACTCTTTGAAAGGATTTTTCAAGTGAATTAACTCATAAGGGTTATATAAAAAAATAATACCCACCGATTTGGTGGGTATAGGTTTTTATTTTAGGCGATGTTTCAAAAATTATTCAGAGATTGAAACAGAGCCTTGTTTAGATGGTTCTGCTTCTACACCGTTTATAGCATGTTTAACGTAATCACTAACTTGATTTACTTGTTCTTTAAAGTTATCGCAATAAACGTAGTCGCAAGCGTTTATCGTTCTATCTTTATCGTTGATGTATAAAGGCACGAAACGTAAACTTTCCCCCGTCTTTTTCTTATACATTTCACCAAGACGGAAAAATCCTTTGTAAATTTCGCTTACCACGTCTTGCTTTGCAGTATAGTCAACGTCTACGTAAACGACTATACTTTCACCGTTTAGCAAATACTTCATTGAAGACTTAAAGGTGGTTAGCGCCCCTGCCGAATGACGGTAAACGGGGATTGCGCCAAGCGACCTTACAACTTTAGGCACTACTCTACTGCACACCCACGCTTTAAAGTTATGTTTCTTTGGCTTTTTGCCCTTTCTTGCCGTAAAGGTATAGTCGGCAAACTGACGATAACAAAGTTTTTCATCTAAAAATACGTTCAAACTCATTGGGTGAACGTCAAAATCAAACCAAACTAACGTTGTAAATTGCGCATGCATATTTAAGTGTCTGCTAACGTATACGGTAGGTTGATTTGGGCGAATAACGTTGCAACGGTATTTCCTTTTGAAAACACGCATAATCTTTTTAGCGCCCCTACCGATTGGACCGTAGAAGCCTTTGCGTGGTTTTTTGAACACCCACTTGTCTTGAATTTTATAACTAATTATTGCTAGGAATAAGTCGCAAACGATTTTGTATATAGGAACGTCTAATCCCCAAAGAGTTAAGTCCCAACCAATAACCGTTCCAAACAGATACGCTAAACCGTATGAAGCGCCTAATTGGCACAACCACAATATATAATATCGGTAAATAGACTTCTTGGAAACGCCGTTAAACACGTATTTATAATTAAGTATAAAGTTAACGATTGACGACGACACCCTTGCCGTGCAAGTAGCAATCAAGATATTTACTGCCGTTGGGCCAACGTTTAGATAACTTTTAAGTAGCCAATAAATGCCAAAGTCTAGTATGGCAGAAATTGCCGAAACTATTATGTAAAATAGTCCACGAAGCGCAAACATATTCTTTAGCACCACGCCAACTACTTTAGCGCTATCGCTAAACGTTTTAAAGTGGGAAACGTGGTCCTTTGGGTCGTCGGGATAAACGGTGTCGATAGGTGTTTCTAAAATATCTATGCGATGTTTTTTTGCATAGATAAGCATACTCATTTCGTATTCAAACCTGTCGCCTTTTATACCTAAAAAGATGCCTGCAGTTTGCACGCTAAAGCCACGAAGCCCCGTTTGAGCGTCGTAAACTTTTACGCCGTAGAAGAACTTAAACATTCTTCTAATATTAGTGTTACCTGCCTTACTACGTTTAGGAACGTTTTCCTTATTAAAATCTCTTGAACCCAAAACTAAAGCGTCAAGATTATCTAAAGTTGCCTTATAAACGTTAGTAATGTCCTTTACCCTGTGTTGCCCGTCGCAGTCGGCTGTTACAACGATATCCGTTTTGTCAAAATTATCTTCACAAAACTTGAACGCTTTTTTAAGGGCGTAGCCCTTACCGTGATTTTCGGGATAGGTAATATAGGCTACGTTGTCTAGTTTAGCAATTTCATCGAAAACGTAGTTAAAATTTTCGTTACTACCGTCGTTTACAACCACCAAACACTTTGCCAAAGCCGAAACTTGTTTGGCATACTCAATAAACTCTTTTGGGGGCTCATACGCAGGTATGACCACTATTAAATTTTCAATTCTGTCCATCAAAGCCTCCTTCAAAGTCTAACCTTATTCATTATACTGTTGCAGAATATTCGGTTACGTTTTTAATGGTTTCACCGTCAATTTGCAAACTGCGTGGCTTGTCAAATTTAACGGTAATGTTCTTTCCAGAAAGTTCAAAAATATTTTTCTTGTGTTTTATATGTTCGCCCTTGAAGATTTTAGAAAAAATCAAAAGGGTTTTAATTTTGCTAAAGCAATGGAAAACCAATACGGAAATTTTATCAGAATTTCTAACTTGGTGTGGTGTGGGAATCATTCCACCCCCGTAATACTTACCAAACATAGCAGGCGCAAGCCAAACGTGTTTGAAATTGTATTCCACCCCGTCAACTATAACCGTTGCCTTGCATTTTTTATAATGAAAAAAGCACCCCTTTATAGCAATAGCAGTATAGTTGATTTTTTTAGCCTTTTTTTCACGAAGTTCGTCGCCTTTTTCGCAACAATACCCGTCAATACCAAAACCAACGCCGTTAATAAACTTATATTGCTTGCCGTTTATCGTTACGGTTGGAAGATTTTTTATATACGGCTTTAGGTCTATGGGTGAATTGTCTTCACTTCCCACTTCCTTATAAAAGTCGTTACCCGTGCCACAAGCATAATATAAAAGGTTTTGCTTTATTTCAATGCCTACGGTTTGGTTGATAAACCTATTCAAAGTGCCGTCGCCACCACAAACGACTATAGCGTCGTCATCATTTAATTTTGCAATAAAGTCTGCATAACTTTCAATGGTTGTAAGGTCAACAAACTCTATTGCGCTCTCATCGTAAAACTTTGTTAAAGTTTTTGCTTGTTCTTCCCCCTTATTGTTACCTGCAATAGGGTTAAAAAGTGCATAATACTTCATTAGTGCTCCAATGGATTATTTTAACGAATCCGTCATTTGTTGATATATTTGCTCACCAAGTTCAGAGGTATGTTTAGATAAAACTTCTTCTGCTGGGATAGTGCCTAAAATATTTATGTAAACGTGAGTTCTGCGCCAAGGTGTGCGCTTTCTTATCTTTTCCGTTCCACAAACCGTCATTACCACGATTGGAACTTTTGATTTTTGCGCAATACGGAACATCATATTGTGGAAAGGCAAAAGTTCACCCGTTTTGCTTCTAGTCCCTTCTGGATAAACGGCAACCGACGTTTGATTATCAATTATTAATTGACTTGCCGTGTTAAGCGTTGTTATTGCGTTGCGTGCGTTTTCACGGTCAATCGCCATAAAGCAACACCTTCTTGCTATCCAACCGAAGAAAGGAATTTTAAAGTTTGATGGTTTTGATACGAATGCAAGGTTTTGTTTACGTAATACTGCCCAAGTAACGATAGGGTCGTAGTTAGAACGGTGGTTGCTTGCTAGTAAAAACCTACCTTCGGGCAAATGCTCTCTGCCCGTAACGTGGATTTTAACTCTTAAAACAAATAGCACCATAATAGTAATACTATTTAGTAAAAATCTATAAAACCCGTTGTGTTTGGTATACTGCTTTTTACGGTTGACGAATAGGGCGCAAACACACCCGAATAAAATATACGCTATTGGCAAGGATATTAACCCTAGCAATACCCATAAAATAATTGCAACCACTTGTGGCATATTATACCTTCTTTTACCTTTATATTTTACCTAATAAATATTAATCAAAAATCAATAGTCGATTTTTATTTATAAATAAAATAATATAGTATATTTTAACACTTTTTTATAGGTTTGTAAATACTTTTTTTGGTGGAAGATATAAAATAGGCTACAGGGCAATAAACGACTGATTAATATTTATACGTTTTGACAAGAAAAATAAAAAAAGGGAAGAAAAATTCTTCCCTTTTTACTTTTAATTTTAACCTATATTATAGGGTGTTAACGAAAGCATATCTTAAGATAAAGAGTAATGCGATAACGGTTACTACGATATCTTTCTTGCTATACTTACCGGTGCAAAGTCTGATAAGAACGTATGCGATTGCGCCAACTGCTATACCGTTTGAAATAGAATAGGTTAGTGGCATTAAGATTAAGGTTAAGAATGCAGGAACTGCGCTAGACAAGTCTTCCATATCAATAGCCTTAAAGTTCTTAAGCATAAGAACGCCTACGTAGATAAGAGCAGGTGCAGTAGCGATTGCAGGGATAATGCTTGCAAGTGGAGATAAGAATAAGCAAATTAGGAATAAGCCTGCAGTAACCATAGCAGTTAAACCTGTTCTACCACCTTCAGCAACGCCTGATGCAGATTCAACGAAGGTCGTAACGGTTGAAGTTCCAACCATTGCGCCTGCGCAAGTTGCGATAGAGTCGCAAAGCATACATTTTTCAATGTTTTCTGGGTCGCCGTTTTTGTCAAGCATACCTGCTTGAGCAGATGCACCGTAAAGTGTGCCGATAGTATCGAACATATCTACTAAGCAGAAAGTGATAACTAAAATGATAACAGAGAAGATTGAACCGATGGTTACACCGTCAAATGCAGCCGCCCAACTTGCACCCTTGAATACTGAGAAACCGTATTCGCCGAAATCTTTGAAAGATTGACCGATTTGAGAGAAGTTGAATTCAGGAGCAGTCCAAGTGAATAGATAGAACAATACGCTTGAAATTAAAATTCCTAATACGATTGAAGCCTTTTTCATCCAACCACAACCAACTTTGTTGAATATAACGATGGAAATTAAACCTAAGAACGCAGCAAGAACAGGGCCAACTAAAGACCACTTGGTTAAGTCTGCCAAAGCAACAAAGGTGTATTGGTTTGCAACAACCATTCCTGAGCCCTTAAGACCAAGGAATGCAATGAACAAGCCGATACCTGCAGGGATTGCTTTCTTTAAGCAATCTGGTAAAGACTTAGCAATGTAACTTCTCAATCCGGTTACTGATAAAATTAAGAAAATTAAACCAGAAATAAGAATAACAACTAAACCTGCGCCGTAATTCGTAGCAACGTCGCCACCACTGATAACAGCAGGGAGAATGAATGATACGAAGAAGAATGAGTTTAGACCCATACCAGATGCTTGTGCAAATGGTTTTTTAGCTAGGAAAGCATAGAGCAATGTTCCAATTACTGCAGAAGCAATTGTTCCAACGTAAACAGCATTCCAGATTGGACCTGCAAGAATTGGGTTCTCGAAGGTGAAACCAATAATCTGGTTAGGGTTTACCAAGATGATGTAGCACATTGCAAAGAAAGTGGTAATACCCGCAATTATTTCTGTTTTTACGCTGGTATCAGGTTTTAGACCTAATGCTTTGCCAAAGCCAGAAACGTTTTTAGATTTTTCCATGACAAAAATCTCCTTATAAAAAATTTTTTATAATATAAGCCTTTCGGCTATATATCCTAGAACTTTTGCCTATTGGCAATTTGCAACTAAACTTTACGTGCGTTTTGCAAAAACGCACAAGAGCCATGGCTCTTTTTAAACATTATTATATATAGTTGCCTTTGTTTGGGTTTTTAGGGTTCACACTCCCCTAAAAAATTAGTCTTGATTAAATTCTGCTATGTAAGGTAAATTTCTAAAATACTCTGCGCAGTCTAGCCCGTAGCCTATTACGAAGAAATCTGGAATAGTAAATAGCGCCATATCGGGGGTAAAATCTACCACACGCCTATCGGGTTTATCTAGCAAGGTTACTACACGCAAAGATAATGGATTTCTTTGTTTTAGAAGATTATATATATCCTTAAGCGTTCTGCCCGTATCAATAATATCTTCTACTATAATAACGTGGTAATCTTTAATATCCCTATCTAAATCCATAGTTATATTAACCATGCCTGACGAACTAGTGCCTTGATAATAACTTTTTGCGCACATAAAACCAATTTCACAAGGAACGGTTATCGCTCTACACAAATCAGACATAAAAACAAAAGCGCCCTTAAGCACGCTGACAAGCAAGATTGGGCGACCGTCGTAACTGTCGCTTATCTCTTTGCCGGCTTTTTTAATGGCAGCTTTAATTTCTTCTTCAGTTATTACAACCCTTTTGATTTTGTTGTTGAAAACTTCTACGTTACTATAATCGGTCATAAACAATCCTTTTATCCTAAGCAAGACGCCTTAATCTACAAA
This sequence comes from Christensenellaceae bacterium, assembly GCA_045591355.1. Lineage (GTDB taxonomy): Bacteria > Bacillota > Clostridia > Christensenellales > Borkfalkiaceae > UBA1259. The sequence continues at coordinate 11,856 of JAZNSS010000057.1, read as the reverse complement.
AGACGACAAAATTTTCACTACGTAATCATTCTACCACATTTTATATATTTTTACAATAGAGTGAATAAAATTTTTTCAATCTTTTTTCAAGTTACTATTAGTTTTAAGAATTTGCAAAAATAGTTTTTACAATAAAAAAACCACTTTACAAAGTGGTTTTTCATTAACTTTTATTTTACTTTAAGTTTTTCTTTCTAAAACTAAGAACTCCTAGCGTTAGGCAAGTTGCCGTTCCAAAAATAGTAGCGCCAAGTATATACAATATATCACTTAAGCCGTAGACAACGCCCTTTGCTATTGGGAAAGACGTTCCGTAAATATTTATCTTACTAAAGAATTCCAAAACGCTTGCCGTTGCTTGGTTTGTGGTTACTGCAGCGCCTATCATTAGTATACCGTCTATTAGAGCAAATACTAAATTGATTGCAACCACCAGCACGATACAACTACCAATATTACGGAAGAAGGTGCAAATTAACGTTATTACTGCGCTCATACATAGGTATACTAGCAATTCAAATAGAATGGATAAAACAAGATATCCAAAATCTGCAAAAGTAAACGGAGTTGCTTGGTAGCCGAAAAGCAAGCAAGAAATTCCAAGGGTTACAAGCGCATGCGCTAATATTACCCCAAACAAAACGATAAAGCAACTTGCGAATAAAGATAAGAATATTTGAATCCTTGTTTTCCCACAAATAATTTTGTTTCTTATAGTGCCTTGGCTAAAATCTTTGCAAATAATTATTGCAATAAACACGGGCGCTATTAAACCCATATTATTCCCTGCCGAAAAACTATCGAAAAATAGCGACTTTCCACTAATCATAAACATTTCGGCAAACATATCTTCTTCCACCACTTCCATACCGGAAAACATTGCTTTATAAAGGAGTGGCATAAACACCGAAAGGCAAAGGGCAATTATACATACCACCAAAAATAGTTTGTCTTTTAATATTCGTTTTGTGTCGGTTTTTATAAGGTTAATCATTGTTAGCACCCCCAATAACCGATAGATAATAATCTTCTATGCTAGTTTGATTACAGTTTACGCCAAGGATTTTAACACCACCGTCGATAACCGTTTTTAAGATTTGATTTAAGTCCACGTCGCCATAAACTTTTATGCCGTTTGGCGTAACGTGCAAGTCTTGCTCTGCAACTACACCTGCCAACGTTTGATACAAATCCGATACGTTATCCGTTGAAATAAAGGTTGAAGGTCTGCATTCGTGCTTTAACTGTTTTGCCGTTATTTCTTTTATAATTTTGCCTTTAGAAATTATTCCGTATTTGGTTGCAACTAAAGAAAGTTCGTTAAGAATATGCGAAGAAATCATAAAGGTAATACCCTTTTCTCTATTTAGCCTTATGATAAGTTCTCTAATTCCAACTATTCCAGCAGGGTCTAAACCGTTCATAGGTTCGTCTAAAATTAAAAACTCCGGCTCGCCCAAAAGCGCCATTGCAATACCTAGGCGTTGACGCATGCCTAGCGAAAAGTTTCCGGCTTTTTTCTTGTCTGAATAGAGTTCGTAAAGCCCAACGTCTTCTAGCGCCCTTTTAATCTTTTCGTCATCGTTAATATTTAAGATGTTGCATTGCATTTTTAGGTTATCGTATGCAGAAAAGTTTTGATAAACTGACGGCGACTCTACTATTGCCCCAAGTTTTTTGCGAACTTGATAAATCGCCTTATCTTTTTGGTCTATATCAAAAAGTTTAAAAGTGCCACTCTCTGGAAAAATTAAACCACAAATTAAACGTATAACCGTTGTTTTGCCAGAGCCGTTTTCCCCAACGAAACCGTATATGTCGCCCTTGCCAACGTTTATATTTACGTTGTTTAGAACTAACTTTCCACCGTATTTCATGCAAAGGTCGTTAGTTTGTAATACGTATTCCATACAATCTCCTTTTATTTTTAGTTATTGCCCCAAACGTTAACACTTTCGTTTAGGTTAAAAACAAAACCGCCTTGATTTTCGGCGGTTTGAGTATGCTTTATATAGTTTTAACACAAAGGCTCAAGCTCGTCGTATTTAATCTTAACTCCGTTTTTCTTTAGTCTTTGTTGCAATGCGTTAACGTCTGCCGAATGGAAATCGTCAAACATTGCAGAAGCCGTTCCAACTGCTTCACCCGTAACTGCGCAACATGGTATTACGCGTGAAAGTTCCCACATGGTATCGGTTACGGATATACATCTTCCACAAGCCGATAGGTTTTTAATATTTTTGCTAATCAAAGAGCCGTAAGGAACTTCAAAAACAGGACCTGCGCTTCTCCAATTACTAATTAGACCAACGCTATCGTCGTAAGGTTTAAATGGTTCGTCGTCTAGAACTATTTTGCCTTCGATTCTTCTAGTCATTCTAACTTGTGGAATGGTTGCCATTTGCGCTAGGGCGTGTTCTTTAGACACCCCACCCTTTTTCAAAAAGTCTTGCAACAAGGTGGCGTGTGATTGAACCATCATAGAAGAAAGTTCCTTTCCGTCAAGCCCTTTAAATCTTTTACCCTTGTTCTCTAGTTGTTCTTTAGTTTTATACTTGTCGGGAATATCGGCAAAGCCAAGCATGTTGAGTTTGAACTTTTCGTCAATCATTTCGTAATACCAAGAAGCAAGAACGTTGCCTTGTTGGAATTCTGCCGTTTGCGCCCCTGCTTGCAAGGCTAGGTCGGCGTCGCCCGAAGCGTCTATAAAGTTTTTACCCGTAAACGCTTGTCTTCCACTTTTGTTTTCAGTAATGACTGCCGTTATTCTATCTTCTTTAACGTCTGCGCTACACACGGTAGTTCCGTAAAGAATATCAACGCCGTTTTCAATAAGCAACTGTTCACACAATATTGCAAACACGCAACCGTTATACTGAACGTCAAAACGGTCTTTCTTTTTTTCTTCGATAGAATGACCTTCTTCTAGCCAAGCCCTGCCCGTATGTCTACCGTCTGCACGAAAGTTTGGCTCATAACCGTATTCTGCAGAAAGCCTTAAAAGTTCTTCGGCAATACCAAAGGAAACTTGCCTGCCCATACCGTCGCAAATAGGTAAATATATAGTAACTAACCCTGCCGTGCCTAAACCACCAAGCATATAAGTTCTTTCAATAAGCAAAGTTTTTGCGCCGTTTCTTGCAGAAGCGAGCGCTGCAGAAACCCCTGCAACACCACCACCGACTACAACCGTATCGTAGTTTTCAACTATGGGTATTTGTCTAGATTTTTCTTCTAAAAACATAGTTCCGTGTGTTCCTTATTATTTTGCAAATAAATCGGTTGCCTTTTCGTAATAAGACCAAAGTAGGTTGCCGTCGATAAAGTTTAGAATATCTTGGTCTTCAATTTCATCAATAGTATCCATAACTACTTTTGCTTGTTCGTAAGCCGTTTTGAACTCTGCTTGTTCTGCTTCGCTCATAAATTCGTAGTTAACTATACCGTCAAGTTTATATAATACCTTTATAGCCTCAACTGCTTTTTCAGCAGATTCTAAAATGGTAAGGTTATCTTCACCGTAGTCTTTCTTTCCTTGTTCAGAAAGTTTATCGTAAGCATTTCTTGCTTCAACAACCTTTTCACCAACGACTAACACGCCGTCTTTTACTTCCCACTTAATAGTATCGGTTAGGCTTTCAAGTTTGCTAACTGCTATATTAACTAGGTCTTTTTCAATCATTTTGCCAAGCAATGAATGACCTTCAAGATAATAAACGTCTGCTTTGCCGTCGTCGTCAACGTCGTCGCTTGCAACCTTGATGCCCGTGTTTAGGTCGTATTCTGCGTTGTTAACGAATGCTGAATTATAAATTTCCACCATCTTAACGTATGAAGCGCCTTCGCTTGAGTTGTCAAGATAGATAGCGTAAGTCTTGGTCGTTGAAACTGCTTGAGCGCCTTCACCCGTAGTTGTCGTGATGTCTATAAATTCAGGCGCATACCAAGATGAACCAACCGTCTTTTCAGAAATTCTTTGTGAATCGTTAAACTTTTCAACTGCGCCAACGGAAAGTTCAACTCTTGCAAGTTGAGAAGATGGGTTTACAAAATACAAATATTGTTTGCCGTTGTGAACCTTAATTTCTAACATGTCTGAGCCAGAACCGATTTTAGCAACTCTTTCGTATTTGGTTAAAGTGTCGTCAATTAAAGAAGTTTTAACCAAGAACGCGTATAATGGAGTTGCGCCTTCTTCACCACCGTTGTCAACAGGAATGTCAACCAAGGTGTAAATTTCTTCAAGAGATTTTATCAAAATGCTAGAAGATAAGAAGTCTGCGTTTTTAATTTCAACTTTCTTGCTAAAATCAAAACCATCAACTTCAACTGCATAAACGGTTTCCTTAGAGTCAAGGTCGGTTTGTTTGTAGAATAAATATCCACCGTCTACCAAACTGATTTCATAAACAAGTTCGTCAACTTTATCGTCCTCGTCGTTATCCTTACCACCGTCTAGAATGCACTTGCCGTAAAACTCGTTACCTTCTTCAATCTTGTCGCCAACGGTGTAAGCGTATAATTTGTTGAAAGTTTCTTCAGTTCTTGCATAGTCGTCGTCAACGGCTTCTTCATAATAATTTTCTTGGTATACGGTTGCTTCGTAAATAACGGTTAAACCGTTTACGCCTTCACCGTCAAGGAAAGCGTAGTTTTTCAAAGATTCGTATTTATCCTTAGTTTCGTAATCGGTTTTTGCAATTACGATGGAAGAACCACTCTTGGTGTTATAACTCTTCAAAGAAGATGATGCCATGTCGTAGTATACGATGTAAACCACGCCGTCTTTTTCAGCAATTCTGTAAGACGCAGAAAGACTGCTAACCGTAAAGAATTCTTTGGTATCCGTTCCGTCAAGTTTGGTTCTTGCAAAAGTCAAGTCGCCGATTGCAATATTACCGTCGTTATCTTTATCCGTGCTTGGAGAACCGTAGTAAACGTAGTCGCCGTAAATATACACGCCTGCGTTATAATCGGAAGCAACGAAAAGTTTTGGAACAACTACTTGCGTTTTAACGTTAGCAGTTCCAATTGAAGATTTTTCAACAGCCATTAAAGCGCCTTTAACGGGAACGCCAAATTCATTGTCGTCACCATTAGAAGTCGTGCCGTTGATAAAGTAAAGATAATTTTCCGTTTCGGCGATAAAGCCACCGTTAGATATCTTTGCCCCCCACTTCTTCATTGAAGTTCCGTCCCACTCGCTTTCGCCACAACCAACGATGCCCATTACCATTACGAGCGCCATAACGCAAACCAATAGTCTAGTTAATAATTTCTTCATAAAAACTCCAGTAGATTTCGGCAACTTTTTATACTTTGCCGAATATAAATATTTATACAAGTATTTATTATAAACGATAACCGTCTTTTTTGCAATAGTTTTGCCTAGTTTTTTTGGCATTTTTGTTGCGCGCAAGGAGAAAAAAATGGATAATTTAGGCGTTTTAAAGATTATTGCCGATGCTTTGAATAATTCTGCAAACAATTCCACGGCAAACCAAAGCCCACAAAAAAACTCTCCACTAAACGGCATTTTGCAACTTTTTAACCAATTTAAGCCCAAAAACTCTACCGAAACCCAACCCCAAAAAACGCAAAACGAAGACCAAAATACTAGCCAAACTTCGCCTAGCAACTCTTTTCTTGCGTCGCCACCATTACAAAGAAGAATGCTTGCAACTATGACTTCGCACGAAGATTTTATAAAAAGAGTAAAAGAAAAAAACAAAACCCCTTGACGCAAAGTTCAAGGGGTTATATAATATACGAAAATCTAATTAGGTGGACAAGTCCACCTTTAAAAATTGGGAGCATTTTATGTTTTCTACAAAGTTTATCTGCGCAACTGAAAATTTTTCCACCTACTCTAATCCCGTTCCTGCGCCATACGTAAGAAAGTCTTTTGATTTGCAAAATTTTTCTAACGCAAAAGCCGTGGTTTGTGGGCTTGGTTTTTATGAATTTTACGTAAACGGCACGCGTATTACCAAAGGTAAACTTGCGCCGTATATTTCCAACCCCGACCAAGTTTGTTACTACGACGAATACAACGTAACTTCCCTACTAAAAAACGGCAAGAATGCGTTCGGTTTTATTCTTGGAAACGGTTTTTTGAATAACGAAGGTGGCAAAGGTTGGGATTTTGACAAAGCGCCTTATAGATCTGCGCCAAAACTTGCCCTTTCCTTTATCGTTGACGGCGAACTTGTTTTTGAAGCCGACCAATCCTTTAAGACTGCGCCTTCACCAATTATTTACGACGATTATAGAATAGGCGAACACTACGACGCAAGAAAGGAAATTGACGGGTGGAATTTACCCGATTTTGACGATAGCGATTGGGCAAACTGCATTACTGCAACAACGCCAAAGGGAAAGCCTACCCTTTGCAAAGCCAACCCAATAAAATGCTTAAAAGAAATTAAACCCGTTAGACACTGGAGAGTGGAATGTGGAAACGTTTACGATTTCGGCGTTAACCTTACGGGCGTAGTTCGTTTTAATCTTACCGTTCCTTATTGCGAAGGGCAAAAGTTTATAATACATCACGCAGAAACTCTTTTAGAAGACAGAGTTGTTTATAAAAAGAACATTGTTGTTCCTTTTAGGTTTGACGAAGCCATTTGGCAAACTGACGTTTATTACGCAAAGGATAACGTTTTTCCACAAACCTACGAACCACACTTTACCTATCACGGTTTTAGATACGTTTTTATTGAAGGAATAGACGGCGCGCAAGCGACGGACGACCTTGTTACCATGCTTGTTTACGCATCTGATTTTGAAGGGTATTCTTCCATTTCTACCGACAACCAAACGGTTAACAAAATTCAAGAAATGACGGTTAACTCTAACATAGGAAATTTCCAATATTTTCCTACCGATTGTCCACATAGAGAAAAGAACGGTTGGATGGGCGACGTTGCCCTTTCCACCGAACAATTATACTATAATTTCGACTGCAAAAATGACCTTCGTGAATGGCTATTAAACGTTAGAAATGCGCAAGCCGAAAACGGCGCAGTTCCCGGCATAGTTCCAACTGCCGGTTGGGGATATGCGTGGGGTAACGGACCTGTGGAAGACTTTGCCGTAACTGAAGTTCCTTATTTTGATTATCTATTTAACGGGGACAAGCAAACGCTTATAGATAACGCAGATATGATAAAGAAATATTTTGCATATCTTAAGACCATTCGCAAGCCAAACGGCTTGTTTGAATTTGGACTTTGCGATTGGCTAGAAGCACGTTGGAAAGAACTAGACAAGCCAAACACACCGATAGAAATTACCGACAGTTTAGTTATCGTTGATATGCTACAAAAAGCCGAAAAAATATTTAGAGTTTTAGGCGACGACGATTACGCAAACGAAGTTTGTGATTTTGCTTCTTCCATAAGACAAGATTTTAGAAAGGTTTGGCTAGATAAAGATTTAATAGTTAAATGTAGAAAACAAACGGCTCAAGCGAGAGCCATAAGCAGTAACGTATTTACTTCCGAAGAACTGCCAAAAGCCGTTATTGGTCTTGTTAAAATTATAGAAGAAGACGGTATGCGTATGCAAACGGGTGTTGCTGGGGCAAGAGTTTTGTTTGAAGTTTTAGCAGAAAACGGTTACCCCCAACTAGCCTTTGATTTAATGACGCAAGAAACCTATCCTTCATACGGGTTCTGGGCAAAAGAAGGTTACACAAACCTTCCCGAAAAGTTTTATCTTCGTTACAAAACTTCTCCATTCCCCGAAGATGGCATGCTGTTACAATCATTAAACCACCATTTCTGGGGTTTTGTATCGGGGTTCTTTTATAAATACGTTGCAGGCTTAAAGGTTAATTCTAATTTTGACGATGCTGAAAATTTAGTTATATCCCCCACCGTATTCAAAGGCGTTAATAAGGTTAACTGTTCATATAATAAAAATGGAAAGTCTTTGGAATATACTGTGGAAATAATTGATAATGTTCCGAAGGTAATAATTACCAAAAACACCGGATTTAAGGTGAAAATAAATTAAACAATTAAAATAATCGGTTGGCATTTGCTAACCGATTTTTTCACTCTTTTAAGACTATGGGCATATAATACATAGACTTTAATTAGGGGGTATTTTATGAATCCTTTTCTCGAAAAGCCAATGAATCTACTGAGTAGTTTTCAAAATTGGAAGCAATTATATCCGAAACCGTATAATAAGCACGAAGTTGACCCATACACCAAAACTCGTATAATACTTATGAACGGCACGGAGTTTGAAGCAAATTGGTTTTCACACAACTTTGCGCGCCACGTTACGGACAACGATTTGCGCCGTGAACTTTCGGTAACACGGTCTATTGAAAAGCAACAGCAAATAAAGATTTCTTTATTAAAGCCGTGCAACGAAAGTCCGTTAGAACATACTATTGGCTATGAACAATTAGCCGTTGACTTGACGGCAGAACTTGCCAAAAGAGAGAGCGATTGCTACGTTAAAAAGGCTTTAGACTTTGCCTTACTTGAAGACTTTGACCACCTTTATAGATACGCAAACCTTTTAGAAATGGAGCAAGGCGTGTTGGCAGAAAGACTAGTTGGAAAGTATACGGAAATTATGCCGGGAAGACCAACTATTGCTCATCATCGTTTTAATAAAGATAACGTTAAAAGAAATATTAATTCCAAGACGGCAGACAAACAAACGGTGCTAAACACAATGATAATTACAGCCGCCGAACAACAAACGATGAACTATTACATGAACATAACCAACCTTGCTAATAACGACCTATCTAGAAAATTATATATGGAAATAGCGCAAGTGGAAGAAGAGCACGTAACGCAATATGAATCGCTTATGGATAGCAGTTCAACTTGGCTTGAAATGCTTTTGTGGCACGAATATTGCGAATGTTATTTGTATTGGTCTTGCTACGTTACCGAAACCGACGCTTACGTTAAAGCGCTTTGGGAAGAAAACCTTGACATTGAGATTGCGCACCTTAAAAAGGCTTGCGAACTACTTGAAAAATACGAAGGAAAATCTTGGCAAGAAGTTATCCCCGACGGGGAATTCCCTGCGCCTATTTCTCTACACGAAAATATCGAATACGTTCGCAATATTTTGGGAACGACGGTGCAATATACGGGGCTTCTTGACGACTACGTTAAACTTGACGAACTACCAAGCGACGCTAACTTTTTCCAATATCAAAAGGTTATAAACCCAACCATAGAAATAGTGCCTAGCCATATCGTTATAGACTCTCATATTCGCTCTTACGGTAAAGATTATAGGTTTGAAGTAGCCCCCAACCCCGTTAAGGAATTAAGAAATCGCACTTGTGACAACACGCAAGTAGGCAGAGTTCCATCCGTTGCCAATAGCACGGACTTCTTCTGTAACTTTAGGTCTGATAAGTAATGCTTTATCTATGCCTATCCCTTCGATTTTAGACGTTAAAAAAATACTATAACTGAATTCTTGTAATACAAAACGAACTGTCGATTTTTCGACAGTTCGTTTTTTGTTTTAATTTTTAATTATTTACTCATTTTTGCAGAGATTATAGAAATAACCTTTTGATAACAGCCACCACAACCGGTAGAACAATGGGTGGTGTTTTTAACGGCGTCAAAGGTAGAAAGCAAACCACCTATATCCTTGTGACTTTCCAATGCGTTTAATATGTCGAAATAGGTTACGTTATTGCATTTGCAAACAAGATAGTTTTCGTTTGAATTAACGTCAACGGGTTTTAAATCGCAAACGGGTGCGATAACGTTTTCAGCCTTCCAAAGACCATGCAAATTGCAGTATTCATAAACGGCTTCCACTTGGTCGCCGTCGCAAATAGAAAAGCACGCAACGGGTTTATCGGTTGGCTTTAAGCACTTTCTTTGATTGCCTTGCTTGGTTTGTAACGATATCCATTGAATATAGTGTTGCTCGGTCATTGGGTGCTCTACTTCGCCAACTACAACGTATACTTTATTTCCGTCAACTGCAAAGATTGGCACGTGTTTTTCGTTTGCCGCATCGGTTGTGTTGGGGATAAGTTCTTTCATCTTTTGACCACAACACATTACAGGCACGCCTTTGTTTTCAACGTAGGCTATAATATTTCCACAATGTTCACAAATATAAAATTTTTGTTCCATAAATCTAGTTTCCTTTTGTAATTTTTATAATAATAAAGACGTTTATCTTTTTAAATATTGTATCACAAATTTTAACGTTTGTTAATAGGTAATAGAAAAATTTCTTAAATCCTAACGATTTTTTACTATAGATAATAAATTTGTATTTTTAGGGTTGCAGGTTTTCTTTATTTTATGTATAATTAAATTGTAGCAAATTTAACAAAAGATAGGGAGCAATATATGCAACCATATGAAAAAAATCCTGTAAATTTTAATTTTTTTAACCTAACAAACAAAAGTAATCCCTCTATTACTCCAAGAAAGGAAATCTGCGATGAATATGAAAATTGCATTGCTATGATTTATCCTTTCAAGTTCAAAAAATTAAATATTAAAAAACTTAATTCTCAATTACAAAGAAATGGCTGGGAAGATGTTGGATTCCTGCTTTCTAATTGTAGTCGTTTCTATAATTATATTTCCGACAAGTTTAATACGACTGATAATAAAGATTTTGTTTCTATTTATAAAAGACAACATATTACTAATAACCTACGAATGGAAATTAACAACACCTTCATAGATGAGCACGATGATAAAAAAGAACTTAAATCCGACAATAAATTTTGGACCAAAGAGAGAGAAAAGCTAAGATATTATAACTGCAAAAGTAAATTTAAGGAGCCGATACTCCTTAAAGCAAGCACATTGAGAATCCTTACTATAGATAGTGGGGTCGGCCTGTTTTGTATATTTTTTGATTTATCAACAACATCTAAAAATCTTTTAAATGATTACAATCTGTTTGAAATTAACCAAGCACTGAAAGAAGTTGCCAGAAGCAAAAAGTTTGAAAACTGGCTATCTGATTATTTCAAGTCTAATTTTAGTCAATATTCTCACGTTTTCTTCGAAGATAAACGAACAAAAATAAGTTCTACCAGAAATACTCTTAGAACAACCATCTTCGCCAATATAAATATACTTTCAAATAGAGATGTTGATAAATCTTTAATTCCCTATTGGTTTTCTGGAAGTTTAGCAGTAAAGACTAGGTTCTCAAAAGACGTTGTAAAAAAACTGGAAAGCAAAAGCATACACCTTACCCCTTTGACAAAACTAACGTCTACATCAGAGGGTTGTTGTTTGTTTTCTTGCATTAACCCACTAGATACCAAAGCAATAAAATATATGAATAAAAATGCTTTATATTTTTGCCAACACGTATTCTTTATATATGCATTAAATTTGCTACAGTTATATTTTTTACATAGCATTAGCGAAAAAGCATCTAGCATCCCGACAAAAAGTTTTGCAAATTTAAAACTTTTCCATCTTTTTGACGATTTTGAAAAAAACTACATAACATTTAAAAAATGCTTTATGTTTCAACGCATAACAGCCGTAGAAAAATATCATAAAGCATATGCATATACTCAAAAACAACTTGACATAGAACTATTTAATAAGAAAATTGGTGAAACTTTTCTCCCAATAAGAAAATACATTGATGAGAAATTGCAAAACAGAAGAACTTTCTTTATTAGTTTTATAAGTTTTTCTTCTCTTGTTTCTGCACTAATAAGTATTTCTGATATAATATATAACAAGCAAACCACCATTCAAAATACATTATTACCTATTCTTTGTGTTACCATTGTAGGTGTTCTTTTATATACTTTCTTATTACCAAAAAACATATTTAATTGCTTAAAAAAAGTGGGCGTTTTTA
>JAZNSS010000056.1:0-14523 GCA_045591355.1 Christensenellaceae bacterium | reverse complement strand
CCCCCGTTTTCACCATTGTCTATAATGCCAATCCAACCGATGTTAAATCCGGATGCACTGCCACCTAGAACGTCTTTTGCGTCAAAAGTTATTAACGCTAGTGTAGGTTTACGATACTCTTTCATAAATCCTCCTTTTTTTCGGCTTTGCGCCGTTTTACCCTTTTTGTTTATATCTACGGCTTTTGCCGTTGATTACGTTATTTTTTTATTTTGTCATTCCGAGACGGACTTGCTTGACGGTCTTTCTAGGAATCTATTGTTTTAGACCCTAGAGAACGTCCGTTTTTCTTGCCCTTCTCAGGGTGACATAGATGAGATGTTTCGACTGCGCTCAACATGACGGTTTTTTTGTCATTCTGACAACTGCTTTCTTGACGGCTGTGGAAGAATCTCTAATTTATATGAGATACACTCGACTACGCAACTGCGTTGCTTCGCTCGGTATGACACTTAACGTGAGATACACTCCACTCGCTTCGCTCGGTCGGTATGACAAATATAATTTCAATTAAAGTCAATAAGGCAAAAACACCGTTTTTGCCTGTTTTTTGTGAACTTGTGAACAAAAAACATCTTCTTTTTTTGTCTTTAGTAACATTAATATACACTAAAAATCAACATTAGTATATAAATATATTGACTTTTTGAAAATTATTTTTTGTATCCAAATTGCTTGTTTTATTAGATTTTTCCTACTATTTTGACTATTTTATGCAAAATTTTAATAAAAAAATTTTTTACAATAAGTTGTGATTTTATATTATTTTTACTAGCCTTGTCTTAGTTTTATGCTTTGTATATAAAATTCACCCTTTTTAACTCTACTTTACCTACTTTGCATTAAAACCGTAAACGGTCCGTCGTTGATTTGCTCTATTTTCATATCGCCACCGAACACCCCTTTCTTTACCGTTAGACCTTGCGCTTGCAAGCCTTTAACTACGTATTCGTATAATTCGTTTGCACGCTCGGGTAGTTCGGCTTCGATAAAGGACGGGCGATTGCCGTGCGACGTATCTGCGTATAGGGTGAACTGTGATACTAATAATATCTCGCCACCGGCGTCTACTATATTTACGTTGATTTTGCCGTTTTCGTCTTCGTTAATCCTAAGGGTAGGCAGTTTTTTTATAAAATAGTCTCCGTCTTTTTCGGTGTCGCCTTTACCTACCCCTAAAAACACCACGTAGCCTTTATTTATTTCGGAAATAAGTTTTCCGTCTACTTTTAAGTTTGCGCTTAATACTCTTTGAACTACTGCTTTCATTTTTTCTCCTTTTTACCGTTTAAGAATACCACACGAACACTTAATTTTCAATACGTTTACTAAAAAAAGACGACAAGCCTATTTCTTTACGGAAAACGACTTATCGCCTTTTTATTTTACGTTGTTAGTCTTTATAAGTATTTTTTTACAAGTTTTACTGCATTTGCAACGTCTTCTTCACGTTTGTCGCCCTTTTCACGTTCAACCGTCAAGAATCCGTCGTAACCTATTTCCTTTAACGCACCCATATATCCTGCCCAATCTACGTCGCCTTCGCCTGCCGGTAATTCTATAAAATAGTCTGCAACGTTAAGCGCATCTATTCCACCGTTAGCAAAATGGTCGTATATCTTCTTTGGCTCGGTCCTGTTTAGCATTCTTCCATCTTTTACGTGAGTATGAACGATATAATCTTTTAATAGATGAACGGCTTCTACAGGGTCTTGACCCGTTACCATTACGAAGTTTGCTGGGTCTAGGTTTACACCTACGCCACCGTTTGTTCTACTTACGAAACTATACAAGGTTGGCGCTGTTTCCGGGCCCGTTTCTATTGCTAGGGTTATGCCCTTTGTTTTTGCGTATTCGCCACACGTGGTTAGCGCTTTTAACATAGTGTTAAATCTTGGGTGATTTACGTCGTCTGGAATTACGCCTATATGCGTCGTTATAACCTTTGCGCCAAATTCTTCGGCTAAATCAATTATCGCTTTTGTCTTTTCTATCCTTTCGGCGTTGTCTTCTTCTATTTCAAAGCCGTGTCCACCCATATCGCCACATAGCGCTGATACTACTAGGTTGTTTTCCTTAAGGAGCGCTTTATACTCTTTTTTTGCGTCTTCAGTTAAGTTTTGTGGTGAAAATTCACCATAAGTTGCGTATATCTGAACGCCTTCAAGCCCTAACTTACCTGCAATTAGTATGCCTTCTTTTACACCTTTTTTAAAGCAGTCTACTATTACACCTAATTTCATAATCTATTCTCCTACATTCTTTTTTTGCCTTGCTCGTATATTTTACAAACAAGTTTATGTGTTTTTAGCGCCTCCCTTGCGCTTATTTCTAGTTCTTCTACACCTTGGCAGGCTTTATAAAATTGTTCTATTTGACGAACGTGTTGAAAACCCCAATAATCTTTACCACCGTCTACTGTCGTTACTTTGTCTTGGTGGGCTTCTTCCACTCTGCCGTCGTTATAGTATATATACGCGTCGTCATAGTTAAAGACCACCTTTGCTTTTTCGCAGTATAGCCTAATTTCTATCGGTTCGTCAATGCCGTAGTTGTTCATACAGTAAAAACCGTATTTAACCCCGTTTTTGTAGGTTATTAAGCCTTCGGCGCTGTCTTCCACGTCAACTATTTTATGACCACGGTTGGCTAGCGAACAACTTACGCTTTCTATTTCGCTATCTACTATCCAATTCACTAGGTCGATTGAGTGTATCGCTTGGTCTATTACCACGCCACCACCTTCTTTATCCCAAGTGCCTTTCCAGTCGCTTTCTAGATAGTATGAGTCGGGACGTGCCCAAGTTAACGTGGAGCGCGCTGATATGATTTTACCAAGTTTTCCGTCCACCATTGCTTTCTTAACTAGTTTTGCAGAATTATTGTATCTGCATTGGAATATTATGCCGTATAAAACGCCTAGTTCTTCTGCTCTTTCAACTGCACGTAACGCGCTCTCAAAGTCTATTGACATAGGCTTTTCGCTAAGCACTTTAACCCCCTTTTCTATCGCATAAAGGGACACGGGAACGTGCAAGTAGTGTGGCAATAAAACGTGAACTGCGTCTAGTTTTTCGCTATCAAGCATTTCCTTGTAGTCGTAATAGGCTTTTACCCCGTATTGCTTTGCAACGGCGTCTGCTCTTTCCTTTTTTATATCGCAACAACATACTAGATTAGCACTACCTAGAGTATTTATTGCGTCAAGGTGCATTACCGATATTCTACCACAACCTATTACCCCCACGTTTAAGGGCTTTAATTTATTGCTTTCCATACTCCTAGTTCGCCTTTTGCTTTAATTGCGCTTTCCCTTATTTTCATTACTTCTAGCGTTTGTTCACCACTAAAGTCAGATGGGTTGCCTTCAAAGAAACTTATTATTTTAGTCATTAAAGTTGCAAAGAAATCAGACTCGATATCCTTTTCAACCCCGTCTACTACTGCCTTAAAGCCGAATTGGGTGTTCCAATTCATTTGGGCTTTTCTGCCGTCGCTAAACTCGATATCGGTAATCAAACTTTCGCCGTCTTTACTTACCTTTACCTTTTCTGCGCCTACGCCCATCGTTTTTACTACCATTTCTACTTGGTGAATGATATATTCGTCATAATTAGAGCCACCACCATACGTTAAGGTAGACTTTGCGTTTGTATCTAACGCAATTTCTTCTGCGTAGCGTAGCGCTGAAGTGGAAAAGAATTCCACCCCTGCTTTTTCTGCTTTATCAAAAATCTCTTTCGCCGTTGCGTAGTCGGGCGCAAAGGTCTTATCTATATACACCCTTTTGCCGTTTGCATATTCAAACACTTGGCTAGCAAGTCTTAAGTGCGTATCTGGGTCGGAAGGCGCAAGCACGATTATAAAATCACTCTTTTTACAAAGTTCTTCTACCGTTGCGCATTGCTCTATATTCATTTTAGCGCACCACTCTGCCGTGGTCAATCCGTCTACTTTAGATACGTTTTCTTCTGCCCAAGCGTAGGCTACTTCATAATCTAGTCCTGCGCTTTTACAGTAGTTCTTTATCCAACCCGGATAGTTGTTTGCATGCCATTCGCTTATATAATAATCTACAAAGCCAATCTTTTTCATTTTAGAACTCTAACTCCTGTTTTTTATCCGATGAAGCATAGAGCGCGTCTAATAGTTTTGCGCTTTCTAAAACGTTGTCTATATTGTTCTTATCTTTAACACCCGTCGTGATTGATTCGATAAAGGCTTTATCTTCACAAGCATACATATTTGGAATTTCGTGTTCAGTAGTAAAACTTTCTAGCGTGCTTGCGTCGGTAAAGGTGAACTGACCACCGTAAGTTAGTCTTGCGCCACCCTTGTCGCCTAAAATATCTATAAACATTTCACTTTGTTCAATGTTTTGCGCCCATGCGCCGTTAAACGCTATGCTTGCTTTATCCGTTCTTACGTAACCGGATATAAAGTCGTCAACGTCGTTTGTTCCGTTTTCTATGTCAGAAGACGCTTCTGCCCACATTGACTTATACTTATACGCCTTCATATCCTTTGCCATTTCGTTATAAGCGTCGCAAGTAACGCTCTTTAGTTTTGCGCCACCAAGAATGTATAGAACTAGGTCAAGGAAGTGAACGCCCCAATCGATTAGAACGCCACCACCAGATTGTGATTTAGTTGTGAATGCGCCACCTAGACCTGGGATTGAACGGAATGACCTAAACGAACAATAGGTATGATATATTTTACCGAACTTTCCTTGACGGTTATATTCTTCCAAAAGTTCTACGGACTTATGATAACGGTTACATACGCCAATGTTTAAGATTTTGCCTTGTTTGTCGGCTTCGTCCTTCATTTCTTTAGAAAGCGCGTAGTTTACCGTTATTGGCTTTTCGCAGAATACGTGCTTGCCTGCCTTTAATGCGTCCATAGTAATCGTATAGTGCGAATAGTTTGGCGTAAGAACGAATACTGCATCTACTTCCTTATCGGCAAGCGCAATTTTATAATCGGTTATAACGTTTTCTATGCAAGGATATTCTTCCTTTTTTGCTTGAGCCTTTTCAATAATTAGGTCGCAAGCGTATTTAATGCGAACGTTTTCCAACTTGGTAAGCGCTGGAAAATGCGCATTGTTTGCAATTGTGCCACAGCCTATAACTGCTATCGTTTTCATATCAATTCCTCCTAAGGTAATTAATTCTTATTCGTCTAAATAGACGATTTTACCTTACGCTAACATTATACTTACAAAATTAAATTTTGTATTTAACAAAAAATATCTTGTTTTTTAGCATTTTTTATGATAGAATAATTAAAAATGCAAAAATAGGTGTCGGTATGGCTTACAACAAATATCATTATAACAAACCTTTTTTCCAAAACCCGTTGCCTTGTGGTGGATATTTACTTTTACAAGTTGGCGAAATGTATTGTGATGAAAATTCAGGGGTTGATAGACACGCGCAATACTGTTTTGAAATTACCTATGCAGTTGAAGGCGAAGGTGTGGCTTATGCAGACGATAAGGAATTTAGTTTGCGTAAAGACGATTGCTTTATGTCTTTAGATACCGATATTCACGCCATTGTATCAAGCGAAGAAAAGCCCTTACGTTTTAAGTTTTTATCATTTAGACCGTTGCCCGACGGTGGGTGCGAACAATACTTTAAACACGTTTTTAAATACCTTTCTTCGCAAAGCAGAAAGGTCAACGTGCCGTCGCTAAACAAAAGGTTTTTAAGAATTTTTGACGAACTTCAGAACAGCAACGTTTTTTCTAACGACGTTATTGGTATAGAAATTACTTCCATTTTGATTGATATTATTCGCGCTTTAGAAGAAAAGACGGATAAGCGTTACCCCGTAAAGATTAGCAACGATAACGTTTTGGTTTTTTACGTGGTTACCTTTATTGATAAAAACGTTACTAAAATTAAAAACCTTTACGAATTAGAAAAGGAATTTAATTATTCTTACAACTATATGTCTGCCGTGTTTAAGAAAATTATGAATCTTTCTATAAACGATTACTTTATAAAGGTCAAAATGAACGTAGCCAAAGAACTTTTAGCCGACGGGCTTTCGGTTACCGAAGTAAGCGAAAGGCTAAATTACTCGTCCGTTCACACCTTTTCTAGAAGTTTTAAGACTCTTTACGGGCAGTCCCCTATCCAATTTAGAAATAAAAAATCTTAATTACTCATTTGCTATTAACCTTTGCTTTATGATAAGATTTATTTATTAGGAGAATTATATGCGTATTTACGGAATGGAAAAACTTTCCCTTGTCGATTACGACGGCAAGGTTGCTTGCACTCTTTTTACGGGTAGTTGTAATTTTAGGTGTGGTTTTTGCCACAATTCACCCTTGGTGTTAGACTATCAAATATTACCTGTTCTTGAAGAAGAGGAAATTTTTGCATACTTAAACAAGAGAAAAGGCATTTTAGAAGGGGTTTGCATAAGTGGTGGCGAACCTACCCTAGAAAAAGACCTTGCTTGCTTTATTGAAAAGGTTAAAGGTTTAGGATACCCCGTTAAACTAGACTCTAACGGCACAAATCCTGAAGTTATCAAATCCCTTTTTGAAAACGGACTTATAGATTACCTTGCTATGGATATCAAAAACGATAAAGAACATTATGCAAGTATTATAGGTTTTGACAAGTTCGACACTAAAAAGGTGGAAAAGACCGTGGACTTCTTACTAAATAATAACTTCCCCTATGAATTTAGAACCACTCTTATTAAAGAATTCCACACAAAAGAAAACGTAAAACTTATAGGCGAATGGATAAAGGGCGCAAACAAATACTTCTTGCAAAAGTTTAAAGATAGCGATAGTTGTATTAAGTCTGGGCTTTCCCCTATCGACGATAAAACGGTTTTGGAATTTAAAGATATTTTAACTAAATACGTTCCAAACACCTTTACACGTGGTTACAATTTATAAAAATTATTTTTAGTTTCATTGACTTTACGTTTTATTAGTGATATAATTAGCGTATAAATAACTTTACGGAGGCTAATATGCAACATATCGAAACTATAGAAACTCGTTCTCTTTGCGATAGCGCAAAAAACGGTGGCTGTGGCGAATGCCAAACTTCTTGCCAATCTGCTTGTAAAACAAGTTGTGGTATTGCTAATCAGCAATGCGAAAAAGCCGAAAAGGAAGACTAATTAGGCAAAATTTATTGATGCCACCTTTTTAAGGTGGCATTTTTATTCTTTTTTATTTTGGAAAACACTTATGATACATCAATACAAATTAGGAAAATTTAATATAGTTATCGACGTTTGCTCGGGCGCTGTTCACGCCGTTGACGACGTTGCCTTTGAAGTTATTGCTTTGTTTGAAAACAACGATAAAAAGACGGTTGTTGAATCAGTTTACGCTAAGTTTGAAAGTAACCCTGACGTTACTATTAAAGACGTGGAAGAATGCTACGACCAAGTTCAAGCGCTAAAAGATAAAGGCAAACTTTTTTCGCCCGATACTTTTAAGCCAATCGCAGGACAACTAAAACAAAAGACGGCAGGCGTTATAAAAGCGCTTTGCTTACATATTGCCCACACTTGCAACCTTAACTGTTCATACTGTTTTGCAAGTCAAGGCAAATATCACGGCGAACGCGCAGTTATGAGTTTTGAAGTTGGTAAACGCGCCCTTGACTTTTTGGTGAAAAATTCCGGAACTAGACGCAATCTAGAAGTTGACTTTTTCGGTGGCGAACCACTTATGAATTTTGACGTAGTTAAAAAACTAGTGGCTTACGCTAGAAGCATTGAAAAGCAATATAATAAAAACTTCCGTTTCACCCTTACCACTAACGGCGTTCTAATCGATGACGACGTTATTGAGTTTGCCAACAAGGAAATGAGCAACGTGGTTTTAAGCCTTGACGGTAGAAAGGAAGTTCACGACCGTTTCCGTGTGGATTACCAAGGCAAAGGTAGTTGGGAAAAAATCGTTCCTAAATTCCAAAAACTAGTTAAAGAAAGAGATGGCAAAAACTACTATATGCGTGGGACGTTTACTCATAACAATCCCGACTTCTTGGAAGATATTAAGGTTATGTTAGACCTTGGCTTTAACGAACTTTCTATGGAGCCCGTGGTATGCCCTGCTGGTGACCCTTCTGAACTTACTGAAGAAGATTTGCCAATAATTTTATCACAATACGAAGAACTTGCCAAACTTATGCTTGAAAAAGACGAACAAGGCAAACCTTTTACCTTCTATCACTATATGATAGACCTAACGGGTGGGCCTTGTATTTATAAACGCATATCTGGTTGTGGTTCGGGCACGGAATACATGGCTGTAACCCCTTGGGGGGATCTATACCCTTGCCACCAATTCGTTGGCGACGAAAAGTTTAAACTAGGCGATATTTTTAACGGTGTTCACAATAAGGAAATTCAAGACGAATTTATGAGTTGCAACGTTTACGCTAGAGAAGATTGCAAAGATTGTTGGGCAAAACTTTACTGCTCTGGTGGATGCGCTGCAAACGCTTACCACGCAACGGGCGATATTAAAGGCACTTATAAATACGGGTGCACGCTTTTCAAAAAAAGAATGGAATGCGCTATAATGGTTGCAGTTGCACGTGCGCTTAACGGTAAAAAGTAATGGATACGCCCATAAAAGATTTCGTGGAAAAATATGCGTCTGATAACGTAGAACGCTTACATATGCCTGGGCATAAAGGGGTATCGTATATCGGTGTAGAAAGTTTAGACGTTACTGAAATCGACGGCGCTGACAGTCTTTACCATGCAAACGGGATAATTAAACAAAGTCAAGACAACGCTAGTTCGCTTTTCGGCGCGCATACCTTTTATTCTACCGAAGGCTCGTCTTTAAGCATAAGGGCTATGCTTTATCTTGCCCTAAAGTATGCAAAAGACAAAACCAACCCTTTCGTTTTAGCAGGCAGAAACGCACACAAGTCTTTTATAAGCGCTGTAGGTCTTTTGGGCTTAGACGTTACTTGGTTATGCCCAAAGGATAACCAAAACTATTTGTCTTGTAATATTACGGCTTGCCAAGTTGAAGAAACTATTAGTAAACTAGACCGTTTGCCCATTGCTCTTTACTTAACTTCTCCAGATTATTTAGGAAATATTTTAGATATATCTTCTATTAAAAAGGTTTGTAGTAAATACGGCATTTTGCTTTTGGTTGATAACGCGCACGGCAGTTACCTTAAATTTTTATCGCCGTCTTGCCACCCTATCGACTTTGGCGCAGATATGTGTTGCGATTCGGCGCATAAGACCTTGCCTGCCCTAACGGGCGCCGGTTATTTGCACCTATCGAAAGACTTGCCAAAGGAATTAATCGAACTTGCCCCTATGGCTACGTCGCTATTTGGTTCTACTAGCCCGTCTTACTTAATTTTGCAGTCGCTTGACCTTGTTAATAAACTTCTTTCGGAAGATTATAGTAATACGCTAATAAACTACGTGGAAAAACTAGATAAACTTAAAAGCAATTTAATAGACGCTAATTACACGCTAGTTGGCAATGAAAAACTAAAAATCACGATAGACGCTAAAAAATACGGATATTACGGCTATGAAATAAACGAACACCTTAACAAGTGTGGAGTAACGTGTGAATTTTACGACAAGGACTTGCTAGTTGCAATGTTTACACCAAACTCTGGGGAACGTGGTATTGAAAAACTACAAACTGCCCTATTATCTTTACCTAAAAAAGCACCAATTTTGGAGCGCCCACCACAATTTACTTATCCTGCGAAGGTAATGCCCATTAGACAAGCCCTACTTTGCGATACGGAGAGAATTGACGTTGACAAAGCAGACGGAAGAATTTTTGCAGACGTTTGTTTTAGTTGTCCACCAGCCGTTCCGATAGTAGTATGTGGTGAAAGAATTGATAAAAAGGCAATCGCTTGCCTTAAATACTACGGCGTTACAAATTGCCTAGTCGTTAAATAATTTTGAAATACTTTTAAAATGCTAAACCCCACGCAAACTGCGTGGGGTTTTTAATTAATTAACATTCTATAAGTTGGTTAAAAATTTCTCTGCTTCTTTAAAGCCGTTATCTCTTGCTTTTCTATACCAAAATTTTGCTAGTTCCTTATCTTGCTTAACTCCAATACCATGTTGATAACAATAAGCTAATACACATTGCCCTAGCCCGTAATTTTGTTCTGCTGACTTTTTTGCATAACAAAATGCGTTTTGATAATTTTTATGAGTAAATTTTTCATTACAAGATATTATAGCAAACATTGCTTGCCCGTCTGCATTACCTTGTTCGGCTGAACTTTTTAGATACAAGTAAGCTTTTTCCCAATCTTTGTCATATCCGTTATTTCCATAAACGTAATTTCTACCTAGCCATACTTGTGCACTTGCATCACCATTGTTTGCCAAATTCTCTATATAAGCATTTTTTGATTTATCAACTTGTGTGCTTACTGCTTGAGTTTTTTGCAAATCATTATTATCTTGGCTGTCTTCTTTCTTTATTGCTAAGACTATTATAACAACGCCAGCAGTAAATAAAACTGCGCCTAATATACATTGAAATAGTATATATTCTTTTAAGACTGTAAAACCAAGAACAGCGCTAGTGATACCCACAGCGCTTAACAATATTGCTAATATTTTTATTATTACATACTTCATATTTTACCTTCTGATAAATTAACCTAAAAAAATTATAACACGGCTATGTTGTTTTGGCAATAACTTGCTAAAAATAAAAACCCGAAGTTTTACATCGGGTTTTTCTAAATTTATTTTTTCTTTTCTAGTTGCCAAAGATGACCACAACCTGTAACGATATTATATTGCTTTTTGCATTCTTCACAGGCAATATACGCATAAGTATCGCCAAAACCTGCAACCTTTTCGTATACTACCTTTCCCTTTCCACAAGGGCATTCATATTCAGTTACCGTTGTTGGAACGTTTGCTCCGTCTTGATATTCTTGATACTGTTTTATTATTTTTGCAGTTGAATCGTTCATAAATTTTCCTTTATTTAGTTTGTGAAAAGATTTTTATGCGTCTAGGCTTTCGATATACAAAGTTGCGTTAGTTGCTGCAACGCCACCGTCGGCAACGGCTGTTACTACTTGACGAACGCCTTTTGTTCTGCAATCGCCTGCTACGTATACGCCTTCGGTTTTGGTTTTGCAGTTTTCGTCAGAGATAATATAACCCATATTATCTAAATCTACAACGTTAGCAAACGCTTTATTGTCGGGAACTTGACCTATTGCAACGAACACGGCTGGAAGTTCGTGCGTGCAAATATTTCCGTCTTTATCTTTGTATTCTATGGCTTTCAACTCGTCGTCGCCAATAAAGTCGGTAACGCTTGTTTGTGGACGCCATTCGATATTTTCCTTTGACATTAGCGCTTTAACGTGCGCTCTATCACCAAAGAACTTATCAAACAAGGTATAGATATAAACCTTTTTGCAATAACTTGATAATAGCAATGCGTATTGAAGGGCTGTATTTGCGTCGCCAATAACGGCAACTTCTTGACCTTTATAGAATGCGCCGTCACATATAGCGCAATAGTAAACGCCTTTGCCAACCAAATCGTCTCTTTCAGACTTGGTTCTTAAATGTTTATGCTTTACGCCTGCTGCGATTATTACTGATTTTGCGCTGTATTCGTTATACTCGGTTTTAACCTTAAAGTTACCTTCGCCAAGTTTTTCAACGCCGATAACCTTTTCTATTTCTAGGTCTGCGCCTAGGTCGATAATTTGATTATACAAGTTATCTGCGAATTCTTCACCACTAATCATTCTAATAGAAGGATAATTTTCTAGTCTTGGTGAGTTTGCTATTTGTCCACCAAGGCTTTCGCTTTCTAATACTAATACTGTTTTACTGTTTCTTAAAGCGTAGAGCGCAGAGGTCATTCCCGCTGCGCCTGCGCCTATAACTATTACGTCATACATTAGTTGATACTCTCTATATATTTTCTAATTTCACTTGCGTTGTCGTAAGCTTCAATCTTTGTGCCGTTTGGAACTAGTAAGGTTGGTGCTTTTTTAACGCCGTATTTCATTGTGATTGATGGGTTTTCTTCTGCGTTGATAACTTCGTATTTAACGCCTGCTTTATCAAGCATTAACTTACTTGTTTTACAGTTAGGGCAACCGTTTCTAGTAAATAGAACTGGTCCGTTTAATTCAACGTCTGAAGGACATTCGCTTTTAGTTTCCTTTACGCCGTCTTTTGCCGTGAATTTAGAATTTTCGATATCATAAACCTTTCTGTTTGCAAATTCTGCTCTCTTACCGTCGTTCCAGTTTTGAACGGGACGATAGTAACCTGTGATACGGCTATAAACTTCGGTAGTCTTTCCACAAATTGGGCATTCATAAACTTCGCCAGAAATGTAGCCGTGGTCTGCACATACGGAGTATGTTGGGCTCATTGTGTAGTATGGAAGTTTATAGTTTTCTGCAATCTTTCTAACTAGGTTTGCGGCAGCCTTCCAATCAGGCAACTTTTGACCTAGGAATGCGTGGAATACCGTTCCTGAAGTATATAAGGTTTGTAATTCGTCTTGAATATCAAGAGCCGTAAAGATATCTTCGGTATAGCCTACTGGTAAGTGTGAACTGTTGGTGTAGTATGGCGTATTATCAGCGTCGGAAGCCGTGATAATGTCTGGATATCTCTTCTTGTCGTGTTTTGCAAGACGGAAAGAAGTTGATTCTGCAGGAGTTGCTTCTAGGTTGTATAGGTCACCGTATAGTTCTTGATAGTCGGAAAGTTTATTTCTCATAAAGTTAAGAACGTTTTTGGTGAATGCTTGCGCTTCTGCAGTAGTTAAATCTTTGCCAACCCATTTAGCGTTTAGGCACGCTTCGTTCATACCAACTAGACCGATGGTTGAGAAGTGGTTGTTAAACGTTCCAAGATATCTCTTGGTGTATGGATATAGACCTGCTTCTAATAGTTTAGAAATGGTTTCTCTCTTAACTTTTAAAGACCTTGCAGATACGTCTAATAAGTGTTTTAATCTATCGTAGAATTCTTCTTCAGTTTTTGATAGGTATGCTATTCTTGGCATATTGATGGTTACAACGCCAACAGAACCGGTGCTTTCACCACTACCAAAGAAACCACCTGACTTTTTACGCAATTCTCTTAAGTCAAGTCTTAAACGACAGCACATTGAACGAACGTCGCTTGGTTCCATATCAGAGTTGATATAGTTTGAGAAGTATGGCGTGCCGTATTTTGCAGTCATTTCAAACAATAATTTATTGTTTTCAGTTTCCGACCAGTCAAAGTCACGTGTGATTGAATAGGTTGGAATTGGATATTGGAAGCCACGACCGTTTGCGTCGCCTTCAATCATGATTTCGATAAACGCTTTGTTTACCATTCTCATTTCTTCAACGCAATCTTTATATTTAAAGTCCATTTCCTTTCCACCAACGATTGCGTTCATTTCAGCAAGGTCGTTTGGAACTACCCAGTCAAGGGTAATGTTAGTAAATGGTGATTGAGTTCCCCATCTGCTTGGTGTGTTTACACCGTAAATGAATGATTGAATACATTGTTTAACTTCTTTATAAGTTAGGTTATCTACCTTTACGAATGGCGCTAGATAGGTATCGAATGACGAGAACGCTTGCGCACCTGCCCATTCGTTTTGCATAATACCTAAGAAGTTAACCATTTGGTTACATAAGGTTGATAAGTGACCTGCAGGAGATGAAGTAATCTTTCCAGGAACACCACCTAAACCTTCTTTTATAAGTTGACGGAGTGACCAACCTGCACAGTAACCGGTAAGCATTGATAAGTCGTGAATATGAATGTCTGCCGACCTATGCGCTTCTGCAATTTCATTGTCGTATACTTCAGAAAGCCAATAGTTTGCAGTAACTGCGCCGGAGTTTGAAAGAATAAGACCACCAACTGAATAGGTTACGGTTGAGTTTTCCTTAACACGCCAGTCAGCAACTTTAAGATAATCGTCAACAACCTTTTGATAGTCAACCATCGTGCCCTTAATGTTACGAACCTTTTCACGTTGCTTTCTATATAAAATGTATGCTTTTGCAACGTCTACGTATCCCGTTTGAATTAATACTACTTCTACGCTGTCTTGAACGTCTTCTACGGTAACTACGCCGTCTTTAATCTTCTTGGAAAAGTCTGCTGATACTCTTAAGGTTAAACTGTTAATGATTTCTGCAGTGTAATCTACCTTACATGCGTTGAACGCTTTTGATAATGCTATCGATATCTTTGACATATCATAATCAACGATAGCGCCGTCTCTTTTCTTTACTTGAAACATAATTTTTCCTCCGTTAATGATATAAATTGGTGAACGTTCTAAATATAACATATAAATATTTGCTTGTCAATGGTTTTATACAACATTTTGAGAAAATTTTTTTATTAAACCACAATATATTGTGTTTAGTCAAAAATACTAAATTATGCGATTTGATACGAAAAAGGCGATTTTTTATGCAGTTTTATACTGTTTTATGAATAAAAAGTCGG
>JAZNSS010000055.1:0-17223 GCA_045591355.1 Christensenellaceae bacterium | reverse complement strand
CTTAACTTTATAATTGCTTGGATACCGACGATACTATTTTGCTTAATACTACTTTTTGGGTTTATAAAAGGATTGATTAGAGGCTTTAGAAAATCTAAAATTTCTTTTATACATTCCTTAGTTGCAGGTGGAGTATGTGTCGTTCTTTTCTTTTTATTAACTAATCTTGAATTTTTTGATAAGTTAATATTAGATATCGTAAACGCATTTGCTGGAAATATTCAATCAAATCTTGGCGTAAGCGAATCAATCACCACTTTTAGGGGTGTTCTTGCTGAATATATTCCATTGGTTGTTTCAGAATCCGACCCTGCGCTCGGAGCAGCATTTGCATCAAATTCATCTTATTTAATAGCGCTTGTAAACTTTGTATTTAACTTGCTTGGCGTTATCGTTTGCTACGTCGTATACTTAGTTTTAAGAATTCTTTTGTATCTAATTTATTTTATCTTTTATCCTGAAAGAAGATACAAGAAGAAATGGAATAGAAAATATAAAGAAGGAACAGTTTCTCGCCCATACAAAAAACGTAGGTTACGTGGCGCAGTTTTATCACTTTGCGTTTCATTTTTAAGCGCAATTGTCTTTTTCTCGTTCTTTGGTAACGTTTTGTTTGTTTTTGCAGGTTCTGGTGATTCCTTGCCTGAACATGAATTTTCTGATTCAGCAACAAATAACACTTATCAAACAATTAGAAAAATTGAAGGTTATGGCGAAAGTGGTATTTTCAAACTATTAAATCTTGCAAAAGATTCAAATGGTGTTCCACTTTATTTATACGTTTCTGGTATATTCTATTCTTCGGAATACGATAATCCTTTAACGGGAGAAAAAGATAGGGTATTTTTAACTCACGAACTTGGTAGTTACGTTTCATTCATTAAAGATACTGCATCACTAGTATTAAAATACGAAGGGGATAGCGTAGAAGAAATTATTAGTGGGTCTGAAGAATTTTCCGAAGAAACTTTAGTTAAAATTCTTAGTAATGAAGGCTTTAGAAAGGAATATAGAGAAGTAATTTCTGATTTTTCTAATAATTCTTCATTCGTTAGTAACTTTGTTTTCTCAATGTTAAATTCTTATGCAGAAAATTTGGATAAATCCACAATGCTTAATGATTTTAACCCTGACGTTAAAGAAGTTCTAAACATTATGTTCGTTAAGGGCTATAAATCTCAAATTATTGATTATGAAAAGAACTACGAAGGAGACGATTTGCCTTACGTAAAACCTTCGTATTTAATTTCAAAGCAAGATTTACTAGTTGCATACGACGTATTTTGTGAACTTATAGACGTTGGCATTTTTGATGAAAACGTTAGCCCTACAAAAATTATTGAAGCCGTTTCTCCTTTTGTTAAAGAGTTAACTTTATTTAACGAAAGTAATGCAAATAGAAAAGACATAAATGGAATTATGTCTAGAATTTATTCATATTTTGAAGTTCAAATGACGGGTATTGATTCTAGTGAAGCCATTGCAAATTATACGAAAAATAAGCAAGTTAATTGGATTGAAGAATTAATTGCTTTAACCGAAATTTCTCCAGACGTATGCGCTTTATATGAAGTTGTTAACGATGGAATGCAAAATAATAAAACTACCGAACAAGTTTTAGAAGGTATTTTCGCTAATGAAAATAACGTAAAAAGTTACGATAATGTTTTAGATTTTATAGTTAAGTCTAAGATTGCAGCAACAGCGCTTTCTAACGATTATATAAAAGAAGAATTACAAACTGCTTTGTCCGACGCAATACCAAACTTGGTTCTTTCAGATTCACTAGTTTTTGAAAATACTTACGACGATAAGGGTGAACTTAAAGAATACGGTGAACTTTATTATCTATTGTCTTCAGTAAAGAATATTTGTAGTGACGAAAGTGGAAGAAAACTTGTTGACGGGTTAACTTCTGGTCAAGAAGTAGATTATATTGATGCAATAAAAACGTCGAAAACGGCTTTTGTAAACAAAGATGCAATTTCCGGACTTTCTGCCGTTGATTGTTTAGCGGAATCGGAATTATTACGTTCGATTGCGTCTGCATTCCTTGTTGAACTTGCAAAAGATGATAGTTCGGTTATTTATATTTCCGATTATGCTTTAGAATTAGATAATAACGGAGTATTAACTTCCTTAATTAAAAAAGAAGAATATTCAATGATTATAAATTCCTTGTTTGACGTTATGGATTTAATACCTAACGACATTTCTTCTTCGGAAGACGTGCTTGGAGATATTATTTCTTCTAATGGTAACTTATTTGATAATCAAACGATAATGACCTTACTAAAAGATAGCGTGATTATCCAAGGAACTGTTGGTAAATTAATCGTTGATTTAGCAAATGAAGACGGTTCTGCCGGCGATTTTATCTCTTTATCAGATAAATTATCTACTGCTGACGGTTGGATTTCTTTCAACGGCTCTACAAGCGAAGTATATAAATTCATTACTACGCTAGATACTGTTTTTGGCGATAGTAACGTTTTAACCAATTTTGACGAAAACTTAATAGGAGATTTAATAGATAAACTTAGCGTTGAAAGTAATTTTAATGCCGTTATGGATTGTGAATTTTTAAGATATTCTATTTCAGACGCAACATTAACTGCTATTAAAGACTCTGGATTGTTTGACGAAACTGTAATTAATTCATGCATTGGGGAAGATGGTCTTATTCAAAATGCTGAAATTAAATCAATAATTGATTTTATCAATTTCTCTGATATTGACGTTGTAAGTGGCAATTTCGATGCAATTACTAGTTTTACAGAAGATATAACTAAGATTGTTAAAGTTCGTCAAGTAGGGGAAGAGTTTGAAGGTAATTCTTTACTAGATGTTGCATATAATTCAACTATTGTTAAAGATTTCGTTAATAGTAAAATTGATACTGCGCTTGTTAATTTCGCATCTGAAGATGCCCTTGATAAATGTAAAGACGGTTCTTATTATACAAAAGAAGAAGTAAATTATCTTATCAATAGTTTAATTGAATTAGGGATATCAAACTTTAATCTTTCAAGCGATGAAATGTCTGATATTGTAAATAATTCGTTTGTGTCTTTTAACGACGATTCTACAATTGATTCTTCAAAGAGTAAACTTGAATATGCATATGAATCTAATATCATCAAACTAATTATTACAAACAAGCTTGATGAAATTATTTCCGATTCTTCTAATTTGCAAAATCACCCAGATGCTAAAGAGTATAATCCTACTCTTGACTTAGAAGTGTATAAACAATCGGAAATTTCCACATTGGTTTCTTTGTTAGATTTTATGAACGTTGAATCAATTGAAAGCGTTTCGGTTGATGAGTTAAAAATTAAAGATTTACTTACTAATTATTATTCTAGTGATTATTCTTGTAGTTCTAAGTTATTATTGTCAATCTTGTCTCACAACGTTTTAACCCTCTCAGGTGATTCAATAATTGTTCCTACTTCTGCATATTCCATCAATAATAGTGATTATAAAGTATTAGTAGATAGAGAAACGTATGTCTTAATAGACTTTTGTTCAACTGTGTTAGGTGAAGATGCAACCGTTGGTTCAATTGAAACTGATTTATTAAGTTCCATTGATGGTTTAGCATTAAAGTCTATTTCAGACTTTCACCTAAGTGGCGATATTATCAGGGCTAGTATTTCCGATGCTACGGTTACTGCCTTAAATGATTCTGGTTTATTTGACGTAAGCGTAATTAATTCTTGTCTTGACGAAGATGGAATATTAACAAATTCTGAAATTAAATCTATAATAGATTTTGTTAATTTTGCTGATATTGACGTGGCTAGTGGTAATTTTGATAATTTATCTAATTATACTAAAGACGTTACGAAAATAACGAAAATTCGTCAATCGGGCGAAGAATTTGAAGGGTATTCTTTATTAGACGTTGCTTATAATTCGACGATTATTAAAGATTATTTTAATACAAAGGTTGATTCTTCTCTTGTTACTTTTGTATCTCAAGACGATCTTAATAAATGTAAAGAAGGTTCTTATTATTCAAAAGATGAATTAAATTATTTGCTTGGCAGTCTAAATGAATTAGGACTTTCTAATATTGACCTTTCAAACGAAGAAATGTCTGATAAAGTAAATAAATCGTTTATATCATTAAATGATGCTTCTTCTATAGATTCTTCCATGAGTAAACTCGAATACGTTTATAATTCTAACGTTATTAAGTTGATTATAAATAATAAACTTGATGAAACTATATCTAATTCATCTAACTTGCAAAATCACCCAGAGGCTAAAGAGTATAATGATACTCTAAATTTAGAAGTATATAAACAATCGGAAATTTCTGAATTAGTTTCTTTATTGGATTTAATGAATGCAGATTCAATTGAAAACGTTTCCTTAAATGACTTAAAGATTAACGATTTACTTACTAATTACTATTCGAGTGATTATTCTTGTAATTCTAAACTTTTATTGTCTATTTTATCGCATAACGTTTTAACTTCTGCAAGCGATGCAATCATTGTTCCAACAACGGCTTATTCAATCAATGATACAGATTATAAAGTATTAAAAGATAAGGAATCATACGTATTAATTGATTTCTGTTCATCTGTATTAGGTGCTGACGCAACCGTCGATTCAATTGAATCAAACCTATCAACTTCTATCAATGATTTATCTTTAACAAACGTTTCTGACTTCTATTTAAGTGGCGATATTATTAGGGCAACTATTTCCGATGCTCTTATTAAAGATAGTGCGTTAGTTATCCCTTACGAAGTATTGCAAAATGCTGACTCCGTTCAAATGATTACTTTTGATGAATTGAGTAGTTTATTAGATATTTGTTCGGCTGTTGGGTTAACAAGTATTAGTGATTTGCATACTGACATTAGTGTTAAAGTGGAAGATTTAGACTTAATTTCCGTTAGAATTTACGTTAATATGAGTAAGATTTTACAGTCAACCGTTTCTGATAAAATTCTAGCAAATTCTAATATAGTTGTTCCTGTAAAAGATATAATCATTATTGATAGTGTGGAATATTTAACCGATATCGTTACTACCGATAGTTTGAACGTAAGTATGATTTCTTTATACGAATTTAATGCTTTGCTTTCGGCTCTTGATAGTGTTGGAGTTCATTCTCTATCGATAGCAAAGACTCTAACTGTTGACACTTTAAATCCTGCTTCGTATTATACGACCTATGGAACGGATAACGACAAGGTTAAAGCAATTGCTTCAAGTTCTATCTTACGCGCTACGATTACCGAACATATGGATTTAGGTGAAGACGTTCATTCAATAGCTCTTCGTGATGAAGTCGTTTACGGTGATAATATAACAGATTTTGACGGTAACAAGATAGCAATTCTAAAATCTTTAGAAGTAGAGCATTTGCTTGTTGACGTTGGTATTTATAAGGATGAAAATAACTCATACGACAACGGTTCTGCAAATCCATTTAACTGCACGATAAATTATGATGTAATTTATAATATATATGATTCTGGCCACTTAGACGAAATGTTGCAATCGGATATTTTCCGTATTGCCGTTAGTGAAGTTTTAATTGATTATTTAGAAACGTTTGGTCAGTCTATTGAATATGATTCAGTTGATGCATACGTAATTGATACTCACGACGCTACCTACGTTGCTTCATCATGTGAGAGTGATGTTATAGAACAATATTTTGATCCTATCTCAAATCAATAAATTTATAAAAAAGTATTAAAAATAATCCGTTATGTAAAATTACTTTTTGTAATAGGCGTAACGGATTTTTTTTGTTGTTGAATATACTTTTTCTTTTTACCCATACTATTTTTAATGAAAAGGACTTTATATTTTACGAATTCTCCATCAATAATAGGTGCGGCTACTGTTGGTGGTCCTAAAGAGTGTTCGGGCAGTTTAGGGAAGTTTATTGACGTAAAACTTGATAAAGACACGTTTGGAGAGAAAACTTTTGAAAAAGCCGAATGTAAAATGCTTACTACTGCCATTAAGAATTGTATTAATAATGCAAAAATAAAGGAAACCGACGTAGACGTAATACTTGCAGGAGATTTGCTCAATCAGATAATTTCTGCAACTTTTTCTGCAAGAAAATTTAATTCTGGTTATTTGGGGCTTTATAATGCTTGCGCAACGTTTACTGAGTCTTTGTTGTTTGGGGGAGTTTTAGTTGACGGTGGGTATTTGAATAACGTTGTTTGTGCTACTAGTAGTCATTTTTCAAGTGCAGAAAGACAGTATAGATATCCATTAGAATTAGGTTCAACTAGACCACCACAATCTCAATGGACGGTAACTGGCGCAGGTGCTAGCGTTTTATCAAAAAATAGAGTAAATTTACCTTGTGTGACTTGTGCAACCATTGGTAGGGTTGTTGATTATGGTGTAACGGATGCAAACAATATGGGCGCTGCGATGGCGCCTGCGGCAGCAGATACACTTTTGGCTCATTTTTTAGAAACTAGTAGAACACCAGATTATTATGATATGATTGTAACGGGTGATTTAGGAACGTTAGGAACTAGAATTTTTAAGGATTTAATTTATGAAAAGGGGTTCGACGTAGAAAAGCAACACGTTGATTGTGGAGAACTAATATATAATATTAAAGAAGACGAATATCAAGGTGGAAGTGGTGCAGGGTGTATGGCAATAGTATTTAATGCTTATTTGTTGAGAAGACTTAAAGAGAAAAAGTTAAGAAAAATACTGTTGATCGCAACTGGGGCATTATTATCAACAGTTTCAAGTCAACAAGGTGAAAGTATTCCAGGTATAGCGCACGCTGTCGTCGTTGAAAATTTATAGGAGATTTATGGAAATTTTTTTAATGTATATAAAGGCGTTTGTAGTCGGTGGTGCAATATGCTCAATTGCTCAATTATTAATTAATTATACAAAAATAACATCTGGTAAAATATTGGTTATTTTTCTACTTAGCGGTGTGTTGTTGCAAGCGTTTGGATTATATCAATATTTGGTTGATTTTGCCGGCGCAGGAGCATCCGTTCCAATTTCTGGTTTTGGGTATTTACTTGTAAAAGGTGCAATGGAAGGCGCAAAAAAAGGGTTGTTTGACGCTATTACCGGTGGGTTAACGGCAGGTGCGATGGGTGTAACTGCTGCAATCGTTTTTGGTTATATTTTTGCAGTAATTTTTAAAGCAAAGTCTAAAAAGAACTGACGTTTAATATATTTTAATATGATTGAATATTGTGAAGAAAACATATGGTATAAAAAAAGAAAAAGCAAAAAGCCCAAAAGAAGGTTTTTTGCTTTTATAATTGTAAACTTTATAATTATTTCAATATTTGCCTACTATAGTTTAATAATTTGTCCTAAAGTTTTTAATTATACTAAAAGTGCACTATATTCTCATTCAACCGAATCAATTAATCAAGCAGTATTGTTCTCTCTTAATGAGCAAGTTAACTATAGCGATTTAATACATATTGAAAAGGACTTAAACGGAAATATTTCTTTGATGACAACAGATTCTTTGAAGGTGAATTATATATCTAGAAGGGTTGAGCGAAGCGCAAAAAGTATTTTATCGAACAAAATTAAAAACGGGGTTAAAATCCCAATTTTGGCTTTTTTTGGGCTAAATCTTTCGTCGGGTTACGGTAAAGAAGTTAATTTTAAGTCGTTGAGCGTGCAATCGGTAACTTGTGATTTTATAAGTAATTTTAAATCATTGGGTATTAATCAAACGTTGCACTCCATTTACGTTGAAGTAACTTGTTCGTTTGATTGTTTTATGCCGTTAAATAAAAGCATTGTTATAAGTAAATCAAAAATATTAATTAGTGAAAGTGTGCTAATCGGTAAAGTTCCTGATATATACCTAAATGGTAAATTGTTTAATTAGAATTATAGTTAAAATAATTGACATTTTGATTAGTTAATTATATAATTAAAGAAAACGTTGATAAAGACAGATGTATTTTGTCGCACGAGCAGAGAATTAACCCATAGGCTGAAAGGTTATAACGTGTTTAATACATTATTCACTTTGGAGTTGTGCACCGAACTTGTAGTAGGCTGTATCGGTTTATCCCCGTTATTGGATATTTGAGGTTTTTGTTTTTTAACAAGAATGAATTAGGTGGTATCGCGCTTATAAACGCCCTAAAACGGGGCGTGTTTTATTTTTATAGGAGAAATTATTATGCAAGAGAAATTTGATTTAATTTTAAGTTCAGCCAAATCTGAACTTGAAAAAATTGAAAACACTAAAGACCTTTTTGATTTAAAAACTAAGTTTTTAGGCAAAAATGGTGAAATTACAGCATTGCTTCGTGGAATGAAAGACGTTGCGCCTGAAATGCGTTCTTCATTTGGTAAAATGGTAAACGACTTAAAGGTGGAAGTTGATGGTCTTTTCATTTCAAAGGAAAAAGACCTAAAAGATAAAGAACTAAATGCAAAATTTAACAATGAAAAGGTCGATATTACTTTACCAGGCAATAAGCCTAAAATTGGTAGTTTGCATCCGTTAAATATTGTTAAAAATAAAATTCTAAACGCCTTTATGGGAATGGGGTTTGAAGTGTTTGAAGGCCCTGAAATCGATAGTGATTATTATTGTTTCCAAGCGCTTAACATTCCAAAAGATCATCCTGCAAGAGATATGCAAGATACTTTCTATATTACGGACAATATTTTATTACGTCCACATACTTCTCCGGGGCAAGTTAGGACTATGGAGAATAAAAAGCCACCTATTAAGGTTTTAAGCCCTGGCAGAGTTTATAGGGCAGACGACGATGCTTCGCACTCTCCAATGTTCCATCAAATAGAAGGGCTAGTTGTTGACAAGGGTGTATCGTTATGCGATTTAAAGGGTTTGCTAGATGAATTTGTTCGTGTTATATTTGATAGTGAAACAAAAACACGTTTTAGACCTTCATATTTCCCATTTACAGAGCCTAGTGTAGAAGTTGACGTTACTTGTTGTAAGTGTCACGGCAAGGGCTGTAGTTTGTGTAAAGGCACGGGTTGGATAGAAATTTTAGGCGCAGGCGTTGTTAATAAAAAGGTTCTTGAAATGAGTGGTATTGATTCTAACGTTTATTCCGGACTAGCTTTTGGGCTTGGTATTGAAAGAATTACTATGATTAAATATGGTATTTCTGATATTAGAACGCTTTTTGAAAGCAATTTAAATTTCTTAAATCAATTCAATAGGAGATAAGTAAAATGAAAGCACCTTTATCTTGGTTAAAAGAATTCGTTGATATTGATTGTTCTGCTTCTACCTTAGAAGAAAAACTATTTTCTTGTGGTTTTGAAGTTGAAGAAACAATTTACGTTGGTAAAAATATTGATAAAATCGTAACTTGTAAAATTTTAGAAATTGAAAAACACCCTAATGCTGATAAACTTTCTGTAACAAAAGTTGACGCAGGAAAGTATGGCGTTTTACAAATTGTTACAAACGCAAAAAACATTTTTGTTGGCGCTGTTGTTCCCGTAGCAGTAGACGGAGCAACCCTTGTTAATGGAGAACGAATTTTTAACGGTGAACTTCGTGGTGTATCTTCTCAAGGAATGTTTTGTAGTGGGGAAGAACTTGGTATTAACGACGATTGGTATGCAGGCGCTTCGGTTAACGGTATACTTATACTTGACGAATCTTTTCCTTTGGGGGAAGAAGTGAAGGAACTATTGGAAATTGAAGACGTTATATTTGACATAAACGTAACGGCAAATCGTTCTGATTGTCAGTCGATTTTAGGCATTGCAAGAGAAGTTGCCGCAGTATTAGATAAACCCTTAAAAATGCCAAAATTGGATTATGTTGTTGATGATAATTTGTCTACAAAATCAACTGTTTCTGTAAGCGTTGACGATAACGATTTGTGTCCTAGATATATCTCTCATTTAGTTTCAGATATTAAGATTGAACAATCACCACAATGGCTAAAAAGAAGACTTTTTTCTATGGGAATTAGGTCTATTAATAATATTGTCGACATTACTAACTACGTCTTAATGGAAATTGGACAACCTATGCACGCTTTTGATTTAGCAGATTTAGGTGATAAAACTATAATAGTTCGTCGTGCTAAAGACGGTGAAAGCATTGTTACGCTTGATGAAAAAGAATTTAAACTTAATTCCAATAATCTAGTTATATCTGACAAAACTAAACCGGTTGCTTTAGCAGGTGTAATGGGTGGACTTAATAGTGAAATTAAGGATGATACTAATGCAGTTTTATTTGAATCTGCTTCGTTTGCAAGAGATAACGTTAGAAAAACCTCTAGAGCATTAGGTCAAAGAAGTGATTCTTCTGCTAGATTTGAAAAAGGCGTTGATTTATATTCAGTAGATATTGGTATGAAACGTGCATTAAATCTAATTAGCACCTTAAATTGTGGCAGAATTGCTTGTGACCAGTATGATATTTGTGCATCTGACTTGCAAAACAAAGTTATTGAAACAACAATTCAAAAAGTTAATGCCGTTTTAGGAATTGAAGTAAAGTCTTCAGTAATTGAAAATATCTTAATTCGTTTAGGTTTTGGTGTAGAAATTAAAGGTGATAATCTTATTGTTTCCGTTCCACTATACAGAGAAGATATGGAAAGTTATCCTGATATTGCTGAAGAAATTATTAGAGAATACGGTTACTCTAATATAATACCTAGTTTATTAAAGACTTCTGCAATAACTAACGGTGGTTTAACTGATGAACAAGTTAAGGAAAATTTACTAAAAGACTTGCTTTGTGGTTATGGATTTAATGAAATAATTACTTATTCATTTGTTTCTGAAAAGGAATATGACTTGTTCGGTCTAGATAAAAATAGCGAAGAACATAAATTTATCAAGTTAATTAATCCTATTGGTGAAGATATGGCGATTATGAGAACTTCATTGTTGCCATCAATAGTTCGTGCTGCGTCATATAATTTAAATCGTAAAAATAATAACGGTAGAATGTATGAATTGGCGAAAGTATATAATCCAAAGGATTTGCCATTAAAAGAACTCCCCGTTGAAAAACAACGTTTATCAATTGCTCTTTTTGGCGAAAATGAAGATTTTTTCACTATTAAAGGCGTTGTTGAAGGTATTCTTGACGCATTTTGTTGCGACGTTGACGTTCGTTATGAAAAGCCCGAATGTCAATATATGCACCCAACTAGGTCAGCAAAGATAATTCTTAATAATCAATACGTTGGTGTCTTTGGCCAACTTCATCCTATTTTGGCAGAAAAAATGGGTATAGACAAACCTATTTATTGTGGGGAACTATATTTTGACGTTATTAAATCTTTATTTAACGACAAAATTGTATTTAATCAAATTTCTAAATTCCCACAAGTTGAAAGAGATTTAGCGATTTTAGTTGATGATAACGTTTCTTGGCAATCGATAGTAGATTGTGTTAAAAATTCAGGTGGCGAAAACTTGAAGAAAGTTACTTTATTTGACATTTATCAAGGTAATCAAGTTGAAGCAGGCAAAAAGAGCGTTGCTTTTAACTTGGTGTTTAGTTCATTAGAAAGAACACTTGTTGTAGAAGAGATTGACAACTGCATACAAGGTATATTAAAATCATTAAGGGATAACTTAAACGCGGAATTAAGATAATGGTTTCACAAAAAACTCTTAAAGCAATAGAATTTGATAAAATTCTATCTAAAGTATCAGAATACGCTGTGCTTTATAGGACGAAAGACTTGATTAATAGTTTTTCGCCCTTAACTTGCTTTAGTGAAGTTGATTTTTTGCTTAGAAAAACTGAAGAAGCTTATAATTTATTATATAAATATAACGTTAGTGGCGTTTACTTTTTTGACGACGTTTCTGAAGAACTTAACAGGGTAGATAAAATGGGAACGCTTAATAATGCTGAACTATTAAGAATTGCTAGCAATTTGAAGTCTGCACGCATTTTAAGAACTTCTATTTTATCTATTAATGATTCTAATATTAGTATTTTACCTGAAATTGCTTCTAGATTATTTACTAATCTTGACTTCGAAAAAGAAATTTCTTCTAAAATTCTTTCCGAAGATGCAATTTCCGATAATGCAACGCCACAACTTTACTCAATTAGAAGGTCTATAAGGTCGCTTAATGCAAAGATTAGGGAACAATTAAACTCATACGTTCATGGTTCATTAAATAAATATCTACAAGATGCCGTAGTTACTATGCGTCAAGATAGATACGTTATACCCGTAAAGAGTGAGTATAGGAGTTTCGTTAAGGGATTTATTCATGATCAATCTTCATCTGGCGCAACGGTTTTTATAGAGCCAGAAGTAGTTATGGAACTTAATAATGACCTTAAAAGAGCATTACTTGACGAACAAGTCGAAATCTATAAAATCTTATCTGACCTATCGATTAAGGTATCGTTTATGTCAGACGCAATACGTTATAACGCAGAAAATATTATAGATATTGATACTTGTTTTGCTAAAGCTATTTATTCATTTAAAAATAAATGCACTAAACCTTTAATTAACGACAAGGGAATTGTTGATATACGTGGTGGAAGACACCCTTTAATTGACAAAGATAAAGTAGTTCCCGTATCCATTAATTTTGGTAAAGACTATAATTTTTTACTGATTACAGGTCCGAATACTGGTGGTAAAACGGTAACGTTAAAACTTGTTGGGCTTTTGACAGCAATGACTATGTGTGGACTTTTTATTCCTGCATATGACGAAAGTTCCATATCAATCTTTAGTAATATATTTTGTGATATTGGTGATGAGCAAAGTATTGAAGAAAATTTATCTACTTTTTCTTCACATATAAAAAATCTAATTAATATAATTTCGTCTGTTAACAATAATAGTTTGGTTTTAATTGATGAAATCGGCGCAGGCACAGACCCTGACGAAGGAAGTGCGCTTGCTCTTGCAATAATTAAAAAACTTTTAGACTTTAACTGTTTTGGTATTATTACAACTCACTATTCTAGATTAAAAGAATTTTCTATGGAGAGTGGCAAAATAGAAAATGCTTCAATGGAGTTTGACTCTGTAACGTTAAAACCCGTTTATAAACTTAATATAGGTATTCCCGGTAGTTCAAACGCCTTAGAGATTGCAAAAATTTTAGGTTTAGAACAAGATATTATTGACCAAGCGTTGTTAAATTTATCTGATTCAAAAATTAGTTTTGAAAAAGTGTTAAAAAAGGCAGAAGAAAGTCGTAGGAAGAGCGAAAGTTTATCATTTGAACTTTCTCAGATTAAAAAGGAAAAAGAAGCAGAACTAGAAATAATTAAAGCCGAAAAAGAAAAGATAATAAAAGAGCGTGAAAAGATTTATCAAAACGCTAAAATTGAAACAAAAAGAATAGTCGCCGATAAACTTTCTGAAGCAGAAGAAATTATTTCAGATTTAAAGACTATTCTTAAGAATGCCGATTTAGATAGTAAAGACATTATTAAGGCTAGTCAGTTAAAAAATAAGTTAATGAATTCTAAATATTTGACTAGTGAAGATGAAGATTTGCCAATTACACTCATTAAACCAAATATTAGTCAAATCATAGTTGGTAATAAAGTTTACGTTAAATCTTTGGGCGCTTATGGAAAAATTTTACAAGTAAACAAACGTAAAAATGAAGTTGACGTTCTTATTGGAAGTATAAAAAGTGTTGTAAAAATTAACGATTTATACAATTCTGAAAAAGACGTCGAAAAAGAAACTGTTAAAATTCAAAAAAGCACTCTTAAGACTGACCTTTCTAACGAAATTAACGTTATTGGTAAAACTTCTTTAGAAGCGCTTGATGAAGTAAGGTTGTTAATCGATAGAGCAATCGTTAATAATCTATCAGAAGTTAAGATTATTCACGGTGTTGGAGAAGGTATTCTATTAAAAGAGATTAGAGCCTATTTAAAAACTGACAAACACGTTAAACAATTTAGAAAAGGAAGATACGGCGAAGGAGAAAACGGAGTAACGTTTGTTACGCTAAGGTGATTTATGCAAGAAGTTTTTTATGAAGAATGTGCAAAATGCGCAAATTATAAAAAAGAAAAAACTAAATATTCCATTGTAAATTTAATGTCTTATCTTTCTTTCGCTCTTGCAATCTTATGGGTTTTTATAGTTATTAATTTTGTTAATATAAAAAACGTTAATATAGTTTTGACACTTGTAGTAAATTTAATTCCAAGCGTTATAATGTTAGTTGCTGGAATTTTGCTTTTTAAGTTTAAGAATCGTTTTTGTATCGATTATGATTATACGTTTGTTTCAGGTTCTATTAGAATTTCAAAGGTTGTAAATAATAAAAATAGATTTTCTTTGGTTAAGTTTAATACTGAATTTATTGAAAAAGTAGGTTTATCTAACAGTAAAGAATATAATTCTTATTTAAATAATCCTTCTATAAAACAATACGTATATACGGCTAATCAAGTTCCGGAAGAAGGAAAAAATTTTTATTATATAGTTGCAGTCATTAATAGCGAAAGAAGAATGATTATTATTGAAACAACCTCACATTTTATCGTAAATATTTTAAGATTTTCCAAAAGAAGTGTAAGAGACCAAGAATTAGTATGATTTATTTAGATAATGCAGCAACGACAAAGCCAAGTAAATATGCTTTAGAAACTGCCGACAAATTTAATAATGAATGTTTTTTTAATCCATCTGCATTGTATCAAGGTGGTATAGATAATTCAAAAGAAATTAAACTCTCTAAAGACAAACTATTGAAACATTTAGGGGTTGATAATAAAAATTTTGAAGTTATTTATACTTCGTGTGGTTCAGAAAGCGATAATATGGCCATTTTTTGTTGCAAAAAAAGGGGCATATTTGTTACTAGCAAGGGTGAGCATTCTGCTGTTTATAAAAGTTTTAACGAATTAATACAAAAAGGTCTAACCATTGAGTTTATAGATTTAAATGTAGATGGCTCGATTAATGAAGAAAAACTTTTAGAATACGTAAAAAATAATAAAGTTGATTTTGTGTCAATCGTTCACGTAAATAATGAAACGGGCGCGATTAATGATATAAATAAACTTGCTAAACTCATTAAATCAATAGATAAAAATATTGTATTTCATTCTGATGGCGTTCAAGCTTTTGGTAAAATACCTTATATTATTTCTAACGACGTTGATTTATATTCTATTAGCGCTCACAAAGTTAACGGCTTAAAAGGTGTTGGCGCTCTTATTAAAAAACGTAGTTTAAACGTTTCACCTTTAATTTTTGGAGGTGGGCAAGAAAACGGTTTTAGAAGTGGAACGGAAAATATTTTTGGTATAAAAGTATTTGAATATGCTAGTGAAACTCACTATAATAACCTAACTAAAAATTACGATTTGGTAGGAGAGTATAATAAATATTTAAGACAAAACCTTGATAAAGAAATTTTTACAATAATTTCTAGCGAAAATTCTTCACCTTATATACTTAGCGTTTCTGCCAAAGGACTTCGTGGCGAAGTCTTGATGCATTCTTTAGAAGAATTTGGTATTATAGTTGGTAATGGTTCTGCTTGTTCGTCAAAAAATAGATATAGTAGGGTATTGGAATCTTGTGGATACAAAAAAGAACATTTAGATGGAGTTTTAAGAATTAGTTTTTCTGTTGAAAACTCTTTTGATGAAATTAAATTTGCAACGGAGAAAATTAATTTAGTTGCTCAAAAACTAAAAGGAATTATTAATAAATGACAAACGCTATAATAATTAGATATTGTGAAATTCATTTAAAAGGAAAAAATCGTGGCTTTTTTGAAAAAATGCTACGTGAAAACATTAAAAAATCGTTAAAAGGCATAGAATTTACTTTTACATCTATGCATAGTCGTTATTTAATTGAAAATTTTTCAGATGACGATTACTTAACAATTTGTTCAAAACTTGATAAGATTGCCGGAATACACACGTATAGTAAGGCGCTAGTTGTTAACAATGATTTTGAAGAGATATTTTTAGCGTGTAAAGAACTTTGCAAAGATAAGATTGGAACATTTAAAGTTGAAACCAATCGTGCAGATAAAAACTTTTCGCCAAACTCTATGCAAACTTCTATGTTGCTCGGTGGAAGATTACTAGAAATTTATAGTCAAAATATATCTGTTGACGTTAAAAATCCTTCGTTTACTGTTTACGTAGATATTAGAGAAGATGGTAAATCTTTTATTTACACAGACGTTATTCATTCTTTAAGTGGAATGCCCGTTGGTTCTGCAGGTAAAGGATTGTTGCTTATTTCGGGTGGTATTGATAGTCCCGTTGCTGGTTATATGACGTGCAAACGTGGCATGAAACTTGATTGTTTGCATTTTCATAGTTATCCCTATACCGGTCAAGCAGCAAAAGAGAAGGTAATTGAACTTACAAAACGTGTTGGTGAATACAACGGTGGAATTAATCTATACGTTGTATCTTTTAGCAAAATTCAAGAGGAAATTCACAAGAAATGTCCTGATGAATTTATGATAACACTAATGCGTAGATTTATGATGAGAATTGCAGAACGTCTTGCATTAAAGATCGGGGGACAAGCAATTATTACAGGTGAAAGTCTAGGACAAGTTGCAAGTCAAACGATTGAAAGCATCACTTCTTCAAACTCCGTTGTGACCATGCCTGTTTTAAGACCACTTATAATGTTTGACAAAAATGAAATAATTGATATATCTCGAAAAATTGATACTTATGAAACGTCTATTCTTCCATATGAAGACTGTTGCACGGTATTTTTACCCGATTATCCTGCAATTAAACCTAATTTGGAAAAAGTAATTAACGCTGAGAACTTGTTAGACGTTGAAGGATTAATTGAAGATGCAATGAGAGGAATTGAAGTTATTAATCTTTAGTTAAATTCATTATCCCACCAATTATCGTCGAATGTATTATTCGGCGATTTTATTATGTCAAAATATTCTTCTTTGCCTAAAAAAGTTCTTCCGTTTATTACTGTGTAGGGAATGACGGAATAACGATACATTGTTGAAGATATTACGTCTTGGTCTATTATTACATCATTTTTGCCATTGACTTTTGAGTCATAAATTAGTTTTTTAACGTTATTATATTCTTTAAAAATTTTATATTCTTGCCATTCTGCCACACATAATCGTATAGAAAAACAATTGTTTATTAAATGTATTTCTTTATTAATCACTTTTGGCAAAGTAAAACGTGTAGAAATTTTTTTTGGTATTCTATTATATTTAAATAGTTCTTCTCTTACG
>JAZNSS010000054.1:0-59886 GCA_045591355.1 Christensenellaceae bacterium | reverse complement strand
ACAGAACGACATGGCTACGATCCGACTTATTAACACAGCCCATGTAAATATAGTGTTTTAACTTATTTACTAAAGACCACGCAAGTGGTCTTTTTCTTTTAAAAATTTCAAAAAACAAAAATGATGTATTTTTTGCGCGCCGTAAGAGCTACTTCTCCGCTTCGCTACGAAGCCCTTACAGGTGTGCCATATTTTATGATCTAGGTTGTTTAGTTCGCGCCGTAAGAGATTCGCTCTCTCGAGACTCCCGCAAAACAGTCCACTGGACTGTTTTTTCGCTTTCAGCGAACACGCAACTAAAGTTGCTCGCTCCTAATTCGAATCTCTTACTGCTATGCTACAATCAAAAAGACCACCCAAACGGGTAGCCTTTTTGATTGGCGCGCCGTAAGAGATTCGAACTCCTGGCCTTTGGTTCCGTAGACCAACGCTCTATCCAGCTGAGCTAACGGCGCATATTTATAATTGTTTAATTTATCTTTCGCAACGATTTAATAATTAAATAAAATCTTATTTGCTTTAGTATTTTATACCATTAATCTTGTTTTGTCAAACTATTATCGTATTTATTTTTAATTTTTGCGTTTTAGTTTCACTTGCGAAGTCTTTCATTAGGTGATATAATAATATTAACCGTATTAGGAGAAAAAGATGACTAAAATTTACATTGTAAGGCACGGGCAATCCAAAGCCAACGAAAAGGACTTATTTTTAGGGCACGGCAATCTTGACTTAACGACGCTTGGCGAACTTCAAGCGCAAAAAACTGCCGACTTTTTAGATGGCGTTCAAATAGATAAAATATATTCTAGCGACTTAGGTAGAGCCGTTCAAACGGCAGAATTTACTGCAAACAAAAAAGGGCTTGAGATTATTAAAGACGTTAGACTTAGAGAAATAGATGCCGGCGAATGGGATTTTATGACTTTTGCCGAAATTTATAAAAAGTCACCCAACGAACTTGCGCTTTGGATGAACGATTTAGGCAGAGCCTATTGCCCAAAAGGGGAAACGATTTTGCAAAGTCAAGCACGTATGTTTGATGCAATAAAAGATATTGCCGATAAAAACCCCCAAAAGACTATTGCAATTTTTTCACACGCAACGAGTATTTTGTCTTTTATAGCAAAAGTTAAAGGGCTTTCGGTTGACCAAATAAAAACCATGTCTTATCCAAGCAACGCATCAGTTACAACCATCACTTACGATAACGGAAAATTTGAACTTTTAGAATATAGCAAAGACGATTTTATGGGCGACCTAAGGACTGCCCTTCCAAAAAATCTAGTATAAACTAAAACCAATTAAAAAAGGCTGTTGAAAAACAGCCTTTTAATTTTGTTTTTTATGGGCTATGTTACAAAAAATAAATGATTAGCACTTGTGTGTT
The DNA here is from genome assembly GCA_045591355.1 of Christensenellaceae bacterium. Lineage (GTDB taxonomy): Bacteria > Bacillota > Clostridia > Christensenellales > Borkfalkiaceae > UBA1259. The sequence goes on along the minus strand of JAZNSS010000054.1, from coordinate 58,496 downwards.
TTGGCGAGAAAAAAGCAAAAAAGACGAGCGTTATTTTTTTGGGACAATACCCTTTGTGGTCTTATCCCAAAAAAAACACGAAGTATTTTGCAGATTTTTTCCGTCCAAAAATCATTTAGAGTTTGGAACAGAGCCTTTTTATTTCGTTAGCACGGCTTTAATTCTTCTAACGCCTGCTGACGAACTTTCTTCCTTTTTAATCTTAAAAGAGCCAAGGTCGAAAGTGTTTTTAGCGTGTGGCCCACCACAAATTTGCAAGTCGACGTCGCCAATCTTATAAACGGAAACAACTTGGTCGTCGCTATCTGCGTTAAACACACCGTAAGCGCCCTTTTCAACTGCTTCCTTATAAGGCATTTCTAGTTTAACAACGTCTAATTTTTGGTTGATAACTTCGTTAACGAACTTTTCTAAAGACGCTATTTCTTCGTCGGTCATTTTATGGTCGCAGTTAAAGTCAAATCTTAAGCGTTCTGCCGTAATGTTAGAACCCTTTTGTTCGGTTTGGTTGCCAAACATTTTACGAAGCCCTGCAAGCATAATATGCGTTGCCGTGTGGTAGTTTGTGGTTGCTTCGTTTTGTTCGGTAAGACCACCCTTTGCTGCGCCTGCTTGGGCTTTAGATATTTCTTGGTGAATCTTGAACGCTTCATTAAAGCCCGTTTGGTCAACGGTAAGACCTTTTTCTTCAGCAAGTTCTACCGTTAATTCTAGTGGGAAGCCAAACGTATCGTATAATCTAAACGCTTGTTTTCCAGAAATTTCCGTTTCTTCCACGTAAGAAGGGTCTTTTTGTTTCATAAATTCGTTCTTTCTTTGCATACCGATTATGCACTTGTCGAACTCTTTCATTCCAGACGCCAAAGTCTTTTCAAACTTTTCGCATTCTTTAGTAATTTCGTCTAAAATATAGCCTTCCTTTTCTACGAGTAGTGGGTATGCTTCGTCGTAAATCTTTTCAATAAAGATTTTAGCAACGCCACAAATGTGTTCGGAAGAAATTTCTAGGTTTTTACAATATCTTATAGCACGGCGAAGTAGTCTTCTTAAAATATACCCTGCCCCCGTGTTAGAAGGAACTATTCCGTTTTTGTCGCCTATAAGCATAACCGAAGTTCTAGTATGGTCTGCGATAATACGCATTGCCTTTTGCGCCTTTTTATCGTTATCGTAACTCTTGCCAGAAACTTGTTCTAAATATGCGATACTTTCTGCAAAAAGGTCGGTTTTATATCCGTCGGTAAGTCCGTTAAGGAAAAGCAATAATCTATCCAAGCCAAAGCCCGTGTCAACGTTCTTGCTAGATAGTTCTTCATACTTGCCACCTGCAAGTTTTTTGTATTGCATATAAACGTCGTTGCCGATTTCTACGTATCTGCCACAATCACAGTTAACGTCGCAAGTATCACAGCAAGGATTATCGTGACGTGGATAGAACCATTCGTTGTCTGGGCCACAAGGCGTGCCTTCCGTGCCTTCTAACTCCCACCAGTTGTTAGACTTGTCTAAGTAAAAAATATTTTCTTCCTTTATGCCAAGACCTTTTAGAAGATTTGCAGTTTCTTCATCTCTTGGCACAGATTCGTTCCCTTCAAAAACGGTGGAGCAAATTTTATCTTTATCAAAACCGAAAACTTTGGTTAAAAGTTCAAACGACCAAGCCGTTTTTTCCTTTTTGAAGTAATCGCCAAGCGACCAGTTACCCATCATTTCAAAGAAAGTGAAGTGGGTTGCGTCGCCAACTGAATCAATATCAACCGTTCTAACACAGCCTTGAACGTTGCAAAGCCTTGTGCCTGCAGGGTGCTTTTTGCCAAGAAGATATGGCATTAAAGGTTGCATACCTGCAACGTTAAACATAACGCCGGTAGTTCCGTCGCCGATAAGTGAAACAGCGCCGATATTAACGTGACCTTTGCTTTCGTAAAACTTAATCCATTTTTCTCTTAATTCTTTAGAAGTAATCATAATCTTAATCCCTTTTTGTTAAAGTATATCCGTCTTTTGAGTCTTTGATATCGTATCCCATTTGGTTAATAACTGCGCGAAGTTCGTCTGACTTTGCCCAATCTTTATTTTGCCTTGCAACAAGCCTATCGTTAGCAACGTCGATAACTTCTTGTGGCGCGTTAACTTCTTCCTGTTTAGCGTAAGCCTTTATGAAAGCGCTTGCATCTTCTTGGAAGAACCCAAGTAAAGCATACGTATTCTTAATTTGATTTAGCATAGCGCCTGCTTGTGCGTTTGCTTGGTTTATCAAGCCCTTAATCTTTTTGAAATAACCGTAAAGGTTGCTTATTGCTAGCGCCGTATTAAAATCGTCGCCCATAGCGTCGTTAAAATCGTCGTCTATTTGCTTATACTCACCAGCGATTTCAATACCCTTGTCGGTCGCCGTCTTAAATACCTTATAGAAATCAACTAGGTGCTTTTCAGCGTCGGGGAATAGATTGTCGGTAACGTTAATATCTCCCCTATAGTTGGTTTGAAGCAATGCAAACTTAATTGTTTCGGCAGAATATTTATCAAGCAAATCTTTTAAGAAAAGACTGTTGCCTAAAGACTTGCTCATTTTTTGACCGTTAACCTTAATTAGTCCGTTGTGAATCCAATAGTTAACGAAAGGTTTGCCCGTTAAGGCTTCGGTTTGGGCTATTTCGTTTTCGTGGTGTGGGAATATTAAGTCTCTGCCACCACCGTGAATATCTATTTGGTCGCCAAAGGTTTTTTTGTTCATAGTAGAACATTCTATATGCCAACCCGGTCTACCGTTACCCCAAGGGGAGTCCCAACTAGGTTCGCCTTCCTTTGCAGACTTCCATAGCGCAAAGTCAAGTGGGTTTTTCTTCATTTCGTCGTTCTCAACACGAACACCGTTCATTGCGTCTTCTAGATTTCTGTGTGATAGTCTACCGTAACTTGGGAAACTATCAACCGAGAAATACACGTCTCCCTTTTCGGTAGGGTATGCATGCCCTTTATCGATAAGTTTTTGGGTAAAGTCAATAATGTCTTCCATACATTCGGTTGCCTTAATCCAAACGTTAGGGTCGTCAACCTTTAACCTTGCCATTTGTTTATCGATATTTTTAATCATCATTAAAGCATACTTGTCGGCAGGAATACCCGTTTCGTTTGACTTTGCAATAATTTTATCGTCAACGTCGGTATAGTTTCTAGCGTAAGTAACGTCATAGCCGATTTTTTCTAAAAACTTTCTTATAACGTCATAAATAAGCGCTTGATAAGCGTGCCCGATATGGGCTTCGCCTGAAACGGTTATACCGCAAGCATACATAGTAACTTTGCCGTCTTTCAAAGGCTTAAATTCTTGTTTGTTTCCGCTTAAAGTGTTATAAATTTTCATACTATTGCCCTTTTATATCTTTTTGCATTTTTTCTAATTTTTCTTCTAAAGAGAAAATCTTTTCACGCAAGGAACAAATTTCTTCCAACATAGGGTCACGTTTTTCTTGTTCCAAATCGTGTTCTTCTGGTTTTTGCCCCTTTACACGAACGACCTTTCCGGGAACGCCAACGACCGTTGCGTATGCAGGAACTTCTTTTAGCACTACTGCGCCTGCGCCGATTTTAGCGTATTCGCCAACGGTAAAACCACCCAAAACTTTAGCGCCAGCGCTTATAACTGCACCCTTTTTAATGGTTGGGTGACGCTTGCCCGTTTGTTTACCCGTTCCACCAAGGGTTGCGCCTTGATAGATAACTACGCCTTCTTCAATCTCAGCCGTTTCGCCGATAACTACGCCTGCGCCGTGGTCGATAAATACCCCACCTGCAATCTTTGCCGCAGGGTGAATTTCTATCCCCGTCAAGAACCTAGCAAACTGACTAGTAATTCTTGCAAGAAGCCTTAATTTAATTCTATATAAAAAGTTTGCCCATCTATGCCAAGAAAGCGCGTGAACCCCTGAATAGGTTAGCCAAATTTCAAACTTGTTTCTTGCGGCAGGGTCATTCTTTTTAGCAGCGTTTATGTCTGCACGAAGTCTTTTAAACATTTTTTATCCTTAATTAATTTTACCCTTTAGTTTCTTTGAATTTGTGAAACAGAGCCGTTACTCAAGGCGACGTTTCAAAAAATAAATGATTAGCATTTATGCGCTTTGACGAGAAAAAAGCAAGAAAGACGAGTGTTCTTTTTTGGGGTAATACCCCCTGTGGTCTTATCCCGAAAAAAACACGAAGTATTTTGTAGATTTTTTCCATCAAAAATCATTTAGAGTTTGAAACAAAGCCGACTTAATAAACCTTCATTCCCATAGATATCATCTTTTGTTTTAGGTCTTCTGGGAATTCAGCGTCAACAACCATATAGTCAACGTCAAGCAAGGTTGCAAAGGTATACGGCGTCTTTTTGTTTACTTTAGAACTGTCAAGTAGCATTATAACAAGGTCAGCCTTTTCAATGACTGCTCTTTTAACGTCTGCTTCCGATTGGCTTCCACAAGTGAAACTGCCCGAATCTTTAACAAAGCCCGTAGCCGTCATAACTGCCGTTTGAATATTTATGCCGTCGATAAAATCTACGCAAGTTTTACCAACAGTTATAAAGTTGTTCTTTTTTAAGTCCCCACCGATAAGGGTAACCGTTGGTTTAACCTTGTTTAGAATAGTTTCGGCAATGTTAACTGCATTGGTTAAAACGTAATAGTTATCGTCTGGCAAAGCACGTGCAAAATAGGTAGTAGTTGAACCACCGTCAATAAAGACGCAACTGTTTGGCTCAACGAGTGCCGCCGCCTTTTCTGCGATAGCAACCTTTTCGTTTGCTTGGTAGTTTATTCTATGCGAAAACTCTGCTTCCTTTTCCCTTAAAAAACTGTCTACGGAGACAGCGCCACCGGGGATACGGATAACGTCGTTATTTTCTTCTAAACGCTGAAGGTCCCTACGCAAAGTCATAGACGATACGTTTGGAAACTCCTTTGATAAATCTTTTAACGTAATTTTCCCTTTCTTATCAATATACTGTTTCAAAGTTAACAATCTGTCTTTCATAAGTTTCTCCTTACAAATAACCAAATGTAATTTTGTTATATTCATTTTAACACTTTCAAACATACTTTTGCAAGAAAATAATGTGGTTTTATCATTTTTTTGTTAAAAATTTTCACGAATGCCGTTTAAAAGGAAAAATTTTGGGTATTTATAATATTTTGATTGATTTTAACAAAGATTTGTGTTTTAATATTAAATGTTAACAATACTATTCGGGGTGAATTATGTTAGACCTTAAAAGAATACAAGAAAATAAAGAAAAAGTAGAAGAACTTCTTGCAAGAAAGGGTTATAAAATTGACTTTACGGAAATTTTAGAACTTGACCAAAAGAGAAGAAAAGCCATTGGCGAAGCAGAAACTTTAAAAGCCGAAAGAAATAAAGTTACGGCGCAAATACCTGCGCTTAAAAAAGCAGGTCAACCAACGGACGCTATCTTTGCTGAAATGCGCGCGCTTGGCGATAAGATTGCAGAATGCGACGCTTTGGCAAAAGACCTTGACGAACAAGTGTTCAATGCGCTTGCAGTTATTCCAAATATCCCTGACGAAGACCTTGTTGCAGGCGAAAAGGAAGCAAACGAAGTAGTTAAGGTGGTTGGTTCAAAACCTGAATTTGACTTTCCACTACAAAACCACGTTGACCTATGCACCAAACTTGGCATAATCGACTACGAAAGGGGAACAAAACTTTCTGGTGGTGGATATTGGCTATATCGTGGCGAAGGCGCAAGGCTTGAATGGGCGCTACTTAACTTCTTTATTAGCGAACACTTAAAAGACGGGTTTGAATTTATTCTTCCCCCACACCAACTTGGCTACAACTGTGGTTTTGGCGCAGGTCAATTCCCTAAATTTAGTGACGAAGTTTATTGGCTTGACTGCGACGAAGATAGAAAGAAGAATCGCTTTATGCTTCCAACGGCAGAAACGGCGCTAGTAAACCTTTATGCAGGCGAAATCGTGGAAGAAGCAAAACTTCCTATGAAGTTTTTTGCATACACCCCTTGCTATCGTAAAGAGGCAGGCTCTTACCGTTCAGAAGAACGTGGTATGATTAGAGGACACGAATTCAATAAGGTTGAAATGGTTGAATACGCCCACCCAGAAAAGAGCATGGAAGCGTTTGAAGAACTTGTTAATAAGGCTTGCTCACTTATGGAAAAATTGGGCTTGCACTTTAGACTTTCTAAACTTGCCGCAGGCGACTGCTCTGCTTCAATGGCAAGAACATACGATATAGAAGTATGGATTCCATCAATGGGAATTTATAAGGAAGTTTCTTCAGTATCTAACGCAAACGATTATCAAGCAAGAAGAAACAACACCAAATACCGTGATAGTAAAACGGGTAAACCAGCATTCTTGCATACCCTAAACGGTAGTGGTCTTGCAACAAGCCGTGTGTTCCCAGCGCTTATCGAACAATATCAAAATGCAGACGGCTCAATCACTATCCCTGAAGTATTAAGACCTTTCATGGGTGGTCAAGAAGTTATTAAGTTGAAATAATTTTATTAAATAATTACTCATAAAATTAAAAACACCTTCCATTATTTTGGTAGGTGTTTTTTTGTAACGGTTGAAATTTCTAATATCTTATTTTTATAACTTTTTCTAATTTTTTCAATTTTTATTATTAATTCATCAAAAATTTTATCTAATTTATTTGTATAATTTTCAATATATTGTTTATCAATCCCCGTTGGGTCAAAATCAATTATCGTATCTCCGTCAAAAGTTATTAGGCAAGGTCTACCTTTGTTGCTTTGTTTTGTTTTTGTATCATTTTTCCCATCTATCGCCTTTTTTATTTCGTTTATTAAATCTGGTTTATTCCTTGAAGTTGGCGACTTAACACCCATTTGCCTAGCTATAGTCCTTAAAGCGAAAGTATTAACTTTTTCTAGTTCTATTTCTTTAATATCCATACTTTACACTCCCTTTATCTTTTTACTAATTTTATCTCAAAAAAACCAATTTGTCAATATAATCACTACTATAGCACAGATATTTCGCTAGTGATTTTTATTAATATATAAGTATGTTACTAAATGAGTTTATTTCAAACAAATTAGAAAAAATAAGAAAGGAAAAAAAGATTAAAATATATACTCTTTGTAAAAATGCTGCAATTTCTTATGAAACTTATAGAAGCATAAGAAAGAACAAGAACAAAGATATTTATATTAGAACTTTGCTTATTCTTTTGCAAACTTTAGAAGTTTCGCCTAGTGAATTTTTTGACGACGAACTACTTATTAATAACGAAATCGACTTTGATTTTAAATAAACTAAACTTAAAACGGCATCGAAATCGATGCCGTTTTTTATTTTTCCCTTAGCGCAAAAATAATCCCTATTCCCAAAATAATTGTTAACAAAAGACAAGATATCGTTACTATCACTAGCTTTATCCTTTCGTTTTGGGTAAATCTATTAACTATTATTTCTACAATTAATAATGCTGAAAAAATTAAGCATATTAAAAAAATCAATGACAAATAAAAAAGTTGTTTTATTTTTTCCTTTTTTAAATTGTTCTTTTCTCTTTCATTATTTTTATTCATTTTCTAACAACTCTTTTTGTCAAATTAAAATTTTTTATTATTATATACGAGAATTTCTCGTATGTCAAATATTTTACGAGAAAATCTCGTAAAATATAGTTATGGATATTATGAAGATAGCGAACAGAATAAAAGAAGTTCGCATTGAAAACAAATTATCTCAATTAGCGTTTGGAAAATTGTTATCCGTTTCTCAAGATACAGTTTCCCTTTGGGAGAATGGTAAAAGCATTCCCACTGCAGAATCTTTAATTACAATGGCAACAACGTTTGACGTTTCTGTGGACTATATATTATGCTTAAAAGATTTTTAACGTAACTAAAACGGCATCGAATTATCGATGCCGTTTTTTATATAGTATTGAGCCAAGCACAACTTGTTTGTCTTTTTATTGCTTTACAATAAGCACTACTTTACCAACGTTTTCGCCACGATATAACACTTGTTGTGCGTCATCAGCCTTTTCTAGTGGGAAAGTTTTATAAATTTTAACTTTAACTTCGCCACTTTCGAATTTGCACCAAGTTTTTTGCACAAGTTCGCTTAAAAGTTGACCCTTTTCTTCAGGAGTTTTACTGCGCAAGGTGCTACCTATAATGCGAATATTTTTTACGAAGATGTTTCTAAAATCTACTTGCGAAATATCACCTGCAAGTGAAGCAATCTGAATCCATCTTGAGCCCCTTGCAACGTATTTTAAACATTCGCCTAGTTTTTCGCCTGCCAAACAGTCGATTGCAAGGTTAACAGGCGTGCCATTCTTTTCTTCTTCTTTTAAAACTTCTGCAATATCTTCGATAGTTGTATCAACAACTCTATCTGCCTTTAGATATGCAACTTCTTTTACCTTGTCTTGACCTAAAACGGTGGTAATTACCCTAAGACCAAACGCTTTTGCCATAGGAATAACGGCACTTGCAAGTCCACTTGCGCCAGCGTTCATTAAAAGTGTTTCGCCAGCTTTTGCGTTGCCAACGTGGAACAAATTAAGATATGCCGTCATATACACTTCTGGAATTGCAGAGGCTTCTACAAAAGAAAGCCCTTTAGGAATAGGCATAACCATATCTTCGGTAACGGAAACGTATTCTGCATAGCCACCACCACCGAGTAGGGCGCAAACCTTGTCGCCAACTTTCCATCTTGTAACGCTTGGGGAAACTTCTTTAATAACACCTGCTACTTCTAGCCCCGGCCAATCTGGGCATCCTGGAGGTGGTGGATAATTACCTTCCCTTTGCAAAAGGTCTGCACGATTTAGCGCCGATGCGTATACTTCAATAAGCACTTCGCCGTCTTTTATTACGGGATTTGGCACGTCAGTATAACTTAACGTTTGGTCTTTGTTTATCACTATTGCTTTCATTTTTATTCTCCTTTAATATGATTTATACAGTCTTGTAAGCATTTTTCTACTTCTTTTCTTCCAATTGCACAGTCCTGCATTATAAAGGGCTGGAATAATATATTCTTCAACGTCCAATTTTGTTGTTGCACAATCGACTAGCAGATTGCTTGTTTCCGTCTTTATCAAAAATACCGAAGTATATAAATCTTCAAATGGAACTTTAAGCCTATAGATTTTGTTAATTTCCTTTATAAATTTCACAACTTTAAGCCTTCTTTTATTTTCAAAGTGTCGGCTAATAGTGGTGGACCAGGATATGTATGTTCGTCATATTCTCTAAAACAAAGCCACATACCAACCCCAAGCGCTGGGCCAATAGTTCTATGCAAATAGGTATGGCTTCCCGTAGATAAAAATAAGAATGGCACTTTTAATTCTTGTTTTAATAAACGGCAAATATCAAGGTTTTTTATTTCTTCCTCTTGCGAGCATGCCCCCGTAACTATTTTAACTATATCTGCGCCACGACGTTGTTGTTCAAGTGCAATTTCTAAAACACGCTCTGCATTCCTAAATTCTTTAACGTGCGAAGACATTAAAACCTCTCCACCCCTTTTATGAATTTCTTCAATAACTTCCATTTGCTTTTTTATTGCTATTGGGTTAGTGGTCAATTCTTCGGGTGAAAGGTCAAACGTATCGCCCATAACGTCCACAAGGGTTGCGCCACATTCTAAGCCAAAAAACAATCCGTTCATAAGTTCTTCGTCTGTCTGCCCTTCGTTTACCCTAGTGCGATAGTTTGTAAAATACACAGGAACGTCGCCAGCCGATTCAAAAATAGCCGACAAACACTCTTTGGTGCGATATTGCTTTTCTAAAAAGTTCATTTGAAAACCAATTGCCGTCGCCCCGTCTTGAATAGCATTTTTTATTTTACTTTTTGCAAGTGCCAACGTTGGAACTTGCACCATTTCAGTTATGAAAGGTATTTTTGAATTTAAAAAACTCTTTTTCATTATATCACCTTGCTACTTTCCCGTTCATTTTATTTCCATCTTCCCATAGCGTTTCTGCCACCGTCTATCATAATGTTTTCGCCATTTATAAACTGACCTTTATCGCTTGCGAGGAATAAACATAAATCAACTATTTCTTGTGGGTCGCCAGCCCTACCTAAAAGCGTTTTCATATTAGCCATGCCAGGTCTTGTCAACACAGGGCCAGGAGAAACGCAAACACAACGAATCCCATATTTTGCGCCGTATTGAGCAAGTGATTTTGTTAATCCATACATTACTCCTGCCTTTGAGGTTGCATAATCTAATCCACGTCCATCCCCTTCTGCACCCGTAATTGAACCAACGTTTATTATTAAGCCACTTTTTTGAGTGCGCATTTGCGATATTACTGCATGCGCAAAATAAAAAGGACCTTTTAAGTTAACGTCTAAACCCCATTCGAAAACGTCAATAGGCACGTCTGGGAACTCCTTTTCCCAACCAATATTTAACATTCTTCTAGCCGTGCCACCTGCAAAGTTTGCCATAACGTCTATTCTTCCAAAAACTTCAACGGTTTTATCCTTTACGTTGCACACCTGCTTATAATCACGCACGTCGCAAACAATCCCAATCGCTTTACCTTGTCCTTTTTCATTAATCTCGGCAACTTTTTGGTTTAAAACCTGTTCGTTAACGTCACAAAGAACAACGTTTCCACCAAGAGAAGCAAAGTTTTGGGCAAATAGCAAACCCATTCCAGATGCAGCGCCCGTTGCAATAGCAGTTTTTGATGTAAAATCCATTATAAACACTCCTATAATTATTTTATTGCACCCATTAGTTTTCTCTTTTCTTATTTTACTTTATTGACAAATTAAATACAAGTATATATACTACTAATTAGTAAACCTATTCTACTGTGGGAAGCAAAAAAAAATGAAGTATAATCACAAAAAGATTTTTTCCTTAATAGCATCAATAAAATACTCTTATGACAAAACAATTGACTTTAACTATATGAACAACCCACGCCCCTGCCATAATTTTGCATTTATGTTAGAGGGAAAGGGCATTATCACCACTGATAAACAAATCATAACAATAGAAAAAGGCGATGTTTTGTATATTCCTAAAAACACAACCTATTCTGCTGTTTGGACGGCTACCCCAAAGGTTGTTTTTCACTCTCTACACTTTAATTTTCAACCTAATATAGACCCACTTCTAAACAAAACGATTGAAATACAAAAGATACGTGTTGATGATTTTGACGTGCTATATGCTTCACTTGAAGAAATAAGGCAAAATGAATTTTCCCCCGACGGCAACCCATTTTTTGTTCTATCGGCATTTTATAGAATTTTTGGTTCAATACTTGCTAACACCGAATACAAAACTAACTTATCAAATAACAATGCTATTTTGCCAGCAGTAACATATATAGAAAACAACTTTAACAAACCAATAAAAATTGAACACCTTTCAAATTTGTGTTTTTTAAGTCCTTCTCGTTTTTTCTATCTTTTTAAGAAACAAATGGGAACTTCTCCAATAGTTTACAAAACCCAAATTGCTATTCAAAAAAGCATACAAGACCTTTTGTTTAACAAAAACCTTTCTATTGAAGAGATTTCACAAAGAAACGGCTTCAAAAGTATTATCTACTTTGAAAGACAATTTAAAAAAACGACGGGTAAAACCCCGTCGCAATATCGTAAAGAAGAAACTTTATTGTAAAATTTTTATCTCTTAATAAAATTAATAGTTCTGTTTAAATTCAAAAAAGAAATGCGTATCGTCTTCTGCACACATCTTAAAACCTAGTCTTAAAAACAAGGCTTTGCTTTGAGCGTTTTGCTTAAAGCATCTACCCTTTATCACCTTTGCGCCAAGCGTTTTTATTGCATATTCAATAAGAGCGTTTGCGCTCTCTACTGCATAGCCCTTGCCGTGATAGTAAAACGGGTAAACCAGCATTCTTGCATACCCTAAACGGTAGTGGTCTTGCAACAAGCCGTGTGTTCCCAGCGCTTATCGAACAATATCAAAATGCAGACGGCTCAATCACTATCCCTGAAGTTTTAAGACCTTTCATGGGTGGTCAAGAAGTTATTAAGTTGAAATAATTTTTTGATTAAATTTAATTTTTATAAATCAAAACGGCATCGAAATCGATGCCGTTTTTTATTTAGTTAATCTTTTATGAATTTACTACATTTTTAATATTTATCGAAACACTTGCTAATCTTCTTTAACCCAATCGTATTTGGGCATTCCTTTTTTTATTTCTTCGCGAGAAAGTTCTTGCATTGCTATGGCTCTCTCGAACTGTTTTCTATGCATAAAATCTCCGTTCTTTATTCTAGGGTAATATAAACCTTCTGCCTTTTGATAATATTCTAAAGCCTTTTTGAAGTTCTTTAATGTTCCTATTCCCTTAAAATAACAATCAGCAAGACGCATATAAACGTCAGCGCCACTTTCCTTTTCGGTCTCTTCGTCCAAAATGTCGATACAACGTTTATAAATACAATAGGCTTGTTTTTCATCTTTTTCAACGTAATAGCCATTCTTATACATATCGCCTATTTTATATAATGAAATTATCCTGTTATCTAATGCTCCTTTTATAAAGAAGTGGTAAGCTTTTTTATAATCTGCTTCCCCCAATCGCCCATAATAATAACAATAGCCTAAATTCTCTTGAGCTTGGCGATTGCCACATTTTGCCGCCATTTCGTAGTAATGAACGGCTTTGTTGTAGTTTTGCTCCCCTATTCTTCCTGAATAATAAACTGCGCCTAAAGCATTCATTGCATCGTCATTACCCTTCTCAATTTCCCCTAGCAAAACTTCTTCTAACAGTTTTGCAACGCTAGGATTTATCGGATAATTACCATCACTCTCTATAATGTTTAGACAAAACGAATCTATATAATCAGTATCTTCATCTTCAAAGTTAGAAAAAAATTCAAGTATTGAGTAAGTTCTAGGATATTTATCCTTGTCAACGTTATTTATTACCTCTCTGATTTTTATTTTCAACTCTTTTTCTTCCATAATTTTCTCCTCAAGCGAACTTCGTGTTCTTGGTTTTTCTTTAACTATACTTCGTTATATTGACACCTTTTGTCATATTTAAAAATTTAGAAATATTTTTCTAAATTAAAAATCCTACTTCAACTCAAAAAAGTAGTGGGTGTCGTTTTCAGAAGTCTGACTAAACCCTAGCCTTAAAAACAAGGCTTTGCTTTGAACGTTTTGCTTAAAGCATCTACCCTTTATCACCTTTGCGCCAAGCGTTTTTATTGCATATTCAATAAGAGCGTTTGCGCTCTCTACTGCATAGCCCTTGCCGTGATACTCTCTAAAAAACCTAAACCCTATTTCCACGCTAATTTCCGTAGGGTTATATAAAACTAGTTCGCCAATCATTTTGCCGTCTAACCTTACGGCGAAGGCATATTCACCTTCCGTTTTCTTTAATTTGTTTTGAAAATTAAAAAAATCGTCTGGGGTAGGGTTATTGCCTAAATCTTTGGTATAGTCGTATCCCCACAAGGCGTTTAATTCTTTATCGGTGTAAAGATTATAGTAAACGTCTTTATCGCTCTCTTTAATTTGAGTTATGGTTAGCCTTTGCGTATTTATAAGCACAGGCTCTTTTATCTTTTTCGTAATTAAATTTTGCATATCTGCCTTTTTATCTTTTAAAAACAAAGCGAAGAAGTTATCTTCGCTTTTTATTTTGCTCTAATTCTATGAAACAAGTGCAATAGACTTATTTCTTATTCTTGTCTACAAATTCAACTATTTCGGCAAGTCTATCTAAATCGTCGCGCGTATAATAATCGATATAAATTCTACCCTTTTTGTCGTTGCCTATTGCATTAACTTTAGTGCCAAACGTTCTTTGCATTTGACCGATTAACTCTTTAAGTTCGGCAGAAAGTTCCATTTTGATTTTCTTTTTAGCCTTAACTTCAGGTGGGTCAAAATAATCTTTAACACGTTTTTCCACTTCACGAACGGAAAGCCCTTCCTTAACAGCCGTTTTAGCAAACTTAATTTGGTCGGCGCGTGGAACGGAAATTAAAGAACGTGCATGACCAGCCGATAACGTTCCGTCTGCAACCATGTTCATAACTTCTTGGTCGAGCGACAAAAGTCTTAACGTGTTTGCAATAGCAGGTCTAGACTTGCCAATTCTATCGGCTAAATCTTCTTGAGTCAAGCCGTAGTCGTCCATAAGCGAACGCATTGCCGTTGCCGCTTCGATAGGATTAAGGTCTTCCCTTTGCAAGTTTTCAATTAAGGAAATTTCTTTAATTTGTCTGTCGGTGTAATTTTTGATAATTACGGGAACTTTTTTAAGCCCTGCGATTTTACTAGCCCTAAACCTACGTTCACCGGCAATAATCATATACCTATCGCCACTCTTGTTAACGATAATCGGCATGATAACGCCGTGCTTTGATATTGACGAAGCAAGTTCTTTTAACGCCGTTTCGTCAAAGGCTTTACGTGGTTGGTTTGGGTTTGCAAAAATAGAACCTATATCTATTTCAGAAACGCTTTCTCCACCTTGTTGTGGAGTTTCGTCAAACAACAAACTTCTGCCGTAGTCCTCTTCGGTTTCCGAAAATAACGCAGATAATCCCTTTCCTAATCCTCTAGTTGGTTTCATTAGTTCTTTCTCCTAATTTTTAGCCTTTTTTGGCTGTTTGTCTAAAAATTCTTCAGTTAGCGCTAGATACGCTTTTGCGCCCGTGCATTTGGTATCGTGAAGCATTATTGGTTTGCCGTGGCTTGGCGCTTCGGCAAGACGAATGTTTCTTGGAATAACCGTATCGTATACACGTTTGCCAAAGAATTTTCTTATTTCTGAAGATATTTGGCGTGATATTATAGCCCTGTTGTCGCTCATGGTAAGCACTACGCCTTCGATTTTTAACTTTTCGTTTAGGTGCTTAACAACTAATTTTATGGTGTTCATTAGTTGGCTTAAACCTTCCAACGCATAGTATTCGCTTTGTATCGGAATTATAACGGTATCAGACGCAGCCAAAGCGTTTATAGTTAAAAGCCCTAAAGACGGTGGACAGTCTATCGTTATAAAATCGTAACTGTTTCTTGCGCGCTCTAGCACACGCTTTAACACGTGCTCTCTATCCTTAATATAAACGAGTTCTACTTCTGCGCCGGCTAAATCGATACTAGACGGCAATATGTCTAATCCGTCTATTTCCGTTTTGACAACGGCGTCTTCTATAGGCATATCGTCTATCATAACGTTGTATATAGAATTTTTAACTTCGCTTTTGGCAAAGCCTAAACCCGTCGTTGCATTACCTTGTGGGTCAAGGTCAACTATTAAACTTTTGTAGCCCTTTGTTGCTAAATACGCGGCAAGGTTAACACAAGTCGTGGTTTTACCTACGCCACCTTTTTGGTTTGAAAAAGCAATAATTTTTCCCATAATTTTTCTCCGTCTTTTGCTTTTATGCCCATTCCCTTTCGGGTGAAATGCCTTTATTTAACAGTTTTTATTCTTCGGTTTTTTCTTCTTTATTTTCTTCAGTTTTATCTTGAGTTTGGTCTTTTGTTTCGGCTTTTGTTTCACTAGCCTTTTCGGTTTCTTCAGTTGAAGGCTTTACTTCTTTGTCTGGAACTATAACCTTCTTTTTGCCACGCATAAATGGATTTTCTTTTAAGGTTCTTTCGTTTTCGTCCATAAAGGTCATAATTTCTTCAACGGACTTTCCTTCCATCAACATATCCACTTCTTCGGTAAAGATAGTTTCTCTTTCCACTAAAAGCCTTGCCATTCTATCCAAAAGGTCTTTGTTTTTAGAAAGCAACTCTCTTGCCTTTTCTAAACCGTTTTGAACGATTGCTTTAACTTCTTCGTCAATGATAGCGGCAGTTTGTTCGCTATAAGTAACGTGTGACTGCATATCTCTACCGATAAAGAATTCTTTATCCGACGAGTAAGAAATAGGTCCAACCTTTTCGCTCATACCCCATTCGGTAACCATAAGTCTAGCGCGTTTACTTACTGCTTGAATATCCCCGGACGCCCCTGCCGATATGTCTTTAATAATTAGTTCTTCGGCAACTCTACCACCAAGCGTCATAACTATATCGTCAAGTAGTTTAGCCTTGGTTATATGGTTGTTATCATTGTCAGGTCTAGTCATAGTATATCCTGCAGCCTGACCACGTGGGATAATAGATACTTCGTGAACAGGGTCACAGTTAGGCAACAGTCTTGCTAAAATTGCGTGCCCCGATTCGTGATATGCAGTAATGCGCTTATCCGTTTCGGTAACTAGTCTACTTCTCTTTTGTGGTCCAAGAAGAACTTTGTTAATACCTTCGTAAAGGTCTTTGTTGGTGATATATTTTCTATTTTCTCTAGCCGCCAAGATTGCCGCTTCGTTTAGAAGGTTTGCAAGGTCTGCGCCCGAAAAACCACTAGTCATTCTTGCAACTATCTTAAAGTTAACGTCGCCTGCAAGTGGTTTGTTTCTTGCGTGAACTTTCAAGATGGCTTCTCTACCCTTAACGTCTGGAACGTTAACGTAAATTTGACGGTCGAATCTACCCGGTCTTAATAGCGCAGGGTCAAGAATATCTGCACGGTTAGTTGCCGCCATAACGATAATACCGTCGTTAGTTTCAAAGCCGTCCATTTGAACTAGTAATTGGTTAAGAGTTTGTTCTCTTTCGTCGTGGCCACCACCCATGCCCGTGCCACGTTGACGACCAACTGCGTCGATTTCGTCAATAAACACGATGCAAGGCATGCTCTTTTTTGCAACGTCGAATAAATCTCTTACACGTGATGCGCCCACGCCGACGAACATTTCCACAAAGTCTGAACCGGAAATTGAATAGAAAGGAACGCCTGCTTCACCAGCAACTGCTTTGGCAAACAAGGTTTTACCTGTTCCGGGAGGGCCTACTAAAAGTATTCCCCTAGGAATTTTAGCGCCGATGTCAGAGAACTTTCTAGGATTTTTCAAGAAGTCCACAACTTCAGCAAGTTCGGCTTTTTCTTCTTCAGCGCCTGCTACGTCACTAAAACGCACCTTAACGTTAGAATTAACCCTTGCCGTGGTTTTTGCAAAGTTCATTGCGCCCTTTGTTCCACCTTGCGATTGCATTATTATAATAAAGAACACAATTCCTATAACAAGATATCCTAAAAGTGGTAGAATTGACGACCAAATAGAACCTGCGTTAGGGTCAGTATAGGTATAGTCAACACCGTGCGCTCTTAAACTATTTTGTAAATCAACAACTACTTCGTTTGCGCGTGAGTAATTGGTTGTGTATTCAATACGATTAACTAGCGCCGTTCCGTTATAGTAAAAAATCTTAAAGTTTACAACGTAGTTATCAAAAACTACTTCATCTAAAACTGCTCTGTCAAAGTTAAGTCCTTTAACACTTTCTTTAATAGTTGGAATTTCTGATTCCTTTAATTTAATAACGTCTAAATTAGCATCAACGTCCCCATCTTTAAGAACGTCTTCAACTAAAACGTCAAATTCACTTGTAGATACGGATACGTTAGTATTTAAGCAATTAACAAAAGATAGCGTAGCGATTAATAAAACTACGATTGCTAATACTATCCATATACCTTTTGATCTTTTTTTGCCCAATTTTAAATCTCCTTAACTCGTTTTACGATCAATTATATAGGTCGAAAGTTGAAACGACCTTGAAACAATATTTATATATTATATATTATACTACAAAAATATAGTTTTTACAATGGAAAAAATAAATTTTTTCTTCGTCGTATTTTTTTAATTATAAAAACTGTTAGCGCTAACCTAATAAGGAAAGCGCAAAGTGTAATTATTATAAATAGCGCCACTGTATTTAAAATATTTTTATGAACGCATACTACAATATAACGCTTTATAAAAATTTAAACGCAATATCTTTTGTAAGAATAGACGCTTTTTATTTAATATTTATTATTAAGTTGTTAATTATTAATTCATATAATACATTTCTGCTAATAATTACCCTAAAGCAAACAAACGTTATAGTCTTCCTACGATTATTTAATAAAAATTGATACAAAATTTTATGTTTAAAAAAACGCATTTTAACGCAACGAGGCAGAATGGACCAATTTTTTTGGTGGAAAAATTTTTAGCCATTCTGCCTCAGGAACGTGTTGTTTTGGTTCAAGTTTTAAGTGATTTACATAAAACCTTTCAAAATACAAACAGGACAATATAATCAATTATACTGCATTTGTTCCACGTGGAACGTTAGAAAAAACATTTTGTTTCACGTGAAACACTGTAAAATAACTGTGATAAAGAAATTTAAGTCTTTTATTTCATAAAATTATGCTAATTTTAACTTATTTTGCCCATAAAAAAGGTAGTGCATATTACTTTTTTAAATAAAAAACTTTAACTAATATAGGAGGGAAAATAGAAATTCTAATGTTTCACGTGAAACAATAAAAAAGCACGCTAAGGGCGTGCTTCTATGCAAATTCTTTTATTTATTTATAAAAAATAACTACGTTTTGTGTTGAAATTATATAGGTGCAATGCAAGATTTAGGCTTTTTAGAATATGTTTCCAAGAAACTTTGTAACGCCGTTGTTAAATAAGAAGTTAAATAACATTCCGATTAGGTTAGTATTGGAAATAAAACTTGTAATAACCGTTTTATCTATTTCATAGGCAATGCTTTGAACAAATCCTAACGGTATAGCGTTTATAATAATTATAATAATATCTAAAATAACAATACCCTTGATTAATCCAAACAATGCACCAAGTAGTTTGTCGACAAGCGCAGTAGGTCTAAATTTGTGAAGTTTTTGCGCCAATTCACCAACAAGAAAGAAGATTATTCTAAATATAATGTATAATGCCAAAAGAGAAATAGCACAAACTATATAAAAGCCTAAAACGGGGGAAATAACTTGGGACAAGGTAACGTCGGTAGGAATATCGGTAGAACCTTTAAGTGATAAGACTAAGGAAATAATCCAACCTGCAACACCACCAGAGTTCATATCTGCCTTAGTTGCTTCTGCAAGTGTAGTATCCATTAGACCTTTGCCGAAGATTCCCGTTAGCCCACCAGATAGCCAATTTGCAACCGAAGAAACCGTTCCATAGTTCTTTTCTAAAAAGTTAGCAACTGTTGAGCAAAGCAAAACTGCAAGTAGAAAACTTAAGATTGCACCAAAAGTTGAAAAGAACGTTTTAATAAATCCACGTTTAAGACCAATTATAAAGTTAAGTGTTATTAGAATTAGCGCCACGGCATCAATTATAGCGCTACCCCAAGAAACAAGTAATAAATTCATAATGGACCTTTATTTAATTTTATACATATATTGTAACACACGTCTTTTTATTTTTCAATAATTTTATTAATGATTTAAATAGAATAAATTTTTACCACTTTGTCAATAATAAAACAAATAAAATAATAGGTTTAATTAATTATGTCTAAAGAATTTACTTTTAATACTTACAGCAAAACAGTTAGCCAAGGAATATCATCTGCATTAAAAGAATGTAACGATAAAAATAAAAAACCCGTCTTCGTGTGTATAGGAAGCGACCTAGTGTTGGGGGATAGTCTTGGTCCTTTAGTTGGAACACTCCTTAGAAAAAGAAATCTTATAAGTTATATCTATGGAACGTTAAACTTTCCAATAACGGCTAAAGAAATATCCTACGTTAAAACGTATCTAAAGCAAATGCATCCAAATTCAGTTATAATCGCAATAGACGCAGCAGTAGGAAGTAACGACGACGTAGGAATTATAAAAATATCCGACAAGGGTTTAATGCCTGGGCTTGGCGTAAACAAAAGCCTTGGCATTGTGGGAGAAATTAGTATAGTAGGAATAGTTGCAACAAAATCATTACAAAACTATAACCTATATAACTTAACTAGGCTAAATTTGGTATACAAAATGGCTGAAGAAATTGCAAACGGTATAGACTATTACATTGGTGAAAATCATGGTAAAAACGCAATTTCGTCAGAGATTTCCTAATGTTTTATAAATAAATACAAAAGGAAAAATGGTAAAACAACAAACGCTCTATCATACGTTATGATAGAGCGTTTCTAAAAGGATTAAATTTATTTATTCAAAAGCGAATATGCAAAATCAAGTCTTTCAAGTGTTTTATCTTTGCCTAATAGTTCTGCGATTTCAGTTGCGCCACCGGGGGTAGATTCTCTAGCAGTAAGAGCAATTCTTGCAATCCATAAAACTGCTTGTTTTTTAATTCCAAGACTTGCAGAAAGTTCAACTAAAGCAGTAAACAGACTGGAATTTTGCCAATCGGTTACGTCGTTTAGACAGTTTTTAACTTGTGGAAGAATGTCCTTTGCAACTTCTATGCTTGCCTTTTGCTTTTCGTTTACGAAAAGATTAAGGTCAAAATTGCCGTATTCTTCTAAAAAGTCTAGTTTTTCAGGAATTTCGCTAAATATTTGAATACGACTTTTAACTAAATTTAATAATTTTTTATCGTCGTATTTGCCGTATACTTTACTATTTTTAAGGAATGGCAACGCTAAAGATTCAAACTTATCAAAATCCATTTCTTTGATGTATTCACCAGATAGCCATCTACATTTAACGTCGTCAAATATTGCAGGGGAGCGACCAATTCCTTCTAAAGAGAAGTTGTCGATAAGTTCTTGCATAGACATTTTTTCTTGATTGCTCTTTGGGCTCCAACCAAGTAGGGCTATATAGTTAACGATTGCTTCCTTAACGTATCCTTTTTTAATAAAGTCTTCATAACTTGCGTCGCCGTAACGTTTAGAAAGTTTTCTTTGCGCATCTTTCATAATAGGTGGCAAGTGTATATAAACGGGGCGTTCCCAACCGAACGCGTCATACATAAGGTTATATTTTGGGGTGGAAGACAAATATTCCGTTCCACGAATAACGTGGGTTATACCCATTAAATGGTCGTCTATAACGTTTGCAAAGTTATAGGTTGGCATACCGTCGCTCTTAAGTAAAATTCCGTCTTCAATATCTTTATAGTCAACGGTGATTTCCCCGTAAACAAGGTCGGTGTAACTGCCTGCGCCTTCCTTTGGCACGTTTTGACGAATTACGTAAGGCTCGCCGTTAGCGATACGTTTTTCCACTTCTTCTTTAGAAAGATTTAAGCAATGTTTATCGTATCTAACGTTGCCTTCTTCGTCTTTAAGACCTGCAATACGTTCTGGTGTGCAGAAGCAATAGTATGCGCCACCTAGTTCAACTAGTTTTTTTGCATAATCTATATAAAGTTGTTTTCTTTCGCTTTGAACGTATGGTCCGTAATTTCCACCAACGTCAGGTCCTTCGTCATACATAATTCCTGAATCACGCATGGTCGAATATATAATTTCTACAGAGCCGTCTACGTATCTAGCCGTGTCGGTGTCTTCAATTCTAAGAATAAAATCTCCACCTTGCTTTTTAGAATATAAAAAGCCGTATAAAGCCGTTCTAAGCCCCCCTATGTGCAAGTATCCCGTTGGACTTGGGGCAAAACGTGTTCTAACTTTATCCATAAATTTCTCCTTATTCGTTAAGTAATTTTTCAACGTTAGCCGTCTGTTTAATTTCAGCAAGGTTTCCGTTTTTATAATAACTAAAAATCTTATCCTTTGCAACGATAACGTGGTCGGCAAGGGTAACCCCATGCAAATCACAAACTAAATGCATTCTTTTGGTTGTTAAATCATCAATCCTACTAGGGTTTTCATTTCCACTTGGATGATTGTGCGCAATTATTGCGTATTTAGGTTTATGCAAAGCAATGGCGCTTGCAACTTCCGGAATATCAACGTTTACACTAAACGGATTTTTATTCTCAAAAGAAATGCTAGTTATCTTTGTAAACTTTTTATCTAGTAAATATATTAAGAACTTTTCTTCGGTAAGCCCTTCAAACTCTAATTTTACTTCGCTTTGAATTTCATAAAGCGAATGCAATCTCTTTTTGTTGTTTTTGCATTCTTGGGCGTTAATTCTTTTTAGAACTTCGCCTATATTTGAAATATGAACAGCCGTGTTTTTACCAACGCCTTCAACTGTCATAAGCGCATTAACGCTTGAATCTAAAACCTTGGAAAGACTTCCAAACCTATTAATTAATCTATGGGCAATAGGATTGGTATCTACTCTTGGAATAAGCCCAAACAATAAAACTTCTAAAAGTTCGTGGTCAGCCAAAACGTCAGCGTGGCCCATTAACTTTTCTTTCATTCTATCCCGATGCCCTTGGTGGATATTTTGGCTTTTGTTCATATAGGTAATTGTATCATATTTTTTTTAAAAAGAAAAGCAGTAATAACCAATAACAATATAATATTGTTTACAAAACCCCTTTGTTTGTGGACAAACTCTTGTTTTTTATATATAATGTTTACAAGGAAGGTGCAATATGTCTTTAAATTTGAAAAATTTTATCGCAGACCTAGAAGAACTAGTGTCTATTAATAGCGAAAAGGCTTCTGCTAAAAAGGGAATGCCGTTTGGCAAAAATAATAGCCTAGCATTAAGCAAATTTATAGACGTAGCAAAAAGAATGGGCTTTAGCCCTATAAACCACGACAACTACCTTGCCGAATTTTCCGTTGGCGACGGCGAAGAAATAGGTATTATTGGACATTTAGACGTAGTTCCCGTTGGTAGTGGTTGGAACACCCACCCATTCACCCTTACGAAAATAGATAACGTATATTACGGTAGGGGTGTTCACGACGATAAAGGCCCAACCTTGCTTGCGTTATACGCATTGAAAGACGTTGTAGATAGTGGCGTTTCTTTCAAGCGTAAAATTCGCTTTTTTGCAGGCACTAACGAAGAAAGTGGCTGGGAAGATATAGAATACTTTAAAAATGTTGGTGGAACTTTCCCTAAATACGGATTTTCGCCCGACGGTAATTTTCCACTATCTTACGCAGAAAAGGGCATCTACCCAACCGAATTTACCATTCCTGCTTTTGAAAAATTCTCCAACTTAAAAGGTGGTCTAGCCTTAAACGCCGTGTGCGACTATGCAACCGTTAAACCACTATTTACCCCTAATAAAGCCGACCTTGATAAGTTTGGTTTAAGTTTTGACGGGGAAGTAATTATTTCTAAAGGTGTTTCTGCGCATGGCTCAACCCCACGACTTGGCGTCAACGCATTTAAAGCTATTTTTGAATATATGCTGTCCGTTGGCGAGAGCGTTCAAAACGTATACGATTGCCTTTTTACGGACAAACTAGGCGTTTTCCAAATGACCTGTGAACAAGGGGAAGTAACCCTTTCGCCAAACGTAATAACTTCCGATAAAAACGTTGTTAAAATTTTATGCGACGTGCGTGTTCCTGCGCCATTTACACAAGAACAACTTAAACAAAAGTTCAATGAATTTGAACTTCAATATACTATGCAAGAAACTCACCCACCAATGTTAGTTGAAAAGGAAGGTTGGTTTGTTCAAACCTTGCTAAACGCATATAATACCGTAACAAAACAAAACGCTAAACCAATAAGCATGGGTGGAAGCACTTACGCAAGGGCTTTTGAAATGGGTTGCGCCTTTGGGGCAGGTTTTCCTAACGCAAATAACGGCGCGCACGAACCTAACGAACATTTTTCTGAAGAGGAAATGCTTTTAACCTATGAAATCTACAAAAACGCTATATTAAATTTAGTAAAATAAAAACGTTTGTGTTTTTCGTTCATTTATGATATTCTTTATACGAAGGTGAAATTATGAAATACGATATAGAATTGGTTGGCAAAATCGGTTCGATGGCGCTTATCGATAAAAAAAGCAATATTTTAGACTATACCCTAATAGCAAGGCTTTCGCAAGAACTAAAACCCGGCTACATTTGGGTTACTAGTGGCGCTGCCGAAACGGGTAGGCTAGACTATATTCAACGCAACGGCAAAGAACTAAAAGGTTCTCCTGAAGACGTTAAGACCGATTACTCTGCGCAAGGGCAATCAATATTAATGTCTACGTATAGGCAATTTATTGACCCTAAATTTTCTTTGCGTCAAGTTTTAGTTGAGCATCAACATTTTAACGACGAAAATAAAAGGGAACACCTTCGTTCCATGCTACTTCGTTGTAAAGAGCAAAACGCTATTCCAATTATAAACTATAACGACCCCGTTTGTTCTGAAGAAAACAGAAAGCACGAAATTCAGTCCTTAAAAAGCAAGTCGCAAAAGGTAGTAGAATGTGTTGACAACGACGAAACGGCAAGTCAAATCGCCTGCCTAGTAAAAGCAAAAACCTTGCTTATTCTAACTAGCACGGACGGAATTTATAAGGATAGTAAAGACCCTAACAGCCTAATTGAAGAAATTTCCGGCAAGAACGTTTACGAAGTTTTAGAAAACATTACTGCTTGTGAAAATTATTGCAACGGCGCTTCACGTGTGGGCGCAAACGGCGCAAAAGCCAAACTTGAATACGTTAAAGACGCAGTAAAAATAGGCACTAAAGTAATAATTGCTTCTGCAAAATATTCTATAAAAGATATTTTAAGTGGAAAGGCAAAAGCCACCAGAATTGGCGTAAAATAACCAAAAACCACGCATTTTGCGTGGTTTTTTCTAATTTTTGAACTTTTATTTAATAAAAATTGGGGGCAAATTTTGCCCCCCAACAGTTTTATTATCTCATAAATAATCCTTTAAATCAAGGGGGTTTTTAAAAATAAAGTTTAAAATATTTTTAAAAAATATATTGACGGCGTTATTAACCTATATTAAAATAAAGGTGTAAAAAGAAATTACACAAGGAGGGTTGGACCGATGAACAAAGTTCTCCATACCAAATAACGTAAAGGGGGATGGTCCAATGTATAATTAAAATATTATCAACTAATAAGGAGGTATAAACCAATCAACAATCAAATCGCTTGCTCTAAATAGCCGTTTGGCAAAGTAAAAAGTTCCAAAGATATGGAAATATTAGTAAGATTAAAAAGTTAAGCCTGTAAGACGGAAGTAAAGCAAGCTAAAACTTAATATATAGATAACTAAAGGAGTGGCGTTCACTCCTTTTTTGATTTTAAAAAATTTTTTAAGAATTTGAATAAACTAAAAATTCCAGCACATAATACTATCAAGGGGGAAGTTATGAGAGATAATAAGAAAAGTGCAAACAAGACTGCTACTAGCAACAAAAGTAAGCAATCAAAAAGCGTTAAGAATTGCAAATAAGATTAGAAGATTATTTAATCAAGCAAGTGAATTTGACGCGCAAGGTTCTTATACCGGAGTAGATGCTGATAATAAGTATGAAAAACCGGTGCAAGATGCAGACGATTTATAAAAATTTATCTTACAACACTATCACAACAAGTGAAAGAAAAGTAAAAAATAAATTTATATAAACGGAATCTGATTATCTATAATAGATACCTTAAAAGCAGACTAATAATCAAAAAGGTTAAAAATTTTAGTTTTATACTAAGAATAGTAACCGTGATTAAAAGTCAAAAAAGATAAAGAGCAGAAAGTAATTTTCAGCTCTTTTTCTTTTTAAGCAATAGTATAAATAAATTATTTACTTGACAATAATAAAAGAATGATATAAAATAACATTACTTTTTAAGTTGGTTATGCGTTCGCGGGGGCAGAGAGAAACTGCCAATGAGGAAAGTCCGGGCTTCACAGGAACAGGGTGCCGGAGAAATCCCGGTGAAGGTGACTTTAAGGAAAGTGCAACAGAAAATTACCGCCCGAAAGGGTAAGGTTGAAAAGGCGAGGTAAGAGCTCACCGCTCCTACGGTAACGTAGGGGGCAATGTAAACCCCACCTGAAGCAAGATTGACAAACCTTTTACACGGTGTTCCTGCCAAAAGGTTTAATAAAATATCGCTTGAGGGCATAGGAGACTATGCTCCTAGATAGATGAACGCACTAGACAGAACCCGGCTTACAGACCGAGTTAAAAAGCACGTGCGCCCACCAAGGCTAAACCTTGGTGGGCGCTCTTTTTTATTTATTCATTATGGGATTGTCCGTTCTTTCAAGCAAATAATCAATGGAAACGTTAAAATAATCGGCAAACTTAATAAGCGTTTGATAGTCTGCTTGCCTTTCGCCGTTTTCATATCTGCTAATACTATTTTGATTCATATCCAAATCAATAGCCAACTTTATTTGAGAAATTTTTCTCTCTTTTCTTAAATTCTTTAATCTCATCTTGTAAACCCTTGACAAGATTATACCGTTTCGGTATAATAAAAATATCCCGTTTTGGGATATTTTACACAAAGGAGAAAAGTTATGTTACATTTCAGATGTCAAAAGTGCAAACAGCCCATTTTTGGCCAAGACCTAGTTTGTTCCAAATGTGGGCATCAAAACGAGCTTTCAACCGTTAATCAAACGGAATTTTATAAGGCTCAAAACCAAGTTATCGAAGTTGCTTCTTCGGTTCGCAAACTTAGATTACCCCTTTATTTAATCTTATGTTTTGCTGAAATTATACTATTTATTGCCACAATTTTTTTATTTATGGAAGCTAAAGACGCCTCCACTGTTAGAGAATATTATAGTAACAGCTATAGTTATGGTTGGAAAGAATACACAGATATAAATTTATTACGTGCAAATACTTCAACTGTTTTAATATTATTTTGTATAGATTTTGCCCTTGTAGAAATCGTTAGATATATCTATCGCATCTTTTTACCTTTAAGTGCTTATAAAAAAATGTCTACACTAAATATAAACATGCCTTACTTTGTTTATATAATTGAAAATAAAATTATTAAAGTTTCTGGTAATGACCGTCCATTCATCCTATCTGCAATCAGAGTTTTTTATGAAGAAAACAAATCAAACGCAAAAAGTTATTTCATATCACAAGTTTCAAAACTAATATTAGTATTTATGCTTCTTTTTTTAGTAGTTTATAATATGGTAAATATTATTTTTGACTATATTATTTATGACTCTTTTATAATTAGTTCTCCAATACCTTTAATTTTATTAGGGGTTGCAATCATTGGTCTAATAATACATTCCATTTTAACAAAAAACTTAACTTGGAAAAACAACGAATCTAAAAATTCCTACGAAGGAATTATTTCAAAAGAAGATTTAGAAAGAGTAAAAACCCTTAACCCAACGGAAAAAGATTTTAGAAAAAGCATATAAAAACATTCTTATTAAAAAAGGATAACGAAATACGTTATCCTTTTTTCTTAGTAAAATTTTATTTGCTTAAATATACCATCAAAACGGTTATGTCGGCAGGGGAAACCCCAGAAATTCTGCCTGCTTGCCCTAGGTTTTTAGGACGAATTTTATCAAGTTTTTGTCTTGCTTCAAGCCTTAAACCTTTAATGTCTAAATAATTTATATCGTCTGGCAAAGCCTTTTCTTCTAAACGTTTTGCCTTTTCTATTTGTTCATAACCCTTTTGCAAATAGCCTTCGTATTTAGCGTCAATTTCCACGGTATCTTTAATTTGATAAGAAATATCTTCTAGTCCACCTAAACTTTCGCAAATTTCTGCAAGGGTTATGCCACGTCTTATAAGGTCGGCTCTTGTTAGCGCCGTGTTGCTTTCGCTAAAGCCGTGTTTTTCAAGCAATTCTTTTGTAAGCGCAGGCTTTAACTTTTCTTGCAAAACTTCGGTTGCCTTTTCGTATTCGGCTTTTCTTTCTAAATACTTTTTATACCTTTCGGGAGAGATAAGCCCCGTTCGAAGCGCCTTTTCGGTAAGCCTTAAGTCGGGATTATCTTGGCGCAAAACAATACGGTATTCTGCACGGCTAGTCATCATACGGTAGGGTTCGTTAGTGCCTTTAATAACAAGGTCGTCAATTAACACGCCTATATATCCGTCGTCACGTGAAAGTATTAACGGTTCTTCACCTTTCATTTTTAGGTTAGCGTTTATGCCTGCGATTAAGCCTTGCGCCGCGGCTTCTTCATAACCACTAGTGCCGTTTATTTGCCCTGCGCAGAATAGCCCTTGAACCTTTTTGAATTCTAACGATGGGTAAAGGTCAAGAGAGTCGATACAGTCGTATTCTATGGCGTAGGCGTAGCGCATTATCTCGCAGTTTTCTAGCCCCTTAACCGTTCTATACATTTGCTTTTGAACGTCGTGTGGAAGGGAAGTCGACATTCCTTGAACGTAAACTTCGTGTGTGTCTGCTCCTTCTGGCTCTAAAAATAGTTGATGACGTTCTTTATCGGCAAATCTAACTACTTTATCTTCAATAGACGGGCAGTATCTTGGTCCCGTGCCTTTTATCATTCCAGCGTATAGGGGAGAACGATGCAAGTTTGCCCTTATAATTTCGTGGGTTTTTTCGTTGGTATAAGTTAAATAACACGGCGTTTGCTTTTGTGGAACACCTTCCGTCATTACGCTAAACGGATAAATTTCCCTTTCGCCGTCTTGAACTTCTAACTTACTATAATCAATGGTTCTACCGTCGATTCTAGCAGGAGTTCCCGTCTTGAATCTTCTAACGGTAAAGCCAAGGTTTATAAGATTTTCCGTCAAACCGTTTGCAGGTTGAAATCCACTTGGGCCTGCCGACCTTTTCCATTCGCCGGCAATAACTTCGCCGTTAAGGTAAACGCCCGTTGCAAGAACTACGGTTTTACACTCTAGAATTCCACCGTAAGCAGTCTTTACACCACAAACTGCGCCGTCTTTAGTCAAAACTTCTACGGCTTCGCCTTGAACAATGTAAAGGTTTGGCGTTTGCTCTAGCGTCTTTTTCATTAAGGTATGGTAAAGGTTTTTGTCTTCTTGCCCACGTAGAGATTGAACGGCTGCGCCTTTACCACGGTTAAGCATACGAATTTGAAGTAGGGCGTTGTCGGCATTAATCGCCATTTGCCCACCTAACGCATCTATTTCACGAACGATTTGCCCTTTTGCCGTTCCACCGATAGAAGGATTGCACGCCATAAATGCTATGCTGTCAAGATTCATAGTCAGCATAGCCGTTTTGTTGCCCGTTCTGGCAAGCGCTAGGGCAGATTCGCAACCGGCGTGTCCTGCGCCGATTACAACTGCATCAAATTGTCCTTCTAAAAAATTAGTCATATATATTTAACCTTATTTTAGTCATGTTGAGCGAAGCAAAGCGAAGTCGAAACATCTCCTATTAATCTTCTCTAAAATGAGATCCTTCGACAAGCTCAGGATGACAAAAAAATTCTATTAGGTCTTGTAAGTTGGGGTTTTGCTCTTTAATCAACGTTAGTTTCTTTTCTCGACGCCAACCTTTAAGTTGTTTTTCACGCTCAATAGCTTCTTTAATATTGTTATATTCTTCTAAATAAATTAGTTTTTCTAAATTATATCTATCAGAAAAGCCTTTGACCAAATGATTTTTATGTTCGTAAATACGCTTAGTAATATCACTAGTTACACCAATATATAACGTAGTATTAGTTTTGTTAGTAATAATATAAACGCAACCCTTTTTCTCTTGCATAAACTATTGCTTTAAAAGCATCTTCTTTATATCATTTATTTGAACACGTAGTTTATCGTCGTTTTTGATAAGTTCGGCTATTCTATCACGTGAGTAAATTACGGTTGAATGGTCACGCCCACCAAGGCTTTTGCCTATGGTTACGGTTGGAACGTCCATCATCTCAGAAATTAAATAGCAACAAATTTGACGTGGTTCTACGAACTCTTTGTTCTTCTTTTTGCCAACGATATCGGCTTTGTTAACTTTATAAAAAGAACAAACGCAGTTTATAATATCTTCAACCTTTAGTTCTTCTTGCTTTTCGCTTGCAGATTCTTTTAACGCTTCCTTTACAAGGTCGATTGTTATTGGTCTTTCGTGAAGTTTGGATGCAAAAATAACCTTTGTAAGTTTACCAATAAGCGTTCTAATGTCGGCATCACTAGTTTCGGCTATGTATGATAAAACTTTAATATCAACTAGGCATTTTTGTTCTTCGCTTTTCTTTCTCAAAATTGCAATTCTAGTTTCAATGTCGGGGGTTTGAACGTCTGCCAAAAGCCCACCCGAAAACCTTGTTTTTAGTCTTTCTTCCAAGAACTCTATTTCTTCTGGTGGACGGTCGGAAGCCAACACCACTTGCTTGTTTAGCATAACAAGTTCGTTAAAGGTATGGAAAAATTCCACTTGAGTCGCTTGCTTTTTAGATAGGAACTGAACGTCGTCAATTAAAAGCACGTCAACGTTTCTAAACTTGTTTCTAAAATCTTGTGGGGTGAGTTTACCTTTAGATAAACTTTCCACCATTTGGTTTATAAACTGTTCGCACGTTGCGTATAAAACCTTAAGAGATGGTTTATGTAGTTTAATATGGTTTGCAATCGCCATAAGAAGGTGAGTTTTACCAAGCCCCGTTCCACCGTAGATAAAAAGTGGGTTATAAGCGTCGCCAGGGTTGTCGCAAACGGCTTTGGCTGCGTGGTATGAAAACTCGTTAGAAGACCCAACTACAAAAGATTCAAAGGTGAATTTTGGGTTGATAGGCGAACTTGCGTTATCTATCGAACCACCTGCGTCTTCTGCAATCTTTTTAACGTATTCATCTCTATCCTTTGCAACTACTACTTGGAATTCATTTACGTCTGAATTTGATTTGGAAAGGGCTTCGGTAATTTTTTGACGAAGTCTAGAGTTTATTTGGTCGGCAAACATTGCGCTTTCCGTGCATAGAATAAGCCTGTTGCCAATAACGTCAACAGGTGTGATATGCGTAATGTAGGTATCGTAAGAAATAGAACTAATCGTCTTTTCTAACTCTGGCAGAGCCGTCTTCCATAAAATCTCGTAACTTTCCATATAATCATTTCCTCTTATCAGTTGCATTTAAGTAAAAAACATTATATAATAAATTTAAAATAAAATAAAGTCAAAACTGACACTTTTTTTAAAATTTTTATGTTTATTTCAAATTTAACTCTAAATAATTTCAGAAATTACGAAAAGGAAGATTTTACCTTTACCGAAGGTCTTAATATCCTAACCGGTTCAAACGCCCAAGGCAAGACTAACGCTGGAGAGGCTATCTTTTTCCTTTGCACGGGGTATTCGCCAAGGGCAAATCGTGATAAATTAGTTATTAAAAACGGTCAGGAAAGCGCTAAAATCGAAGGCGTTGCTAAAACTTCTTACGGTCAAGTTAGCGTTGGAATTAATTTTTATAAAAACGATAATAAAGAAATTTTTATTAACGGAATGAAGGTTTTGCGTATCGGCGAACTTTTAGGCAATATCCACAGCGTATTTTTCAATCCGTCAGAGTTAAAACTAGTTCAAGAAAGCCCCGAAGATAGGCGCAGATTTATGAATATTTCTCTATCGCAAAAGTCAAAAGGGTATTTCTACGCATTGCAAAGGTATAATAAAATACTTTCGCAAAGGAACAACCTATTAAAAGAACCACAAGTTTCCATTATAAAAGAAACGCTTCCTATTTGGGATGAACAACTTTGCAAGGAAGCAGGCAAAATAATTAAAGCAAGAAACGATTTTTTAACCGAGCTTGCCCCCATTGCCGAAGAAAAACACGCCGTTTTATCTGGTGGAAAGGAAATACTAAAGATGAAAACGGAAAGTGGATATTTTGGAACAAGTGAAGAAATTGCTTACGCCTTAAAAGAAGACTTAAAAACGGGCTTAGAGCGTGATATTCGCCTTGGTTTTACGTCTATCGGCCCACATCGTGACGATATTAAATTTAGCCTTAGCGATATGGACGTTAGGGTTTACGGTTCGCAAGGACAACAACGTAGCGTAGCGCTATCACTTAAACTTGCCGAAGCCGAATGTTTTTACAATCATTTTGGCGAATATCCAATTATGATTTTAGACGACGTTTTGAGTGAACTTGATAAACCAAGACAAAGAAAACTTATGTCTTTAGTGGAAAAAATGCAAACTATTTTTACGGCAACCCACCTTGATAGAACGGTTATTAAGAACAAAAATTTCCGTCATATAGTAATTGAAAAAGGAAAAATAAAATCAGTTAAAAATTAAGAAAGTTCCTTGCTTTTGCAAGGAACTTTTCATATTAGAATATAACCTTTAATACTATAATATTTAGTCTTTTGATTCTAGGCTCTGTCATAGAAAATAGTTGATTTTAGCAAAAAGACTTTTTGCGATTTGACGAGGGAAACGTAAAAAAGACAAGCGTTCTTTTGAGGGGTAATACCCCCAGCGGTCTTTCCCCGATAAAAACGCAAAGTATTTTGCAACGTTTTTCCGTCAAAAATCAACTAGGTGATATAACGGAGACTAATTCTTGATATATTTTTTTTACTATTTCTAAGTGTCCCGTCTTAAATACTTTAACCCAATTTCCTAAATGCATACCCATAACGATAGAGAACTTATTTTTTGGGTCAACTAAAAGATAACTTCCTAATGCTCCGTCCCAACCAAATTCGCCCTTTGGAAGTCCCCATGGGGTATCCACCGTGCGAACACGCATTCCCAAGCCGTAACTGTAATCGTCGCCTTGAATACAAGTAAATTGGTTATTAACAGAAACCTTATCTATTTGTGGAGAAGCCACTTCTCCTAATGCCTTTTCCCCAATAACACGAACACCGTTTTCGCCAACGCCACCGTTTGCAAGCATTTTTGCAAATTTAACGTAATCTTCAACGGTGGAAACAAGACCTGCGCCACCACTTTCATAATTTGGGGTAATCCAAGGCCACATATTAACCTTGTCGCTAACGATTTTGTTATCTTCGTTTACTATATAATAGGGCGCATAATCGGTTATGGAATTATCAAAAGAAGAATTATTCATTTCAAGTGGGTCGAATATTCTTTCTTTTACAACTTGAGAAAACTTTTTGCCCGTAACTACTTCTACAACGCCTGCTAAAACGTCTAAACAAAGGCTATATAAAAATCGTTCGCCCGGTTCAAAGTCCAAAGGCTCTTGAACGAATGCGCTTATTAAATCACGTAGGTTAGCAGTATGGTTAGTTTTTTCTTTAAGCGCTGTTATAGACGGAGTAATCGTTCTATAATTAAAGCCACCCGTCATAGTAAACAAATGGCGAATAGTCATTTTGTTTTTTACTGGGGTTTTAACTCCGTCTTTAATGGTAAAAGCGTTTTTAATTTCCGGCAAATAATCTTCAACTAAATCGTCTAAAGAAAATTTACCTTCTTCAACTAGCGTCATTGCGCAAACGGAAGTAATAGGCTTACTCATTGAAAACATTGCCAAAGTTTCTTTGCCCGTCGCACCGTCGGAAATAAACCTATAAATAACGTCGTTTTCTTTAGAGCAACAAACGTCTAAATAGGGAATACCGGCTTTTTGCATTATGCTTTTAATTTTATTATTTAAACTTTCCATAGCGTTCTCCTAACGAAATTATTTTAACATATAAAAAAGCATAAATCAATAACAAAATAAAGTATATAACTTAATTGAAAAAGAAAAATCCGACACGAACTTTGTGTCGGATTATTTGTTATTAAATAATTAGTCTATATCCTTAAAACTGTTGCCTAGATAAGTTCCAAAACTAATTTTGGTTGGCTTTCTAGTTGGGGCTACGAAACCACTTGAACGACGTTCGCTCTTGCCACGTGGTCTAAAATCTTTTTTACCACGAGAATTTCTATCACGTTTGCCACCCTTTCTATCGTTGTTTCTGCCTGCGTTATATGGCTTTGAATATTCGTCTTTATCGTTTGGAACGATAACAACGTATCTATTTGGTTCTTTACCGTTAGAAGTAGTAGTAACCGTTTCGCTATTAGCAAGGGCTGTGTGGATAATTCTTCTTTCAAACGGGCTCATTGGCTCTAACATAACTTCACGGCGAATTTCCGTTGCTTTTTGTTCAAGTTTATGGGCTAGTTTAATCAAAGTTTCTTCACGTCTATCACGATAGTTTTCGCAATCAACAACAACCTTTTTATATTCTTTGTTGCCAATGTTTGCCATTGCGCCTGCTAGAGTTTGCAATGCGTCTAGCACTTCGCCACGATAACCTATTAGTGAAGAAGATTCTTCTGAATTTAAGGTGATAATCGTTTTTTCTTCGTTTTGAGAAAGTTCTGCAGTAGCGTCGATACCTAAATATTTAAGAACGTTAACTACTAAATCTACTGCTTTTTCTTCATTGTTTTGTTGTGTTTTTTCCACTTCTTTTAAGTTAACTTCTATAACTGCCTTGCCTTTAAGTTTGCCAAACAAACCTTTAGTTGGTTGTTCTTTTATTTCGATAGTAACTTGGTCTTCGGTTGCGCCAAGTTCACTTAAGGCGTTAGCAACGGCTTCATCTACCGTCTTTGCTGTGAATTCCATATATCCTCCTAGTCGCCAAGCGACAAAAATAAACTTACTTTAATCTACCACGTGGTCTTTTTTTATCTGCTGTTCCTGATAAGAAGTCGTTTTGTATAGGTTCTTCTTTTTTCTTAAAGAAACCCTTCTTTTTTTCAGTTTTTTCTTCTTGTGGTGCGTTATAAACTCTGCCACGAACAACTTCCGTTGCTTGTTGAATTTTTACCTTTTTGAACTTTCTACCAACAATCCAGTTGATAAGCAAGGTAGAAAGCACGCTAAATACGTTACTTAAAACGATATAAAGAGAGAACGCCGCCGTATAAATGAATGCGAAGATAGCCATCATAATAGGCATCATCCACATCATAATCTTGTTGGTTTGTGAGCCTTGACCGTCAACCGTTTGTAATTCCATTTGCGCTTTTTGTGATTTAGAAGTTAACCATTGCATTAAAAACGACGTTAAAATGGTTAAACCAACCAAGATAAAGTATCCGTTTGCTTGGTTCTTTTCTACGTCAAGTTTAGCAACTAGATTATTATAATCTGCTTCTCTAATGTTAGCGCCAAAACTTTGGTTAAAAGTAGTATGGCTGGCTTCGATTGGGTGCTTCATTGCAGAGTCTGCAACCCAAATGTTTTTAATCCATAGGAAACTTGAACCACATTCTCTAAAGGTTTCAGCAGACTTGGTTTGTTGAATATCAAGTAAAAATTCAGCAGGAAGTTTTTCTAATTCAACAGCAACAAGTTCAGTAATTTTTGCGCTCTTGTCTGCATCTGCAATCGTTTCGTCACTATTAACTTTATCAGTTATACTTGCCGTTATTTCTACATTTTTAGCGTCTGCAAATTCAGTATAGGTTTGTCCTTTAGAATTTTTTAATAAACCAAAGTTATCAGAGAATAGTTCGTAGCTTGGCGCACCAAACTGCGTTCCTTCTTCGTTGCAAGATTTATATAACGTTACGTATGAACCGGTGGTCGTTACGCTATAAGTATCAATTTTCTCGTCTGGAGCGTTGTTTTCACCCGTTTTATCATAGTAACCAACGATAAGTTCGTATTTATAGTTTCCGTCTTTATCGTTAATGGTTATAACGCCACTAGCTTTACCATCGGCAAAAATCTTTTGGTCTTTAAATACGATGCCGTCTTCCGTTCTATAAACGTAGTCTTTGCAGTCTTCGTCAATAACGAAACCGTCGTAAACAACGCCGTTAAAAGAAGAAGCCATATCTGCAAAATATTTTCTGTTTTGATATTGTGAATAAGTGCTGAATGCGTTGATAGCAATGATAAAAATTACAAGGGTAAGTATAGTAGGTAAGCAAGCCCCCCACATAGAATACCCGTTCTTTTTATAAAGCGCCATCATTTTTTGGTTGTATAATGCTTTGTCGCCTGCGTATTGCTTTTGCAATTTTTCAAGTTCAGGGCGCATTTCTTCCATTTTAACGCTATTCTTTCTCATTTTATACTTTGAAACAAAGTCAAAAGGAAGCGTAACGATTTTAAGTAATAAGGTAAATAGAATAACGCCTAATCCAACCGAGCCTGAAATAGTAACAAGCCACATTATAATATTAACTAACCAATTGCCCGTTTGTGGGGCAGTAAAATTAACTATTGTTGCAAACATTTAATATACCCATTTAACAACACTTTTTTTGTCGGGAACTTTGTCAAATCCCCCTTTAGTCCAAGGGTGACACCTACAAATTCTTTTAAGCCCTAAAAACCAACCGACGAAAAAACCGTGTTTTAAAATTGCTTCTAAAGTGTATTCTGAACATGACGGAATAAACGCGCACGTTCCTTTAGATAGATATTTTTGATAAAATTTAATAAACTTTATACTTAAGAATTTAAGCATACTAATTAAAAAATCCGCCCTTTTTAAACATATACTCCATATCTTTTACAAAATCCTTATAGGAGTATTCTTCTTTTACTTTAGGTATAAAAACAAAAAAGAAGTTTTGACGCAATTTTGGCGTCCAACTTCTAAAAGATTCCCTTAAAATGCGTTTTATATAATTTCTTTTAACGCTTGTTCCGTGTTTTTTGCTAACGCAAAAACCGACTTTGGTTTCTTTGGAAGCAAAATACACGAGCGTCAATGTAGAAGAAAAAAGCCTTTTTCCCTTCTTAAAAACAAGATTGAAATCTTTTTCTTTTTTTAACCTATAATCCAAAGGCATCTTTAAACCTACCGATTAAGCAGATAACTTATGACGACCTTTGTTACGTCTTCTCTTTAAAACGTTTCTTCCAGACTTAGTCTTCATTCTTTCTCTGAATCCGTGAACTTTACTTCTTTGTCTCTTTTTTGGCTGATAAGTTTGTTTCATTTTTATTTCTCCTAAAATTAGTATTTATCAATTTTTCCATACTATTGTATAGATATTTTAAGGTTTTGTCAATTAAATTAACCATTTATTCTTACAGGTAAAACCAAATATAAGAATCCGTCGTTAGTAACTGAAGTTAATACGCATGGATCGATTGGTGAATTTAAGTTAAGATTTATAAATTCGCTATCGCTTATTTTTAGATAATCCATTATATATTTTCCATTAAAAGCAATAGTCATATCTTTGCCGGTAAGGTTAATATTAACGTTTTCGTTAACGTTTCCAACTTCAGATTTTGCTAAAACGGTCATAACGGATTCTTTAACGTCAAATTTAACAACGTTATATCTGTCGTTTCTTGCAACTATTGTAGCGCGTTCAATACTTTGTAGTAGCGCGTTCTTATTTATAGTTACAACGTTTTCAAAAGAAGTTGGTAAAATATGATTGTATTTTACAAAGTCGCCTTCTATTAATCTTGAGAAAATAACCGTGTTGTCAACTTCTAGTGATAGTGAATTTTTTTGCACGTTAATTTTTATTTCTTGATCGTCTTTATCAAGTAATCTTGTAATTTCAATTAGCGTTCTAGATGGAATTATTGCTTTAAAGTCCCCACTAGATACAACTTGCTTTTTAACAACGCTCATTCTAAATCCGTCAAGAGCAACGCAAGTTAATAAGTCGTTTTCTATTTCAAATAGACAACCCTTAAGTATTGGTCTACTATCGTCAGTTGAACAAGAAACCGAAACCTTTTCAACTACGTTCTTAAATTCCTTTTGAGAAATTTTGAAATAGTTTTGGTCTTCGTTCTTTTCAATTATTGGAAAACTTTGAACGGGATAAACTTGAAGTTCACTTTCAGAATCAGAATATTTTATTTGTAATTGCGCGTCGTAAAGTCTTGATAATTCAACTTGTTCCTTTTCAAGTTTTTTAACAAAGTCAACGAAGTATTTACCAACTACAACAGTTTCACCTTCCATTAAAACGTCTGCTTTAATCTTCTTTTCAATGGTAAGTTCTAAATCGGTTGCAAGAAGTGTTAAACTATCCCCTTTAGCAGTTATTTTAATTCCTTCAAGCGCTGGGTTTGCTGCTTTTACAGGTAGGGCTTTACTTACTTTAAGCACTGCATCTGATAAATCTAATCCATCACAAATAACCTTCATATATTATCTCCAAATTTAACAAAATCTTTATTACGGTTTATAGTCTATAATACAAGAAGTTAGCGCTTTGCTTGCAAGGAGCGATTACTTCGCCCTTTTTCAAACTTGAAGTGTAAAAACTGTAGTTTTTACGGCAAAACGATAGTTTTGCAAAAAATTTTGCGATTAGCAAAAGTTTTAACTTCTTATAGTCTATATTATTATATAATATATAGGAAAAAAAATCAAGACTTTTTGCTTTTTGTATGTTTGTATTTTTTATTATTTTTTTAAATCAAAATAGGTAGTAATATATAGTAAAGTGTGTTGAATTATGGATAACTTTCTTTTCGTTAGAGTTTGCTTTACAAATCTTTTGTTGATTAAAGTGTGAATATATTGTGGACAAGTTGTTTGCAAAAAATTACCTTAGTGGATAGAAAAAATTTTTACCGTCTTTTTATGAAAGTATTTATGAATAAATAAATTTTTTAATTAATTTTTTATAACAAAAATACGTTTAATATTTTTATCCACAATTTTATTAAAAAACAAAGATAAAAAAATAATTGAGAATTATTATTTTTTATGTTATACTCTTCTTATGAAAAATTTATTTAACGAATATAATATAAATATTTCTGACGAAAAACTAAATTCGTTTGAAAAATACTATCAACTTTTAATACACTATAATAACGCTTTTAATATAACTGCCATAACGGAGAGGGAAGAAGTTTATAAAAAGCATTTTGTTGATAGTGTAATTGGTGTGGATAGAATTTGTGGAAAGAATTTAATAGACGTTGGTAGTGGTGGTGGATTTCCTGCGTTGCCTATAAAAATAATACGTGACGACTTAAACGTAACCTTACTTGAAGCAACGGGCAAAAAGTGTGAATTTCTTAAAACGGTAATTAAAGAACTAGGGTTAAAAAACGTTTCTGTTATTAACGGTAGAGCAGAAGATATTGCAAAAGACGGTAATTATCGTGAAAATTTTGACGTTTGCACGGCTAGGGCAGTTGCAAGGCTTAATACCTTGACGGAATATTGCTTGCCGTTTGTAAAGGTTGGTGGAACGTTTATCGCTTTTAAGGGGGACGTTCTAGAAGAAGCCAACGAAGCGCAAAACGCAGTTAAAACTTTAGGTGGAATAGTAGATAATATAGATTATTATCAACTTGACGGAGCAAAACGCGCGCTAGTTTATATTAAAAAGATTAAAAATACACCTGCAAAATATCCAAGGGGAAACGGAAAAGAAAGAAAATCACCACTATGACGGAATTATTTATAAACAAAGCAAAAACTTGCGCCGTAACGGGGCATAGGATATTGTATAAGGGTTTTGATAGGTTAAGGTTAAAGGAATTATTCTTAAAAATAATAGAAATAGGTTTTGATACTTATCTTATCGGAATGGCACTTGGTTTCGATACGGAATGTTTTAACGTTTTAGAAGAAATTAGACAGGAAAAACCAATAAAAATAATCGCTTGTATACCTTGCTTAAATCAAGATTATAAGTTTACTAAAGAGCAAAAAATGGAATATCAAAGAATGTTAAATTCTGCCGATGAAAAGGTTTATTTAAGCAAAGAATATACTAAAAATTGCATGCTTAAAAGAAATAAATATATGGTAGATAACGCAAGCCTCTTGGTATCATACTTAAAGCATGATTTTGGTGGCAGTTATAATACCGTAAAGTATGCTAAAAAACAAAACGTTCAAATTATTAACTTTGATTAATTTTTAATAAAATAAAAATCCACACGAATTTACCGTGTGGATTTATGTTTTAAATTAAATTTAGGCTTCCTTATTATTTACGTTTGATAAAAAGTTTTTCAACGCTTCAGACTTAGGATTTTCTAAAACGGTTTTAGCATCGCCGTATTCTTCTACCTTGCCTTGATACAAGAAAACCACTTTATCCGAAACGCTTTTTGCAAAGCCCATTTCGTGGGTTACTATTACTATAGTATGTTTATCGTCTGCAAGTGAACGTATAACTTTCAAAACTTCACCCGTAAGTTCAGGGTCTAGCGCAGAAGTAGGCTCGTCAAAGCATAAAATCTTAGGATTTAACGCAAGCGCCCTTGCTATTGCAACACGTTGACATTGACCACCAGAAAGTTCGCAAGGATATGCGTTTTTCTTGTCGGTAAGCCCCGTTTTTTCTAGTAATTCCAAAGCGTTATCTTCTATCTTTTGTTTTTCTTGACTTTTAAATAAAGCAAGTTTTACCTTCTTTTCAGCAGAAGAAATAGTTTGGTCATTCTTAAGTTGACGCTTGTATTCTTTAACTTTATCTTTTAATAAAAGAGATGGCGCTAAAGAAATATTTTTTAGAACGTTATACTGTGGAAAAAGATTAAACGATTGAAAAACTAAGCCGAAATTAAGGCGTTTTTTGCGCAAGGTTTTATCGTTAGATTTTTCCTTTTTAGCGCAGTCTAGTAAGGTTTCGCCGTCTAAAACCATAACCCCAGAATCAGGTTTTTCAAGAAAGTTAATACAGCGAAGAAGGGTAGACTTACCCGAACCAGAAGGCCCGATAATAGAAACGGCAGTCCCCTTTTCCACTTGTATATCTATACCTTTAAGAACGG
The DNA here is from genome assembly GCA_045591355.1 of Christensenellaceae bacterium. Classification (GTDB taxonomy): domain Bacteria; phylum Bacillota; class Clostridia; order Christensenellales; family Borkfalkiaceae; genus UBA1259. The sequence goes on along the minus strand of JAZNSS010000054.1, from coordinate 18,089 downwards.
AAGTATCGCCAAAGGATTTTGTAAAATTTTTAATTTCTAAATACGCCATAGTTTACGCCTTAAAATAGGATAATTTTTTCTCAATAAACCCGAAAAGTAGGGTAAGAACACCAACAAAAATAAGATAGAAGACACTTGAATAAAATAACGGCCAAATAGCTTGTTGTGTAAATAATTTTGCTTGTAAAATAATTTCTACAATACCGATGGAATTTGCAAGTGCCGTGTCTTTTACTAGAGTAATAATTTCGTTACTCATTGGAGGAATAATACGTTTAATAACTTGCAATAAAACTATTTTAGAAAAAATTTGACCTTTAGTCATTCCTAAAACCTGTCCTGCTTCGTATTGACCTTTGTTAATACTTTCAATACCACCACGGAAAATTTCTGAGAAATAGCAAGCATAATTTATAGCGAAAGCAAGTAGTGTAGAGATAAATGCGCCAAGACCTGCCCCGTTTTCTCCAAACTGAATGCCGTATTCAAAATAAAAGAATTTATCAACCGTTGCCCAAGGATTAGTTCCATCTGAAGTTAAAAATCTTGGTAAAAAGTATAAAATAAAAATTTGAAGCATAAGTGGAACACCACGAACCACCCAAACGATTATTTTGAAAACATATTTTAAGGGTTTAAATTTACTCATTGTGCAAAATGAAATCAAAAGACCTAAGGGTAATGATAGAACAAGAGTAAGTATAAATAATAAGCAAGTGACTGCAAAGCCCCCTAGTAGGCTTTGCGTAACATATAGGAAATCCATTTTAGATTAAAAGTCCTTTGTAAGGCATTATTTTTGAGAATCGAAGTTAGTGATAACAGAAGTAGCAAGATTATATTTTGTAGCAAGTGTCATTAAGTATCCGTCTTTTCCAAGTTTTTCAAATTGGTCGTTAACCTTAGTTGTTAAATCACTACCTTTTTTAAATCCTACTGCATAATATTCAACGCCAATTTCAAGACCTTCGTTAACAACTAAAGAAGAATATGTAGATTGAGCAAGAGTAGCGTTTGCAAGAAGTATATCAACTATAGCGTAGTCAGCAGTTCCGTTTAAAACTGCAGAAACCGCATCCATTTGAGCACTTAAACCAGAAAGCATAATATTTATATCGTCAGCAGCCCCTTCGCCACCTTCTTTATATGATTTAGCTAAGGACTCTCCAGAAGAATTGCTTTCAAAAGCAATGGTTTTTCCCGCAAAGTCTTCACGAGAGGTAAGTGCAGCAGAAGTGCTCTTTCTTATAATACATTGTGCGTTTTGCATATAGTTATAAGTAAAATCTACTGATTGATTACGTGGAACACCGTCGTCTTCACCGTTTGAAGTAAAACCGTTCCAAATGCAATCGATGGTTCCATTATTAAGTTCAACGTATTTGTTTTCCCAAACAATAAGTTTAAATCTAATTTCATAACCAAGGTCGCCAAATACCTTTTTAGCAAGTTCGGTGTCAAAACCAACAAGCTCGCCGTCTTCAGTATAGTTCATAGGTGCGTAGTCGGTGTAGCCAACAGTAATGTATTTGCTATCGTCATCACCACAGGCTGTTAAGCCAAAGCAACATGTTACTGCAAGTAGCGCAGTAAGTAATAGAGTTAAAAACTTTTTCATAAAATTTCTCCTTAAAACTTTATCACTTTATCTTAGTAAAGTATTATATATTATACTTTATTATAATAAAGTTGTCTAGCAATTTAAGGTACATTTTTAAAAATTTAATTAAACATTAATATATAAAGGGGAAAAATAGCGCAAAAATTTCACTAAAAATAAAAAAATAAATTTTTTCGTGTGGACTTGAATAAACTTTTATGGTAAACTAAACGGAAGGAGATTTTTATGGCTACAGATAAAACGGCATTATATAATATAGGTTACGGCTTATACGTAATAACTACTAAAGCAGACGGAAAGGATAACGGTATGATTTGCAATACCGTTATGCAAGTGGGGGATAAACCCTTAATCGCAGTTGGAATAAGCAAGGCAAACTACACGCACGACTTGGTGAAAAAGTCAGGGATTATAAACGTTAACTGTTTAACCGAAAGCGCTCCTTTTGAGACCTTTAAGGACTTTGGCTTTCAATCGGGTAAAGACGTTGATAAATTCCGTTATCACGTCGTTTCTAGGCTTTCAAACGGGGCTTATAGGCTACATTCAAACGTGAATGCAGTTATCGGATTAAAGGTGGAAAATTATATTGATTGTGAAAGCCATGGTTTATTTATTTGCTCTATAACTGAGAGCGAAGTTTGTGGAAGTGAGCCTTCTATGACGTATGCTTTTTATCACGCAAACGTTAAACCAAAGCCACAAAAACCACAGGGCAACCAAAAAGGATATAGGTGCAAAATTTGTGGATACGTTTATGACGGTGGAGTTTTGCCACAAGATTTTATTTGCCCAATATGTAAACACCCTGCAAGTGATTTTGAATTAATAGGCTCAGTTTCAAACTCTAAATGATTTTTGACGGAAAAAATCTGCAAAATACTTCGTGTTTTTTTCGGGATAAGACCACAAAGGGTATTACCCCAAAAAAGAACGCTCGTCTTTCTTGCTTTTTTCTCATTAAAACGCATAAATGCTAATCATTTATTTTTTGAAACAGAGCCTTGAAAAACGGCGCTGTTTAATCTCTAACGGTTTTTTGACGAAAAAACTTGCAAAATACTTCGTGTTTTTTTCGGGATAAAACCACAAGAGATATTACCCCAAAAAAGAACGCTCGTCTTTCTTGCTTTTTTCTCATCAAAACGCATAAATGCTAATCATTTATTTTTTGAAACGTCGCCTTGAAAACGGCTCTGTTTCAAATAAAAAATAAAAATATAAAAAGCGTTGCAAGTTAGCAACGCTTTTTCTTTAATTATTTAGTTGCATTATTTAAGTGAAATTTTCTTTCCAAAAAGGGTTAGAACGGCGTTAATTAAAAAGATAATTCCAGCAATAATGCAAAGAATATCGATTATAGTCCACGCCCACTTGGTAACGATAAGTATTATACCAACAACGATTGTAATAAGAGCAGGTAAAATCGCTAAAAAGCCATTTTTATAGTTTTTAACGATGTCAAGCACCCCTTTAATTACCAAAACGATACCAAGGATAAGAAGTAAAATTTCTACCAACAACCAACCTAAAACAATGATTGCAACGCCGATACCTATTTGAACGATTCCGTCTAGATAATCTTTATCTTTAAATACGTCAACGATGCCCAAGATAATAAGCAAAACACCTGCAACGGTCATAAGGATTTCTAAAGAGCCAGCCCTTAATGCCAAAAGCAGAATACCCACTACAGCAAAGAATAAGCATGAGAGAAGGTTGTGTGCAGATAAGTCTAACTTAGGTCCAGATTTTTTTGATTTTGCCATAATTTATCTCCTTTTTTTCGACTACGCCATGTATAGCGACTAGAAAAAACCTAAAAATTATTTCGACCATATAATCGTTTAGATTAATCGCTACTAAAGGCAAAGCCTTTTTTTATGGAAGTATATTTATTTTATGGTTTATTGTCAATAGGTATGACAAAAAAACTTAAAAAAATTATAAAAAAAGCGTTGCTGTTTTTCAAGCAACGCCTTTTAAGTTTTAAATATTAACGATTAGTCGTTTTTAGCAAGGTTCTTATAACTTTCTAATCTTTGCTTGCTATCCTTTTCGGTCTTTTCGAAAAGTTGTTCAGCAAGTTCAGGACGAGCTTTCATAAGAGATGCGTATCTTGTTTCACCAAGCAAGAATGACTTGTAATCGCCGGTAGGTTCTTTACTGTCTAGAGTGAAAGGATTTTTACCTTCGTCAATCTTATCAGGGTTGTAACGATATAGTTGCCAATATCCACAATCAACAGCCTTTTGTTCTTCTTCTTGGCTCTTCATCATGTTGATACCGTGGTTGATACAAGGTGCGTAGCAGATGATTAGTGATGGGCCGTCGTATGCTTCTGCTTCTGCTAAAGCGTTCAATAATTGTTGTTTATTAGAACCCATTGAGCATTGCGCAACGTAAACGTAGCCGTAACTCATAGCCATCATACCAAGGTCTTTCTTCTTAACTCTCTTACCAGCAGCAGCGAACTTAGCAACAGAACCGGTTGGAGTTGACTTACTTGCTTGACCACCCGTGTTAGAGTAAACTTCAGTATCAAGAACAAGAACGTTAACGTTTTCGCCAGAAGCAAGAACGTGGTCTAATCCACCGTAACCGATATCGTAAGCCCAACCGTCACCACCGAAAATCCAAACTGATGGTTTAACTAGGCAGTCAAGGTTACCCTTAATGTAGTCAAGACCTTCAGCGCTTTCAGTTGCGATAGCGTCTTTAACTAGTTTAGCGGCAACTTTTGATTTTTCAGCGTCTTCTTTGTCAGCAAGCCAAGCGTCGAAAGCAGCGGCAGTCTTTTCGCTAACCGTGTCTTTTGCAGAAAGCATATCTTCTGCAATCTTTGCACGACGAGCGCTCATAGCAAGGTTCATACCATAACCGAATTCTGCGTTGTCTTCAAACAAACTGTTTGCCCAAGCAGGACCTTTGCCTTCTTTGTTAGTGGTGTAAGGACAAGTTGGAGCAGAGCCACCGTAGATAGAAGAACAACCTGTTGCGTTAGCAACTATCATTCTATCGCCGAATAGTTGAGTTACAAGTTTAACGTAAGGTGTTTCACCACAACCAGCGCATGCGCCAGAGAATTCAAACAATGGTTTGTTGAATTGGCTACCCTTAACGGTAGTTGCTTTACAACCTGCGCAACCAGAAACGTCAACTGCAGGAAGTTCTTCGCTGTAGTTATAGTTAATGGTTTCTTCGTCAACGATAGTTCCGAATGGAACCATGTTAAGAGCAAGTGCTGATTTATCAACGACAGGTTTAGCGCCTTCTGGAGCGTTCTTCTTAGCGTCGTTAAGCGCTTTAACGTTAACAGGGCAGATGTCTGCGCAAACGCCACAACCCATACAATCTAATGGAGAAACTTGCATTCTAAATTCAAAGCCCTTGTTACCAAGCATAGCCTTTGTTGCGAAGGAAGCAGGTTTATCAGCGCCTTCAGCCACAACTGCAGGTCTGATACAAGCGTGTGGACAAACGAAAGCACATTGGTTACATTGAATACATTTTTCCACGTTCCATTTTGGCACGTTAACTGCAACGCCACGTTTTTCAAACTTGGTAGTTCCGGTTGGAACAGTTCCGTCTGCGCTAAATGCAGAAGAAGGAAGTTTGTCGCCTTCTAATACAAGGATTGGGTGAACGATATTCTTGAAGTAATCGTTATCAGCAACCTTAGCCATAGGAGCGCCTTCGGTAGCAGTTGCCCAAGAAGTAGGAACGTCAATTTTAACTAGGTTTGCTTCAGCAGAGTCGATAGCGTTGTAGTTCATTTGAACGATAGCGTCGCCCTTCTTAGCGAAAGACTTGTAAGCCATCTTCTTCATGAAGTCAACTGCGTCTGCGTAAGGAATAATGTTTGCAATCTTAAAGAAAGCAGATTGTAAAATGGTGTTAGTTCTACCACGAAGACCAAGTTCGCCTGCAATCTTAATAGCGTCGATAACGTAAAGGTTAATGTTCTTTTTAGCGATATCTTGTTTTACAGAAGCAGGTAAAACGCTTTCTAATTCTTCAGCAGATTTTGCAGAAGTGTTGAACAAGAATGAACCACCTTCTTTAATATCGCCCGTCATATTGTAACGTGTGATATATGAAGGGTTAGAACATTGAACGAAGTCTGCAGCGTCGATTAAGTATGCAGATTGAATTTTGGTATCGCCGAAACGTAAGTGAGAAACGGTTATACCACCACTCTTTTTAGAGTCGTAGAAGAAGTAACCTTGAACGAATTTGTCGGTATGGTCACCGATAATTTTAATAGAGTTCTTGTTAGCGCCAACCGTTCCGTCAGAGCCAAGACCCCAGAACTTACAAGAAACGGTGCCTTCTGGTGCTGCATCGTATTTTTCAGAGAAGTCTAGTGAAGAATTGGTCAAGTCGTCAAAGATACCAACGGTAAAGTGGTTCTTTGGCTGTGCTTGTTCAAGGTTCTTGTAAACGGAATAAATCATTGATGGATTGAATTCCTTAGAACCTAAACCGTATCTACCACCAACAACCTTAATATCGGTCATACCCTTTTCAAGTAGAGCAGAGCATACGTCAAGATATAAAGGTTCACCAAGAGAACCGGCTTCTTTAGTTCTGTCAAGAACGGCAATCTTCTTAACGGTTTTTGGAAGCGCGTCAACGAAAGCGTCGATAGCAAAAGGTCTATACAAACGAACTTTAAGTAAACCAACTTTGTGGCCTTCTTTGTTCATTTTGTTAATGGTTTCTTCAACAGCGTCTGCGCCACTACCCATTAAAACAACAACGTTTTCAGCGTTAGCGTCGCCAACGTAGTCGAATAGGTGATAACTTCTACCCGTCAATGCGCTAACCTTGTCCATCATTTCTTGAACGATAGCAGGGGTTGCGTCGTAGTATTTGTTAGCAGTTTCTCTGTTTTGGAAATAAATGTCAGAGTTTTGCGCAGTACCACGTTGAACAGGGTGTTCTGGGTTCAATGCTCTTGCTCTGAAATCTTCGATATCTTTCATATCTACTAATTCTTTCATTTCTTCGTAATCGATAACGTCGATTTTGCTAACTTCGTGGCTGGTTCTAAAACCGTCGAAGAAATGTAAGAAAGGAACTTTTGCCTTTAAGGTTGAAAGGTGTGAAACAAGCGCTAGGTCCATAACTTCTTGAACAGAGTTACTAGCAAGCATAGCAAAACCTGTTTGACGGCACGCCATAACGTCTGCATGGTCGCCGAAAATGTTAAGTGAATGTGCTGCAAGCGCTCTTGCACTAACGTGGAAAACGGTTGGCAATAATTCGCCAGCAATTTTATACATGTTAGGAATCATTAATAACAAACCTTGGCTTGCAGTATAGGTGGTTGTTAATGCACCGGCAGAAAGAGAGCCGTGAACTGCACCTGCCGCACCTGCTTCAGATTGCATTTCTGCAAGACGAAGTTTTTGACCAAACATGTTAACTCTGCCTGCTGCTGACCATTCGTCTGCAACTTCTGCCATAGGAGAAGATGGGGTTATAGGATAAATAGCCGCAACTTCTGAAAAGGCGTAGGCAACGTGGCTGGCGGCAGTATTGCCGTCGATAGTCATCTTTTTCATTTATAAAATCCTCCGTAAAGATATTACAATAAATTTTTTTGCAAACATTATTATACAGTTATTATTTTAAATAGTCAATAGAAAATAAAAAATTTCAAGTCTTTTGTTTGCTTTTTATCCCCTAAAAGGACTTAAAATGTTATACCAAATTTATATAACCATTCTATTTAGTTGAAAAATATTTTCAGTTGTGCTAAAATTAGTAAAACAAAAAGAGGAGGCGAAAAGGCTATGGCTATACTTTCCGTTAAGAACGTTAGTTTTTCTTATGACAAACAGAATATCGTGAACGTTGTAGACGGGATTTCCCTTGCTGTTGAGAAAGGGGAATACCTTGCCGTTATCGGGCATAACGGAAGTGGAAAGTCTACGCTCGCTCGTCTTATAAACGGACTTCTTAAACCCGACCAAGGTGAAATAATCGTTGACGGAATTAAGGCAACCGACAAAAAAAGTGTTTTTGAAATAAGAAAAAGGGTAGGGGTAGTTTTTCAAAACCCCGACAACCAACTTGTTGCTTCAATCGTGGAAGACGACGTGGCTTTCGGTCCGGAAAACCTAGGTGTTAAACGTCAAGAAATTGGCGAAAGAATTGACTTTGCCCTAAAAGCCGTGGGAATGGAAGAATTTAGAAAGTCCACGCCTACAAGGCTTTCTGGTGGGCAAAAACAACGCATCGCAATCGCTGGCGTGCTTGCCTTAAAACCACAAATTTTAATTTTAGACGAATCAACAGCAATGCTTGACCCACAGGGCAGGAAAGAAGTTTTATCCGTAGTTAAAAAACTTAACAAAGAACAAGGCGTAACTGTGCTTGCGATAACTCACTATATGGAAGAAGTCGTTGAAGCAGATAGGGTTATTGTTTTAGATAATGGCAAAATAGTTATGCAAGATAAACCAAGAGAGATTTTCAAAAGGGAAAAGGAATTAAAAAATATTGGTTTAGAACTTCCACTTGCAAGCTACGTTGCAAACAAACTAAAAAATCAAGGCGTAGAACTTCCTGAAGGAATTCTTACCGATAAAGGATTGGGGGAAGAACTATGCAAATTATAGTAGACAATTTAACTTATACGTATAGCGAAAGTTCCAAAGCCTTGTCGCATAAGGCGTTAGACGGGGTATCGCTTACCATAAACGAAGGGGAATTTTTCGGCATTATCGGCAAAACGGGTAGTGGAAAAAGCACCTTCGTTCAACACCTAAACGGACTTATAAAGATAGGCAAAGATAAAGGCAAAATCACCATTGGCGACTATGATTTAAGCCAAAAAAAGGTAGATTTTAGGAGTTTGCGTGCAAAAGTTGGCATGGTTTTTCAATATCCCGAAGCCCAACTTTTTGCCGAAACGGTTTATAACGACGTGGCTTTTGGGCTTAGAAACTTCTTTCCGGAAACAGCCGAAGAAGAAATTGCTAAAAAGGTAGAGCAAGCCTTAAGTTTAGTTGGGCTTGACTACGAAAAAGTTAAGGATAAATCTCCCTTTGAACTATCAGGTGGTCAAAAGCGTAGGGTGGCTATTGCCGGCGTTATAGTTACTAGGCCAGAAGTTTTGGTTTTAGACGAACCGGCGGCGGGGCTCGACCCCGTGGGTAAACGTGAGTTTATAAAACTTTTACGCACCCTACATTCAACTTTTGTTAAGACTATAATAATCGTTTCGCACGATATGGATTTAGTTGCCGAAAATTGCACGGGCGTTGCCGTTTTTGCTAACGGAAAAATCCTTAAACAAGGCGCGCCAAAGCAAGTGTTTTCCGATGCGCAATTCATTAAAGAACAAGGTCTAGAATTGCCCGTTACGGCAAAACTTCAAAATGCTCTTAAAGAAAAAGGCGTTATAGTGGATAGCGATTTAACCGTTGACGGGTTTATATCGGCTTATCTTCAGCAAAAGGGGGTAGTTAAACCGTGAAAGACGTAACTTTCGGGCAGTATTACCCATCTAATTCCGTCGTTCATAGAATGAACGCAAGCGTTAAAATACTTATAGTCATTGCATATATAGTGGCTGTGTTTATGGCAGATTCTTCGGACTTTTATTTCTTGTCCTTATTTGCTTGTCTATTGTTCGTTTTGATAGCCGTTCCCGTAGCGAAAGTGCCTTTTATCAAGGTGCTTAAAAGCGTAAAAGGAATAATAATTTTCGTTCTGCTATCGGCAATTTTGCAAATATTTTTTAACAAGAGTGGAACGCCTTTGTGGGAAGATGGCTTTATCACCGACCGTGGTTTGCTATCTGCTGGGTTTATTACTTTAAGAATAGTTTTAGTCGTGCTTGGCGCTTCACTTTTAACGCTAACCACTTCACCCGTAGAACTTGCCGACGGTATTGAAACCTTGCTTTATCCATTAAAATGGATAAAATTCCCCGTGCACGAGTTTGCGCTTATTATGAGTATCGCTTTAAGGTTTATTCCTACCCTTATGGACGAAACGGATAGAATTATCAAGGCTCAAAAGGCAAGGGGGGCTAACTTTGAAAGCCGAAACGTTTTCAAAAAAGCAAAAGCGCTTATCCCCGTGCTTATACCATTGTTGATAAGTTCTTTCCGTCGCGCAGACGAACTTGCCGACGCTATGGACGCAAGGTGCTACGCAGGTAGTAAAAATAGAACTAAATTCAAAAAGAACACCTTTAGACTATCCGACCTTTTCGGTCTTGTCTTGGTGGCTGGGCTTATTACGGGTGTCGTTTTCCTTAACGGAGTTCACCTATACCCATACTTGGTGGCGTGGCTATGAGAATTAAACTTACTTTAAGTTATGACGGAACGGATTTTTGTGGTTGGCAAGTTCAACCAAACGGAAGGTCCGTCCAAGCCGATTTGCAAGACGCTATTTTTTCTTTAACTGCAAAGCAAGTTAAGGTAACGGGCAGTGGAAGAACGGACGCAGGCGTTCACGCAAACGGTCAAGTTGCGCATTTTGATATCGAAGATTGTTCTATTCCACCCGAAAGTTTTGCAAAAGCGCTAAACACACGCCTTCCACAAGACTTTAAAGTTATACAAAGCCAATTGATTGACGACGGTTTTGACGCTAGAAAATCTGCAAAAAGAAAGACTTATACCTATTCTTTATACGTTAGCCAAACGGAACTTCCATTAAAGGAGCGTTTTGCCGTAAGATTAGACAAGTTGCCTGATTTACAAAAAATGGAACTTGGCGCAAAGGAGTTCGTTGGCGAACACGATTTTAAGTGTTTTAACGCAAGTGGTGGTGGGGCAAAAACCACCGTTAGAAAAATTTACGATATTAGCATAATTCAAGAGCAAAACCAAATTTTTATATCGGTTACGGGCAACGGATTTTTGTATAATATGGTTAGAACGCTAGTCGGCACGCTTTTAGACGTCGGCTACGGACTAAAGGATATTAACGACCTAAAAAGAATGTTGGAAAGTGGCGAAAGGTCGCTTTGTGGAAGAACTCTCCCAGCAAAAGGACTTTGTCTAACAAGCGTAGAATACTAAAATTGTGTTTGAAATAAAAAATACCACAATATATAGTATATTGATTAAAAAACATTAAAAAATAAGTTTAAAATTAATAAAAACGGCAAAAAATGCTTGACTTTATTTGCCGTTTATTTTAATATAATTAGGCATTTATAAGGAAAAGTTCGTTTATTTTGCCGAATTAGCCCTTTGGCGTAATCGGGGTCGTGTCCGATTTTTTAGACGGAACTTCCAATAAATTCTACAAAGATTATTTTAAGGAGAACAAACATGAAAACTTATATGGCTCACGCTCAAGACGTAGTCAGAAAGTGGTATGTAGTTGATGCTGAAGGCGTAGTTTTAGGTCGTCTTGCAAGCAAAGTTGCCGCTATTTTACGTGGCAAAAACAAACCTACTTTTACACCTAACGTCGATACGGGAGATTTCGTTATAGTAGTTAATTGCGACAAAGTGCTTTTAACTGGTAAAAAGTTAGAAAAGAAATATTACAGATATCATACGGGTCACGTTGGTGGTCTTAAAGAAATCCAATACAAAACCCTTATGGTTAACAAAGCAGACCTTGTTGTTTATGAAGCAGTTAAAGGTATGCTTCCAAAGAACAGTTTAGGCCGTTCAATGCTCACCAAACTTAAGGTTTATCGTGGCGCTGAACACAATCATCAGGCTCAAAAGCCCGAAGAACTTAAATTGTTTTAATTAGAGGTGAATTATGGCAGTTAGTAAGAAGAAAGTTCAATATTGGGGAACGGGTAGAAGAAAGAAGGCTATCGCCCGTGTTCGCTTAATCCCTGCTGGGGACGGAACTATTACCATTAATAAAAAATCAATTGACGAATATCTTTGCTTAGATACCTTAAAGGTTATCGTTCGTCAACCATTGGTTTTAACTGAAACCGATGCTAAATATGACGTTGTAGTTAACGTTGTTGGTGGTGGATTTACCGGTCAAGCTGGTGCAATCCGTCACGGTATTGCAAGAGCGCTTCTTTTAGCAGAACCTGAAAGCAGAGCAGCATTAAAGAAAGCTGGCTACTTAACCAGAGATTCTAGAATGAAAGAAAGAAAGAAGTATGGTTTGAAGAAAGCACGTCGTGCTCCACAATTCTCAAAGAGATAATATTTTTAAGACACAAATTAAAGCACTGCGATTTGCAGTGCTTTTTTGTTTGTTTATATACTTCGCAATACTGCGTTTACTGTTTCGCAAAAACAACCACGATGACCAACAAGGTCTATCTTGTCTGTTTTTGCTCACGAGCCTTGTCTTGCTCGCATCTAAACACTTAAAAAGGAAGCAGTCGAGTATAGCCAAATTCGTGTCTAATGCTTGAAAAAGGCTAAAAATATATTATAATATTTATTACTTTGTTTTTCGGAGAAATAAAAATGAAAACTTATCTATTTGACTTTGACGGAACTCTTGTCGATTCCATGCCATCTTTTACTGCAGGGGTTATTAAAGAGTTAGATAAAAACAATTGTCAGTATAATGATGAAATAATAAAAACAATAACCCCCTTGGGGTTTGCTGGAACTGCTGATTATTTTATTAAAACCTTTGGGTTAGATATAAGTATTGAAGAACTTGTTCAGGCTTTCAAAGGCAATATGCTAAATGAATATTTTTATAATATACCTGCAAAAAGCAACGTTATAAAAGTTTTAAGGGAATTGAAAGATAATGGGGCGAGTCTAAATATTTTAACTGCAAGTCCACACATTACCCTCGATGCGTGCTTAAAAAGATTGAAAATATTTGATTTGTTCGATAACGTATGGTCTTGTGATGACTTTTCAACAACAAAAGCAAACCCTAAAATTTATAAAATGGTTGCAAAAAAACTTAACGTAAACGTTAAAGACGTGTTGTTTTTAGACGACAACTTAAACGCTAACTTGACGGCGAAAGAAGCCGGCATGAAGGTGTGTGGCGTTTTTGATGAATCTTCTGCCGATTACGAAGAACAAATGAAATCTATTTGCGATTTCTATATTTATGACTTTGATCAATTGTTGAAAATTCAAATTTAATTACCCATTGCGCCTTATATAAAAACGTTACAAAAAAACACTGCAAAAACGCAGTGTTTTTAATTATAAAGTTATTTTGGTCGTTTTGAAATGGTGATTTTTGGATGGTCTGTTTAAGAATCTTAATTGCCTTGACAAATTCATTTTAGTTGGGATATAATCTTACTAGCAAAATAAAAGGTTAAGGATTTCTTATGCAAAAAATTAAGGCAAAGGCAATTTTATTTGATAAAGACGGCACTCTTTTAGAGTTCGCCCCCTTTTGGCAAGCCGTGAGTGTTTACGCCGTAAGAGAACTTGCTAATAGTTTCAATCTAGATAACGTCGTTGCAGAAAAAGCCTTAAGAGAAATCGGCGTTGGCGAAGATTATTTTGACGTAGACGGTTTGCTTTGTAAAGGCACATACGGTCAGATTGCAAAGGCTATGTATCCGATATTTACTAACGCTGGCGTTAGCATAAAAGAAGACGAGTGGACGGACTTATGTGTTAAAGTTTTCCACAAAAACATAGAAAAAGGTGTGGTTTTGCCAACTTCTAAAAATCTAAAAAGCGCTTTGCAACAGTTAAAGGAAAGGGGTAAAAAACTTTACGTTGTAACTTCTGACGACGAACACACCACTAGCGTTTGCCTAAAGGGGCTAGGGATATACAATCTTTTTGATAAGGTTTACGTGGACGACGGTGTAAACCCACACAAGCCAGACCCGTATTACGCAAACGTTATTATGAAAGATAACGGCTTCTTGCCCGAAGATTTAGTAATGGTTGGCGACACTTTGTCAGACGCAAATTTCGCAAAAAACGCAGGTATAAAATGTATTGGCATTGTTAAAACCGAACAGGGCAAAAAACTACTAGACGGCAACGTTACCGTAATGGTAGAAGATATATCAAAAATTACGGAAATTGTGGAATAGAAATATGAAGTTCAAACTTTCTAAATTTATAATACCGTCGATAATATCAATGGTTTTGGTTGGAACGTATACCAATATCGACGGACTGTTTATAGGTGGGGTTTTAGGCGACGTAGGTATTGCCGCCATCAACTTTGCTTGGCCAATCGTTGCGCTAATAACGTCTTTAGGAACGGGCATTGGAATAGGCGGCTCGGTCATACTCAACGAACTCCGTGGAAAGGGGGACGAAAAGGGGGCTGAAAGAGTTAAAACTTCCCTTATACTTTTATTGTTACTAGTCGGGGTGGTTAGTAGCGTTGCTTTGTTCTTTCTTTCCGAACCGCTATTAAAACTTATGGGAACTACTAGCGACGCTCTTCCTTACGCTTTAGAATATTGCAAAATAGTTAGCCTTGGCGCAATATTTCAAATAATGGGGTCTGGGCTTGTTGCGCTCCTTCGTAACGAACAAAAAACCTATTTTTCTATGGCGTGTTGCCTTGTGGGGCTTGCCGTTCACGTGGTTTTAGATATTTTGCTAGTCGAAAAGTTTACCCTTGCAGGGGTGGCTGTGTCTACCGTCGTTTCGCAAGCCGTTATTATGGTTATGTGCTTTTTTCCATTGCGATTTAAGATTAAAAACAATCTTTCGTTTAGAGATATGCCTAAAATTCTTAAGGCAAGCACGTCGCCAATCGGTATAAACTTCGTTCCGTCTATGGTTTTGCTTTTCACCAATTTCTTTGCAGGAAAATATGGTGGAACGGTTGCCGTTGGCGCTTACGGGGTTATGAGTTACGCCGTGTATACTTTAGACTATATTTTTCAAGGCGTTTGCGACGGCGTTCAACCGATTATAAGTTATTGCAACGGTTCGGGGGATAAAGCCCAAGAAAAAAGAGCGCTTAAAGTTTCTGCAATCACGCTAGCCGTTTTCTCACTTGCGTTTATTGCTTTAACGCCGTTGTTGGTTTTTGGAATGCCAAAGGTGTTTTCTATCTCAACGGAAGGCGCACGCCTTATGCAAACGGGCTTTTATATTTACGCCGGTTCATACTTGTTTAAGGCGATAGTCAAATACGTTGGCTCTTACTATTACGCAATAAACAAAACGGCTATTTCAAACGTTCTAATCTACCTAGACCCACTTGTTTTTTCTCCACTTACTTTGTTTTTATTGCCTATGTGGTTGGGAATAAACGGAATTTGGTGGTCGTTAACCATATCACAAATAATACTTGCATTAATTGGTGGAATTGTATTTTTGAGAACGATTAAAAATAAAAAAAGTAAAACGGCTTAGAAATAAGCCGTTTTTTTGTTGTTAAATTTTTAACTTTTAAGTATAAGTTGAACGACGTTTTCCGTGGTGTTATCCACTTTAACGTGGTCGGAAATAGCCATTCCAAAAATCGCCAAAACCTTGTTTCCGTCTGCAAGAAGTGGAACGAACGACCTTTCCCTTACAGGCAGTTTTAGGTCGGTAAAATAATCGCCAAGGCTTTTAGTTCCACCCCCAAACTTTGTAAACTCGTCTTTAGGTCTATAGTTGCGAACGACTGCAGTCTTTGGAATTTTGTCAAAATCAACGAATAGCCCAGACTTTAAATTCACGGTTTTTTCAACCTTTTTAACGGAAATAGTGTTGCCGTTGAAATTAAAATCACCAACGGTAAAGGGTATGGTTAAATCAACCTGTGGGTTGGGCTTATAAAACACAATGCGCCCGTATTCCTTTACGGCGACAACTCCGTTTGGCAAGTTGCAACTTGCCCCCGTTTGCTTTTCGCAAAGAGAGAATACACCGTCTATGTGCGCCTTTTCCCAATCTTTTTTGATGCCAAGACTTTGCATTGCAGTAATACACGCACGGCTAAAAAGCGCTTGTGGGCAAGGTAGGGTAAGGCAAACAAGTTGACCTTCGTAGGTAAGTTGCTTGCTTGCAAGTTGGTCTAGGTATTCGTCTTCAATGCGTGCAATTTCCGTGTAACGGTTTATGCTTTTTAAGGCTTCGGGGAATACTTTTTTAATTTGTGGAATAACGTTTAAACGTAGATTGTTCCTTGTGTAACTTTCATCAAAATTGGTTGCGTCGGTTACGTAAGATAAACCGTGTTCTTTTACGTAATCTAGAATATCTTTCTTGCTTACCGATAAAAAGGGGCGAATTATCTTGTTTTTGTAGTTTGGTTCTATGCCAATAAGCCCCTTCGTGCCACTGCCACGCAAAAGGTTGAATAGCACCGACTCAAAGTTATCGTCAGAGTGGTGGGCAGTTGCAACCTTGTCGCAAAAACCACTCTCTATTGCGTCGTAAAAGCATTGGTAACGCAACTTTCTTGCTACCTGTTCTAACGAAAGTTTTTGCGCCTTGGATTCAGCAAGGCAATCAACGGCGTAAGTCTTTAGTGGAATTTTATGTTTAGCGCAGTAATCAATAACGAAAGCGCTGTCACGAATAGAACTTTCACCACGGATACCGTGTTCAACGTTAATCGCAACAACGGTAATGCCAAGACTTTTAGCATTAGTATTAAGATAATGGATAAGCGCCATACTGTCAGCCCCACCCGAAAGAGCAACGGCAATTTTTTGGTTAGGCGCAATTAATCCCGATAAATTGACAAACATATCTATATTGTAGCAAAGGGCAATATAAAATTCAAGGCTTTGGGGTAGATATTTTAAATTTTCATGTCCTATTCGTTGGGGAATGAAAACATCTTTGCTTTTTATCGACGCAAACTCTATGTGCAAGAATTTTTTTCTAGAAAAGAAAAAGCCCCTTACAAAAGGGGCTTTAAGTTATAAAGTTATTTCTTCGCCGTCAAAAGCAACGTTTATTTCATATTCGCTTGCAACGCTTTCTACGTAAGAGTGTAAGGCGTTTCCATTGTGAGAAAAATGGTTTACGTATTTTATAGTGTTTTGGTCAATCGCTTTTATTTCTTGCAGTTTTTTAATTACTTTGGTTACTTGACAAAATCCCATATGAGTGCCCTCGTCACTTCCTTCTAGCGTAACGTTTGTGCAGTCAAGCGTGATAAAGTCAAAATATAGATTATTCTTTTTTATATACTCGTAAACTTCGTCGTAAAAAATGCCCGTATCGTGTGCGTATAAAATTCGTTTACCATCTTTTTCAATAATATAAAACTTTGCGTCGTTATTAAGGTCGTGTCTTGCAGGTAGAGCAGTAATTATATAATCGTCACCCAAAGGGAATGGCTTAAAGTTTTCTACAAGGTTAAATATAATTACGTCCTTAAATCTCTCCGAAAGGAAAGGGTTGGTATCTTTTTCAAAAAGGTTTTTTGCGCCTTCGCCACCATAGGCTAAAAGTTGTTCTTCTTGTTGGTTGTGCGCGAAAAAATGGACTTTGTTTTTCAATTCTGCAGGGTAAAAATGGTCTTTATGTGCATGGGTAACAAGCAAGTATTTAACCTTATCTAACCTTAACCCGTGTTGCAAAACGTGAAAATATGTGTCTGCAGGTAGGTCAATGAGCAAATCTTCATTAATAATCGTTTGGTGTCTAGTCCTAATATTCTTACCACCGAGTTTTCTTGCCTCGTTACAACACGTGCAGTTGCAAAACACGGCTGGCAAACCTTCGGCTGCGGCTGTGCCTAAAAACTTAATTTTCATTCAATTTATCTCCTTACGATTAAAGCCCCTAAACATACCTATATTTTAACAAAGGGCAATATAAAATTCAAGCCAAAGATAAACATAAATTTCATAAATTTAGGTATTTTTAATTGACAAAAGAGAAATAATGGTATATTATGTTAACACGCTAAGGCGAAAACATATCGCGGGGTGGAGCAGCTTGGTAGCTCGTCGGGCTCATAACCCGAAGGTCAGGAGGTTCAAATCCCCTCCCCGCAACCAAAAAGAAAACATCAACCAAACGGTTGGTGTTTTTCTTTTTGCTTTCCGTTGGAAAGGTGGGTGTGGGGATTTGAAACTATTGGCTTACGCTCTATGAGTTCGCTTTCGCAATTGAAAGGCGTTGTTTTCGTTATAAGTAAATAGGCGAAAGGGGCTCGGCTTTGGCATAGCCAATGCCTTGGTGCAACGCACCAACTAACCCGAAGGTTAAAAAGTGGACTGTTTTGCGAAACGCAAAAGAGATTGACAAGTTCTGTGAAAATAAGTATAATAATGTCAATTGTAGATTTTGAGGAAAGTATATGTTTATTACAAAAAAATTTATAGAAAAAGTGCACGACGCTTTTCATGAATTAAACTATCATGAAACAAAGCAATTAGATTTTGAGAGTTTCGAAAAAGCTGCCACAAAAACTTTAACACATGCTAAAGAGTTGTCAGATGCGATAGATGTAGTTCTCATGTATCAATTTTGCCTGAAAAAATGGAATAAGATTGAAAAGATTTTTAATAAAAAATTACACATCTTTAACAACTATAGTTATGAAGGAAATTCATTAGTAGAAACGGTTTCAGATGAAGAGTCATTAGGAACGTATT
>JAZNSS010000053.1:0-163043 GCA_045591355.1 Christensenellaceae bacterium | reverse complement strand
TTTTCATTTTTTGCCCCTTTTCTTTTATTTTACTTTATATAATATACACTCGTCAATATGGTTTTAAAAAATAATTGTCTTTTTTGATTTTTAAAAACCAAAAAACGCAAGCGTTTCACTTGCGTTTTTGTTCTTTTAGTTAGTTATTATGCAATAAGGTTTTTAAGATTTTTTGCTATTGCTTGTAAAAATTCTTTAGAGTTTAATTTGGTTGGAGTTACCCCTTCTTTTTTGAAAATTGAAACTAAGTCACCTGTCATTAAGCCACTTTCTATCGTTTGAATAGTTGCTTTTTCAAGGTTCTCGCCAAACTTAACTAAATCTTCTAGGTTATCAAGTTCACCACGTTTTTTAAGTGCGCCCGACCAAGCAAAGATAGTTGCTACGGGGTTAGTTGAAGTTTGTTCGCCCTTAATATACTTGTAATAGTGCCTTGTAACCGTGCCGTGCGCTGCTTCGTATTCGTAGATGCCTTGTGGAGATACTAAAACGCTAGTCATCATTGCAAGACTGCCGTAAGCCGTTGCAACCATATCACTCATAACGTCGCCGTCATAGTTCTTGCACGCCCAAACGATACCACCTTCGCTACGAACGATTCTTGCAACAACGTCGTCAATCAAGGTATACATATATTCTATGCCTGCCTTTTCAAAACGGTCTTTATATTCGTTTTCATAAATTTCTGCAAAAATCTTTTTGAAGTTACCGTCGTAAACCTTGCTTATGGTATCTTTAGTTGAGAACCATAAAGGAAGTTTTTGGTCTAGCGCATAGTTAAAGCACGCGCGTGCAAAACTTGCTATTGACTTAACGGTATTGTGCATAGCGCAAACTACACCGTCGCCCTTAAAATCGTGAATGGTTTGGGTAACCTTATTACCGTCTTTATCGGTAAACACAAGTTCTGCTTTGCCGACACCTGCTTTGCCGTCAACTGCTTTATATATATCGCCGTATGCGTGACGGGCAATAACGATTGGTTTCTTCCAAGTAGGAATATATGGGGTTATGCCGTCAACTAGTATAGGCGCACGAAAAACCGTGCCGTCTAGCATAGCCCTTATAGTGCCGTTAGGACTTTTCCACATTTGTTTAAGGTTATATTCTTCCACCCTTTGGTTGTTAGGGGTAATGGTAGCGCATTTTACTGCAACGCCGTATTTAATGGTGGCGTTTGCGCTATCTACGGTAATTTGGTCGCTTGTGTTATCCCTTTCCTTAAGTCCTAAATCGTAATATTCCGTCTTTAGGTCAACGAAAGGCGTGATAAGTTCTTCTTTAATCCATTGCCATAAAATTCTGGTCATTTCATCGCCGTCCATTTCGACGAGAGGTGTTTTCATTTTAATCTTTTCCATAAGGTTCTCCAATATCGTTTATCTTAAGTATTTTACCACAAGCCCACTACTTTTTCAAGCGTTTACTACCCTTTCCACCCGTAATTGTTAAAATTCCCGAATGGAACTTTTTAGTAATGGTAGATTCTTTTGCGTGGCGCATTATTGCGTCTTCTATAAGGCTTGTTAAAAGGCTAGACCATTCCTTTATAGTGTCTGAAAATAGGTAAAAGGCAAGAGAACCGGGAACGGAGTTTATTTCGTTCAAAAAGATTTCGCCGTCTTTTATTATATAGTCAATTCTTATCACACCTTCAAAGCCAAGGCTTTCGTATACCTTTTGGGTTACGTTTTTGATTTTATCCGAAACTCGTTTTGGTATTTTAGCAGGAAATTCTCTCTCGCCAGACCTATATTTATCGTTAAAGGAAAGAATTTCCCCACGGCTAGTTGGCTTTTCACATTCGGAAACTACTAGTTTGCCGTTTACCTTATAGCAAGCGCAGTTGATTTCGGTAATATGCTCAAGTTTTGGCTCTACCAAGGCTTTATTGCTATATCGCATAGCAACTAGTAGCCCTTGTTGAAGTTGCATTTTATTATTACAAGTGGTTATGCCTATGCTAGACCCACCACTATCGGGCTTTACGATTAGTGGAAAAGAGAATTTTTGCGCTATCAAGTCGGCGTCTTCTTTGCTTTCTGCTAAAAAGTATGGCAATGTTTTAACGCCTATACCTTTTAAGGCAATTTTGGTAAAGGCTTTGCTCATTGAAGTAGCCGAAGCAAACAGGGGTGGGGAGCAAAGTGGAATCTTGCACATATTAAGCATACCGAAAAGGCTTCCGTCTTCCCCACGTTCACCGTGCATACAGTTAATAGCGCAGGCTATTTCCGTTAACGGTTTAAGTTTTTTGCCCTTGACCTTATATAGTTTATTATCCCCACTAACTAGCGTTACCCTATCTAGAGATTTTTGGTTGAATTTTTTATAAAAATCTAAATCGAATAACTCTTCACCACTCCACCATTCTCCGTTTTGACTAACGAAAATAGGGATAGGGTTAAATTTTTGTTTATCCACCCCGTTAAGGTTAAGCACCCCTGTTATAACGGAAATTTCGTGCTCTATCGACTCACCACCAAAGAATACTGCAATATTTTTCAAAATAAAAACACCTCCGCAAATTTTGTTGCTTTGGTGTTTTAAGTTTTTATCTTTAGTTATCAGTTATAATTATCGGGTAAGTCGTTTTCAAACAACACGACGTCGCCTTCCTTTAATATGGCGTTAAGTTCTTGGTTAGCCTTATTTAGCGATTTTGCAAAAACGATGTTTTCCTTTGGCATACCACCGTCAAGTAGACCACTAACCAAAATTTCTGCATTATGCTTGCCTATAACGAACACTATATCTGCGTGCTTTGCAAGTGTTCTGCCGAACTCTAAATTCATAACGTTTTCCATCTTGCCTAGTTCTACAAGACCGGGGGTAAGAACGATTTTTCTTCCACTAAAGGTAGATAAAACTTCCATTGCCGCCTTAACGCCGTCTTCATTTGAATTATAACTGTCGTCTATTATAATTATATTCCTATTGTTTGGGCGAAGTTCCAAACGGTGAATTATAGTTTGAATTCTATTAATTCCCACGGCAATTTCTTCAGGCGTCATGCCGATTTTATAGGCAATGCTAGACGCAAGACAAATATTTTTTACTGCGTGCTTACCTAAAAGAACAGTAGTGCATTCTACGGGCGCTTCTCCTTTGATGTTCAAGGTAAAGGAAGTTCCCCTAGAATCGATAACAACGTTGGTTGCGCTAACTAACCCGTCATGGCAATCTATTCCCGAACTATATTTTTCACCTTGGAATTTATCAAATAGTTCCTTTGCGCCTTCATTATTCGTATTAAAGAATCCAGCGCCGTCAGTAGGTAAACATTCAAACAACTCAAACTTCGTTGCCATAGTGTTTTCAATACTGCCAAAGGTTTCTAGGTGTTGATTGTTTATACCCGTCAATACGCCGTATTTAGGCTTTACTATTTTTGCAAGAGTTTTTATATCTCCCTTGCTTCTTGCACCCATTTCTGCAATAAAAACGTCGTGCGTGCTATCAAGTTGCTTTACTGAAAGGGCAATCCCTAGTGGAGTGTTGAAAGAAGATGGCGTTGCTAAAACCCTATACTTTTGCGAAAGTATCGTTCTTAAAATTTCCTTGACAGAAGTCTTTCCAAAACTACCCGTGATACCTATTTTTATAACGTTAGAATTATCTAATTTTCTAGTAGACTTATTGATATAATAACGCGCGATTAAATTTTCAAAAGGTTGAACTAATTGGTTTGCGATAAATAATATATAAGGCGTAAGTATTGGCAAACCACAAATTATGCAATATCTTAAAATGCCAACAACTTCCGTTCCAATAAGGTATGCAATATAATCAAGCAATACCATAAGCCCAAAGGTTACGCTAGATAAAAGTAACATAAACACTATTGACAAGCGAACTATTCGTTTAGTGCGCTTTAGTGGCACTTTTGCGTTAACACTGCTTTCGGTGTTGATATACAAGATTGTAAATAACGCATAGGCAATAAAGCCTATATATGAAGCAACTGTATTTCCAACTACGGGCGCAAAGCAAATACACAAAACGCAAAAGAACAATAGCCCCAACAAACACAAAAGCATTAGTCTAGCAAGATAAGGCGTTTCCTTACTGCCTAGCCACTTGAAATAACGCTTGCTTTTATAATTGCTCTGTTGCATAACAAGTATAAATTTTAGCGATGCAAAAAAGAGCATTACTCCGTTTAGTAATGAAAATACTACGTAGACTATTATATTTGGTGAACTAAACACTTGCGAAAAGTGCGTTAAAGAAGTTGGAAACATGTTTTTAGGAGAGCAAAAACTCTCTTACCTCCATATTAAATTTTAGTGGGCAATCGATAAATGCAAAATGCCCTGCGTCAAAAATCTTTAGTTTGCTGTTTTTAATTCCGTCGTGCAGTTTATACGCCATATAAAGTGGTGTTTGCTTATCTTTTTTGCCGTATATTAGCAAGGTGGAATTAGTTATTTTATCTATACACCCGTCAAGGTGTTCGTTAACTATTTTAATAAAACTTTGTTGCATTACAGGGTTTAGCGCTAGGTAGTCTTGAGAATAAAACCCTTTAAGTTTTTGTTTGCTCACAAATCTTTTAAGAAATTTAAAGGCAAGCCTTTTTACCGTTTTTTTAAGGGTAGGTTTAGGCTTTAGCCCTGCCCCACCCGTTATAACTATTTTATCGAATAGGTCTGGGTTTTGACTTGCAGACTTAATAACTATTCTTGCTCCAAAGGAATGGGCAACAACGTGTGGACGAACTATACCGTTATCTTGCATATATCGTTTGACGCTTTCAATATAGTCGTCTAAACAATACGGGTAAGCCATAGTTTGATTGTTGCCAAACCCAGCAAGGTCTGGCGCAAACACGTTAAACTCTTTTTTAAGGTATTCCGTTTGATAATAAAATGATGCGCCCGAAGATAAATATCCGTGCAGGAATAAAAGGTCTTTACCTTTTGCTTTGCCGTCTTTAGTATAAGCAAAAGTATTTTGCGTATTAAATCTCCCTTTCCATAATCAAAGCGTTTTCGCCGTCTTGATAGTATTTTTTACGAACGTAAAGTTCCTTAAAACCCATCTTATTGTAAAAATTTTTCGCTTGCTCGTTAGATGAGCGAACTTCCAAACTAACCTTTTTGGCTACGCCCTTTATTAAGGTTAAAAATTTATTAAAAAGCGTGGTCGCAACGCCCGTTTTTCTATGCGCTGGGCAAACTAAAATATCTAGTATTTCGGCAAAATCACTATTTACCGAATAGGTTATAAACCCCAAAAGAATATCGCCATTTATTGCAACAAGCCCTTGCATATTGCCAGACGCTATTCCACTTTCTAGCATTTGTTTACTCCAACCGTCTGGAAAACATTGGCTTTGCAATTGAACTATTTTATCAAGGTCTTCTTTAGACAGATTTTTTATTATCATCTGCCCTCCTCTGCTTGGCTTTTTCTAACGTATAGTGGAACAAGACTTTCTACGTCTAAATTAGCGCTTTCTTTTTTGCTTTCCACGGCGTTTATTAAGCCACTAAGTAAATCAACCTTTTCCGTTTTAATACCGTCGATTTCTTGATTAGATAAAAACGCATATTCCTTTTCAAGTGATAATAGCGTTTGTTTATCAACGTAAGACGGTGGATAAACCACTTTGTTGTTATTGTAGCCACAAACGTAGAAAGCGTCGTGCTTTGCGTCGATAATAGCCAAAACCTTTTCGCCTTGTTTATTATATGCCAAGGTATCAAAGGAAGTTATAGAAAGACATGGTTTTTTATACGCCACGCAAAAGGCTTTTATGGTGGAAACGGCAATTCGTATTCCAGTAAAAGAGCCTGCACCCACAACGCAAGCAAAAAAGTCCACGTCTTTTAAGTCGAAGTTCGCTTTTTCTACTAATTCTTCTATTTTAGGCATTAGGGCAACCGAATGGTTTACCCCACATTCTTTATCGTCGTAAGTATATAACACACCGATTGCGTTTAATACCACCGTTAAGTTTTTACCACTCGTATCTATTGCAAGGTAATTCATAAGATAATCTTCCTAGTTTGCTCGTCAATTTTTTCAATGGTTACCCTTTTGCAGTTTTTAGGCAAAGCGTCGGCTATGTTTTCTGCCCATTCTATTAGGCAGATATTATTGCCGTTAAAATAGTCGGTAAGCCCCAAAAGTTCTGCGTCTTCCCCCGTGGAAAGCCTATAACAATCGTAATGATATATATAGTCGCCATAGATATTAAGATAGGCGTAAGTAGGCGAAGTAACCGTTTCTTTTATATTAAAATATTTAGCAAGTCCTTTAACGAATTCCGTTTTTCCAGCGCCTAAATCACCGGAAAGCAAAACCACGTCGCCCGTTTGCAAACTCTTTGCAAACTCAAAGGCAATCTTTTGCGTTTCAGAACCACTTCTTGAAATATATTCCATACAAATATTATACCTTTTTAACGGTTAATTGTAAATATTTTTTAAGTAAATAAAATAAAAGCCCTACCATTTTATTTTTTGGAAGGGCTTTTTAGTAATTAAACCAAAGTTTTTGTTATTTATTTTTCTTTCTTTCCCAACGCATTGCTTTAGCAAGTGGTTTATACACAAAGTAAGTTATAATCGAACACACCAAACAGCGCATTGCATTGAAAGGTAAAACGGCTAGTGGTAAGTAATACGCATAAACACTTTCGGCTGTGATTGAAGGATATAGCACCTTCATCATTCCAACTACTGCATCCATACCGAATTTATCAGCGTAAAACGGTATTAGAATAAATCTATTAGCCAATACTGAAACAAAAATAGCCGAAGCCGTGCCAATTAGTAGTGATAATATAGCGCCCTTTTTAGTTCTAATGTGCTTGTAGAATATTGCGCTTGGCAAAACGAAAGCAAGCCCAACGATAATATCGGCAAGTTCACCCACGCAACCCGTTGAAGTAAACGGCATTTTAAGTAGACATTTTATAACGATAATAATTGCGCCTGCGTATGGTCCTAACGCAAAGCCACCAAGTAATGCCGGCAAATCGGAAAACTGCATATCCAAAAACCCTGGAAACATAAAAGGCAAAGGGAATTTTGCAAACATATACAATATAAATGATACTGCCGATAAAATTGCCATAACTGCTATGTTTCTAGTGGAAAAGCAGTTTAAAAATCTTTCTTTCTTGCTAATTTTGTCCATGAAAAAGCCCCTTTTTCAAAGGGGCGCGACAAAACGAAATGAACGTGCAAAAAACACGCATAAAGTCTTTTCCCATCCGGACTATAACCGTCGGTTACGGAATTTAACCGTATCAGCCAAAAGGCTCGCAGACTAGACTGCCGATGGGGAATTTCACCCCGCCCCAAAGAACTTGTTTTTTATTTTATTGATAATATTATATATCCTTTTTATTAGTTTGTCTACCGTTTTATACGTTTCGGTTTTATTTTATCTTTTTTGGCAAATAATTTTGTAATTCTTAACTAGCACGGTTTTAATATAATAGTATGTTTACGTCAATTATTATAGGACTTGCGTCCACCCTTTTATTATTTTTACTATCAACCGTGGTTGTAGTAGGTGTAAAGGTTTGTTTAATAAGCGTTAGAAAACTTACTTCTAAAAGTAAACCAACCCCCACGCCGACACAATCCGAACCCGTTAAAAAAAGACGGAGCAAGCCTGTCAAAACTATTGAAATCGACACCGAACTTGCAGATAGAATTTATTTTAAGAAAAGTTCTTAAAATCTTGTAACGTTTTTTCCGTCGTCAAAAAGTTCTTCTAAATGATAGAATAATCTTGATTCGTCGTTGAAGATATGAACTAAAACGTCGCCGTAGTCAAGAACTGCCCATCTGCCTTCTCTAACGCCTTCGCTTCTAATTGCAGTTATGCCAAGTTTTTCCACTTCTTCGTCAACGTGTTCGATAAGCGACCTTGTATGAGTCATTGACCTACCACCTGCAACTACGTAGTAGTCGGCAACTTCGGTCTTGCCACGCACGTCTATAAGCATTATTTCTTGCGCTTTCTTATCCGATAGTATATTGCAAATTTTTTCAGCAAATTGTTTTCCCGTCATTTCCATAGTTAATTCTCCTTTTTATCTTTAACGTAAAAATCGTATGCGTTTAACGTTTCTACGTAAATGTATTCCTTTTTATTTAATAAATGAATTAGTTCTTCTTTTAAGCATTCCTTAAAACATTCGTTTAGGTCGCCTTTAAAGGCTTCTCTTAATTTTTCCACGCCTTGGTAAGTTCTGCCCTTTTCCACCATATCGGCTACGAATACAAGTTTTTCTAAATCACTCATACCTGCTCTGCCCGAAGTATGGTAACGGACTGCGTTTATAACGTCTTGGTCGGTAATCCCCAACTCTTTTTCTATAAGATAAGCGCCAAGATAGGCGTGTTCAACGGGTTTAGGAACGCCGTTTGGCAATACGAAGCCTTTAACCGTTTTATAGTCGATATATTTAGCAAGGTCGTGCAAAAGACACGCTAGTTCCACTTTCTTTGCGTCCATTCCAATTTGTTTAGCCTTTTCTAGCGCTATCGTTATTACGTCTGCCGTGTGTTTTAGCCGTTTTTCAGGCAGAACTTTTTTTATATAATCGTAATATTTATCTCCCACGAACAAACCCTTTGATTTTATATAGTTTGCAACGGGTGTTGGAACTTTGTCTTCTATACTTAATCCAAGTGAATTATACACCCTAATTTCCGTTGAAGAATAACTTTTGCCCGTATACGGCAAGGTTATAAACTGCTTATTAAAGGTAGCCTTAAAATACTCTTTTTCCCTTTCAAAGTCCACCGTGCTATCTTCTCTACCAAAAGCGACAAGTTCACAAGCGTTAAGTATTCTATCTGGAAAGCGCCACGTTTTGAAATTTTCTAACATATCGCCCCCCACGATAAAGTAAAGGGTGCAATCGCAAGACGATTTATAATGTTCCACCGTTTGATAGGTATAACTAGTGCCTTGCTTTTGAATTTCATAATCGCTAACGACAATTTTATCTTGACCGTCAAAAGCAAGTTTTAACATATTTAGCCTATCTTCTGCCGAAGTGGTAGGCGCATTTTTGTGGGGTGGAGAGTAGGTTGGCATAATTATCAACCTATCAAGCCCCAATTCCTTAACGGCTGACTTTGCAAGATAAACGTGCTCGTTATGAACGGGGTTAAACGTTCCACCGAATATTGCGATTTTTTCCATACGTTTATTATTACATAAAATTTGCAAAAAATCAATTTTAATTTATACTTTCCCACTAACGAAGTTTATTTTTTTATAAAAGTGGGTATCAACCTTAAAAAAAGGTTTGACATGCGCTTTTATTCTTTATCCATTTTGTTAGATAGTATTTTCGTGCTAATAACTTCGTTTATACTTTTTCTATTTATCTTTTACTATTTTACCCCTTATCCCTATTCAATAGTTTTAACCTTTGTTTTAAGTGGCTTTGCCACCATTCTTGCTAGCAAGTTTTTAAGCCGTAAACAGAATAAAATAAAACTTAGCGAAAAGGATAAAAAACTTTATTTAGACACCTTAATAAGGCTCAATTTAATGCAAGAAGATAGACTAATAGACCTTTTTAAGTCTGCCTTAAAATTAGACTATCCACCCGAAATTATAAACGAAAACACCTTTTACGACCACCAAAACAATATTTTATATTGCGTAAAGTTTGGCTTTCAAAAGGTAACCAAAACGGATATAGTTAGAGCCTTTAACAAACTTTCGCCAAACGGAAAAGCAATATTTTACGCAGAAAGTTTTGAACAAGACGTTATAAATTTTTCTGCAAGATTTAATAAAACCTTTACATTAAAAGACGGAAAGGAAACTTTTACGTTATTAAAAGATAGCAATCTTTTGCCAAGCGAAGATTACACCGAATACTACAACGAAAAAAAGAAACCCAAGATAAAAGCCGAACTTTTTAACAAAAAAAGCGCCAAAAAGTTTTTGCTTTTTGGCGTGGCGTTTTTGTTTTTCAGTTTTTTTGCGCCCATAAAAACCTATTATCTAGTTTGTGGGTGCGTTATGATGATTTTTGCAATTATTATAATATTATTTGGAAAGACTAAACAAGCCCCCAATTAATTAGGCTACGTTACAATGAACGTCTGATTAGTATTTATACGGTTTAGACGAGAAAAACACAAAGTAATTTTGCAGGGTTTTTCCGTCAAAAATCAGTCGGAGATTAAAACAGAGCCTTTGATTAAAAAATTATATGCTCTACCTTTGGGTTTTTACTTCTTCTATAGAAAACTAGTTTTCTACCCGTAGCGCAAACGAATTCTGCATTTAGTTTTTCGGCTATTTCAAAGCCTGCTTCTTTAGGAACAAGCCCAGAATTTTCCAAAACGGTAACTTTAATAAGTTCTCTTTTTTCAATCGCTAGGTCAAGCCCTTCTATCAAACTTTCGTTAACGCCTAATTTACCAACTTGTGTGATTGGCTCTATTGTTTGCGCTATTGAACGCAAGTTGCTTCTTTCTTTTGAATTTAACATAATTTCTCCTTAATCAAGCAGTTCAAATTCTTCGCCGGCAATAATTATCGTAGATTTTTCGGTTGCGCCCATTTGGCGAAGTTCTTTTATTATTCCCCTATCACGCAATACTTTATGCAAGTAGGCTAGAGAGTGCATGTCCGTCATAACGACGTTGCGCTTCAATACTTCTACCAACGTGCCGACGATAGAGAAGGTTTCCCCTTCCTTTATAATTTCGTAATAAAGTTTATCTGGTTTTTCGTAACGGAATTCTTCAAACTCAAGTGGTTTAACGGGTGGAAGTTTTTCTATAACCTTATAAATTTCTTCCTTTAACTTATCAAGCCCTTCGCCCGTTTGCGCAGAAACGGCAATAACCTTACGGCGTTTGCCAAGTTTTTCCTTAAACTCTTTAAGTTTTTCTTCAGCGCCGTAGCAGTCAATCTTGTTGGCTACTACTATTTGTTTTAACTTTGCTAGTTCTTTTGAATAACTTTTTAGTTCTGCGTTTATTTTAAGGTAATCGTCGTATGCGTCTCTGCCTTCTAATCCAGAAATATCTACCACGTGAACGAGCATTCTTGTTCTTTCAATATGCCTTAAAAACTCTATGCCAAGACCTGCGCCTTCACTTGCGCCTTCTATAAGACCGGGGATATCTGCAATAACGAAAGGATTATCATAATAATCGCAAATGCCAAGGTTTGGCGAAAGTGTTGTAAAATGATAGTTTGCTATCTTTGGTCTTGCCCTTGTTACTTTAGACAAAATGGTTGATTTTCCAACGTTTGGAAAGCCAACTAGACCTACGTCTGCAATGGTTTTAAGTTCTAAAATTACCTGCTTGCTCTCCGTCTTTTCACCCGTTTGCGAAAAATGTGGTGCGTGACGCCTTGCATTTTTAAATCTTGCGTTGCCTTTACCACCTTCGCCACCGACTAAAACGGTAATCGTTTGACCTTCGTAGAACATATCGGCAATGATGTTGCCCGTTTCTCTATCCTTAATAACCGTGCCTAGTGGAACTTGCAAAATAATATCCTTACCTTGCTTACCAAAACATTCTTTAGGTCCACCGTTTTCGCCGTTTTCAGCCACGTATTTAGTTTTATAGTAATAATCGGCAAGGGTGGTTTTAGATTTATCTGCAACGAAAATTACGTCGCCACCTTTTGCGCCGTCACCACCGTCTGGGCCACCACCGACCTTTCCTTTATAGTGTATAAAGGAAGTGATGCCGTTCCCACCGTCGCCTGCTTTTATCGTTATTAACGCTCTATCTACAAACATATTTCACCTTTTTACAAATTCTTTCCACAAAGCTCGTTTATTGGGCAATTATCACAGTCGGGTTTTTGCGCTTTGCAAAAACTTCTACCAAGATAAATTATATAATGGTGCGACCTTGACCAATCGCTTTTATCTAAAATTTCCATAAGCCCCTTTTCCACGCCCAAAGGGGTTTTTGATTGTGCAAGCCCAATTCTATTTGCCACTCTGAAAACGTGGGTATCCACGGCGATAGCGTCTCCCTTAAAACCGACGCTATAAACTACGTTTGCAGTTTTTCTGCCAACCCCTGCTAAAGAGCGCAAATCTTCCAAGTTGTTAGGAACTTGCCCGTCAAATTTGTTTATTATGTCGCTACAAGCCTTTAGTATGTGCTCTGCCTTGCTTTTATATAATCCACACGAAAATATGTAACTTTCAAGTTCCCGTTGGCTAAGCGATAGCATACTTTGTGGAGTATTATATTTTTCAAAAAGAACCTTAGTAACCTTGTTCACACGCGCGTCTGTGCATTGCGCAGATAGAATAACTGCTATCAAAAGTTCAAACGGAGTGTTAAAATTTAAGGCAGGCTTGTCCTCAAAAACCCCCGAAAGGGTATCTATAATTTTTTTGGCTTTAGTTCTATTTTTAATAATCATACCTTATATTACCACATTCGGGACAGTTTTTACAAGTGTTTTTTACTCTAAAATGCGTTTCTGACCGTCTTTCCGTGTTTATCCACCCTAACTAAGAAACCACCTGCATAACTAGAAAAATTTGCATACCTTATTGCGCTTTTAACAGTTTCCGTGTTCGCTACCTTAGTTTTTACCGAAAGTCCACAGCCGACGCCTGCTTCTTTTGGGGTGTTTACTATCTCGCAGTATACCCCAAGTCTTTTAAGATATTCGGCAAATCGAACGGTGTGTGTTCTTGAACGAAAAGCAACT
Source organism: Christensenellaceae bacterium (assembly GCA_045591355.1). Taxonomy (GTDB): domain Bacteria; phylum Bacillota; class Clostridia; order Christensenellales; family Borkfalkiaceae; genus UBA1259. The sequence continues at coordinate 150,350 of JAZNSS010000053.1, read as the reverse complement.
ACTATATACTCCATAAAACCTTTCTCCTTTGCATAAAGGAAATAAAATTCCTATATATATAGTATTAAACTAAAAGGCATTTTGTTAAATGGCAAGGAGAGTATATGATATATTTTGACAACGCAGCGACTAGTGGATTTAAGCCTAGAATCGTAACCGACACCCTTAACACCGTAACAAGGTATTTATCGGCAAACCCCGGAAGAAGTGGACACCGACTATCCGTAACCGGCGCTGAAACCGTTTATAATACGAGAAGCGTGATTTCTCAAACGTTTGGAGGAACGCCCGACAGAGTGGTATTTACCAAAAACTGCACCGAAGCGTTAAATATAGCAATCTTCGGAACTCTTAAAGAAGGTGGGCACGTTATAACCACCGTGTTTGAACACAATTCCGTTTTGCGCCCCTTAAATTACTTAAAGTCCATAGGAAAAATAGAACTTACAATAGTTGCGCCAAGCCAAGATACCCCCATAGAATTAGCCATACTGCAAGCCGTAAAGAGCAATACCTATCTTATAGTAACGACGGCAGTTTCCAACGTTACGGGCATGGCTTTACCAATAGCAACCATTGGAAAAATTGCTAAAAGCCACAACCTTATCTATCTAGTAGACGGCGCTCAAGGTGGTGGGCATATTCCACTAAATATAGATAGACAAAACCTTTCTATTCTATGCCTTGCAGGGCATAAAGGTTTGCTTGGAGTTATGGGAAGTGGAGTGCTTATCTTTGACCAAAATACCGAAATAGCTCCACTTATTATGGGTGGAACGGGAAGTGAATCTTTTAACCTAATGCAACCCGAATGTTACCCCGAAAGGCTGGAAGCAGGGACTCTTAACCTTCCTGCCATAGCCGCCTTAAACGAAGGTGTTAGAATTATAAACGAAAACCTTGAAAACTATTCCAACCACCTTTTTAACTACACTCAAAAATTGATTGACGCAATTAATAGTATAGACGGTTATAAGTGTTATTCCGTGCCTAATAGAAGTGGTATAGTGGCTTTTGAAAAGAGCGATTTGCCTAGCAGTGAACTTGCAGACATTCTAAACTACGAATACGACGTAGCCGTGCGTGGTGGACTGCATTGCGCTCCCCTTTTACATAAATTTTTAGGCACGGAAAATAACGGACTTTGTAGAGCGAGCCTTTGCGTGCAAAACAGTTCGCGAGAAATAGATTATTTTATAAACGCGCTAAAGTCTATTGCTAACGGTTAAATCTTTTTAAGTTGATTTGCTATCTTTTTAAGTAGTTTTCTCTTTTTATCGTCTAGCGCAGGGGATAAAAGAGAAACGAAGGTGTCGATTTGGTCGTTGGTAAGCGTGCCGTTTCTTTTGTTTTTTTCGGCTTCTACGTAAATGGCTTTTAGCAATTCGTTTTGGCTTTTACCGTCGAATTTTTGCGATAGTTCGGTTACCATCTTAAATAGGTCTACCCCTTGAGTGCCGTTAGAATTTTGATTAAATTGATCCATAATACACCTCTTTGTTCATTTAACCATATTGTATGAATGAAAGGTCAAAATATGTTAGCGAGGTTTTTAGTGGATATATTTTCTTTTATAAAGTCACTTCTACAAAACGGCGATGCAATAAAAATAATTTCTTCAATTATCGGCATTTTAACGGGCAATTCCCCCCAACAAACCGACGATTTACCCGACCCTGAAATTGATAAAATGTTTGAAGAAATTATTGGTCAAAATAAAAACTCCCCGATGGAAATTATCGGGGAGGGATACGGTCTTAATCCTATTTCTAAAATAGCAGATAAACAAATTATTTATTGTTTAACCCGTCATCTTGGTCAGGGATAAAGGCGTTTAGTATATCTATTGCACGGCTAACGCCTGCTTGATGAGTATCGGCTTGGTTTTCTACTATAACGTTGCCGTCAATATCTAAAGGTGAAATTCCCTTTCTGTGTATGCACGTTTCCTTGTCCGGCCAAATTAGTTTTGCCGTGGTAATTTTTAGCGCGCCACCAGAATTAAGTTCGTAAGTAGTTTGCATAACGCCCTTTCCAAAGGTAGCGTATTTGCCGTCGCCATCGTCGTCGATTACTATAACGTTATTGCGTGAAAATTTTTCTTCGTTCTTTTCTTTAGTTTCAGGTGGTTCGGCGTCTGCGTAAGAAATCATTGCGCCAATCAAACATTCTGCAGCCGAAGCCGTTCCAGAATTTGCCAAAACGCTAATTTGAACTATGCCTTTGTTAAAGTTATTTTCATACGCTCTAAAGTGAGTGGTGCGATAGCCTTCTGCCAAGAAATCTTCAGGCTCAACGGCGTCAAGTCTTTCATGTGCTATTGCCAAATTAGCGTTGCCGTTGCCGTAGTTATATATTAAATATGAACCAACGTCTTTTAGGGCTTCCATATTTCCACCACCGTTGTCGCAAAGGTCTAAAATCAACTTGCTACGCCCACGTGAAACCATATACTCTAGACAAGCGCCAAACTGAACGGCTACGCTTCCTTCAAACGCCGTAAGTTTAACGTATGCTATATCGTCACCGTATTCGGGACAAGGGTTTTTTATAACTTTTTTGCAGTTTAAGGCATCGTTAACGTTTACCATTCTGCCACCGTATTCAGGCGCAAAATACATAAACTCTTCGCTATCTTGATACTGTGCGTAGCAAACGGTATACTTTGCCTTATTTAATACGATTGGCTCTAACTGTTCACCGTTACGTTCAATATATAAGGTAACTTCTTCGCCTAGTTTGGGTGTTGCTAAAAACTCGTTTAGTTCTTTAGCGTTGTTGATTAAACTTTCCTGCCCGTCTTTTATGCTTGCTTTATAAATTACGTCGCCTGCTCTAACCCCTGCGTTATACGATGGAGAATTGCATACGACTGAATAAACTTCATTTGAGCCTGCAACTTCTAAAATATCTGGGGCAGAATAAACGCTAATCCCAAAACCGTCGTAATTACCTTTATCTTCTGCCAACTGCTTTTGGTATTCTTCTTCGGTATAATAGTAGGAATAACCGTCTAAAAAGTTACCGGAAATTAGTTTGGCAATCTTTTCCCCTTCAATTTTAACGTAAGTATCGTTCTTTTCATCGTAAACGTAACCTACTTGGTCCATAATCTTAACGACGTCGCTTACGTGTTTTTCGCCACTTCCCCTAAATGCAAATTGGGTAAAATATCCACAAAAGAAAGACGTTAAAACTATTAGCGCCAAGCCAATCGATATAAATATTTTTCTTTTAGACGGACCGTCTAAACTTCTACTTTTGCTACTTCTCATAAAGTCACCTTGTCAATTTTAATAAAATGGTTACAAGTCTAAAAGCCACGGCGTCTGAAAACTTACGAATGTTTAGCCCCGTAGTTTTTTCAATCTTGTCTAATCTATAAGAAAGCGTGTTTCTATGCAAATACATCTTGCGTGAAGTTTCGCTTGCGTTTAGGTTATTATCTAGAAATGCTTCTGCCGTTTCCATAATTTCTTGGTCGTCAAAAGTTTCTCTACCACCAACGTCTTGCAATAGGTTAAGATATTGGTTAAGTTTGTTTTTAGGAAGTTCACTCAAAACGCCGATTAGTAAATATTCTTTATAAGTATGAACGTTTCCGTTTGACTGTAAAACGTCCATCATATCCACGGTTGAAAGGGCTTGATTATATGAAACGTGAACCTTTTCTAAACCGTCTACTATACCACCTACGCCAATTTTAACGACTTCGCCTGTTTCTTCAAAAACCGACCTTGCCAAATACTCTGCGTATTGGGCGCTGGAAAAATAATCACCAACGGCTTGGTCGCAAATTTTAACAAAGGCTATGCGTTTATCTTCGGTTAAATAATAAAAATCGCCAATTTCTTGATAACTAGCAATAAAATCAATAAGTTGTTCAGGTTCGCCCTTTTGTGGGCATATTAGCATTACGAATAAGGGTTTATCGGATAGACTAAATCTTTTAGCGTTCTTTTTTATAAAAGAAGAATCCGTTTCGCCTAATATTAAAGATTGAATAAACTCTTCCTTACTAACGTCTTGCTTTTTAGTTTGACTAGCAAGTTGGGTGATTAAAAATGCGTATGAACGTTGACCTTCGCCGTCGCCGTCAATACACGCATAATAAAGATTGCCCTTGAACTTAAAAGAAAAAAAGGTGTTACCGTTTTGTTGTATTATGCCCTGTTCAACGAAAACACAGTCGCCCGTTTTTGCAGTATCGCCAACCAAAACGTTGCCCAATTTATCAAAGACGGTAATGGAAATATCCGTATTAGATTTTATTCCGTTTATAAAAGTTAAAATATCCTTACTCATATAAGAAATCCTTTTAAGTATTATACCTTCTTTTGAAAACTTTTTCAACCTAAATGAATGATTTTGCTTTCTAACTTAACGGAATTTTGCAAAAAATGAAAAGAAGCCGAACTAAAATTCGGCTTCTTTTATTGATTTTTAATTATTCAGCGTCTTTCTTTGACTTTTTAGCAAGTTTCTTTTCAAGTTTTGCTCTAGCAGCTTCTTCTTCAGCGGCAAGTTTTGCAGCTTCTGCTTGAGCCTTGATTGCATCTTCTTCAGCACGCTTTGCTTGAAGTTCGATAAGTTCTGCTTTGTTGTCTTCGTTTCTTGCAAGGATTGTTAATTCAGTTTCCTTGTCGAATAAGTGGCAGTGGTCAATATCGATAGCAATATCAACAACGTCGCCTGCTTTAGTGGCAGAACGTGAATCAACCTTTGCGATTAAGTTAGAAACGTCGTCGTCAATACTTCCATCGCTATTAACGGTAGATTCAATATCAGTCTTGCAGTATAATAAGGTTTCAGCACCAAGCGCTTCAACAACGTCAACTTTAATCTTAATTGAAGGCATCTTCTTGCCTGCAACTGCATCAACGTCATTGTGGAAGTCTTCAGGACGGATACCTAAAGTAACTTCCTTATCGGTATTTAGATACTTGTCTAAGTTAACGATTAGGTCAACTTTTGCTTTTGGTAATAAGATTTTGTCTTTACCAAATTCAACGTAAACTTCTTTAGCCGTTCCGGTTAATTTGCCGGTGAAGAAGTTCATTTGTGGAGTTCCGATAAAGCCTGCAACGAATTGGTTGATAGGATAATCGTAAAGATTCATTGGGGTATCAACTTGTTGCATAAAACCGTCTTTCATAACAACGATTCTAGTTCCCATGGTCATAGCTTCAACTTGGTCGTGGGTAACGTAGATGAAAGTGGTTGCTAAACGGTTGTGTAACTTGGTGATTTCAGTTCTCATTTGAGAACGAAGTTTTGCGTCCAAGTTAGATAGTGGTTCGTCTAGTAAGAATACCTTAGGTTCACGAACGATTGCACGACCTAGCGCAACACGTTGACGTTGACCACCTGACAAAGCCTTTGGCTTTCTTGATAGATACATTTCAATACCAAGAATTCTTGCTGCTTCCTTAACCTTTTGGTCGATAATTTGTCTTGGCATTTTGCGAAGTTTTAAGCCGAAAGCCATGTTATCGTAAACGGTCATGTGTGGATACAATGCGTAGTTTTGGAAAACCATTGCAATATCTCTATCTTTAGGAGCACGGTTGTTAACCATAACGCCGTCGATATAAAGTTCACCAGAAGAAATATCTTCTAGACCTGCAATCATACGAAGTGTGGTTGATTTACCACAACCTGATGGACCAACGAATACGATAAATTCCTTGTCTTCAATATCCAAGCAGAAGTCGGTAACTGCAGTAACGCCAGAAGGATATACTTTGTAAATGTTTTTAAGATTTAAACTTGACATATTTTCCTCCAAACCTATTAAGGTTTTTATTTTTTACTCTCTTATTATATAATACACTCGCCCAAAATACAAGTATATTTTAACGATTATTGAAAAATTTTTTTGTGCATGTTGCACAAATTTTTATTCTAGTTCATCTAGCGTTAGTTCATACGCAGGGGCAAATTCCTTTAGATAATACTCTACTTCTGGAACGCCGGACTTTTTAAGTTCGTTGCCTATGGTGTTTTTTGCCTTCTTAAATTCGGAGTTGCCTGCCTTTACTTCTTCTACGCATTTTAGGTATGCAGAAAGCCTATCGGCGCACTTGACTAGTTTATATTCATAAGTGGTTTGGTCGGGAATAACGTAGGTTTCGTATTCTTCTCTAAATTCCGTTGGCAACATATCCAAAATTTTTATACAAGCGTTCTTTTCTAAATCTTTATACGCTGAATTAATTTCGGGGTTAAAATATTTTATAGGGGTTGGAAGGTCACCCGTTATAACTTCGCCTACTTCGTGATATTGGGCAAGCATAACAACCTTGTTAGCGTCTACGGTGCCGTTATATATTTTATTGTTTATTAAAGCAAGGGCGTGGGCGATGACTGCAACTTGTTGGCTATGCTCCATAATATTTTCTTCTCTAATAGAGCGCATAAGCGACCAACGTTTGATATACTTCATTCTGTTTAGAAATGCAAAAAATTTAGACATACTATCCTCCCCTTTTTTTCAAAATTGTAGGTAATTTGTATTCTAACATATTTTTTTGCTTGACGCAAGACAAAAAAAGTGATATTTTATAACTATAAAAATTAAATATTCGCTATGGGTGCCGTTTGGCTGAGATTATACCATTGAATCCGCAAGGTAATGCTTGAAGGAAATGCAATTTGATTGATTACAGCGCACCCAAAAGGGTGCGTTTTTTCGTAGCGAATAAAAGGAGTGTCTTATGACTTTTAATTTATTATCACCTACCTATCTTTCAGACAAGTTAGAACCTATTTCGCTATGGCTAACCATAGGGTTTGTAGGCGCGCTTGTCATAAACCTTTTGGTAACTTTATTTATGCACAAAGAAAACATGGTTAAAGTTGCAAAAAGTTCCGTGCTATCTTTATTGTTTTACAGTTTAGCGTTAGGCATATTGCTATTGGTTGCAGAAATAGTTAAAAAATACGATTCTGCTTATCTTGAAGAAAATTGGGTAAACAAAGACATTATAAAGTTCGTGTTTATTCCCGTTTTAGTAACCCTTTGCCTAGCACTTTTGGGTGGAATTGCCCTATTTATAATTGCAAAGAAAAAACCGTCTGCTTTTAGAGCCGTTCTATATTCTTTAATCGGGCTTATTGGTATCGGTCTTATAGTTTGCGTTATACTAATTTCTATGTTTTATAGTCAAAACATAGTTGGCGACGGTTACTACACGGGCGAATACGGAAAGTTAAACTCCATTGCGTTATACGTTAGCGCAGGTGTTTTAATAGCCTTGGTAGTTGCACTTGCGTTTATTATCGGAAGAAAAAACAAAACGCCGTTTAACACCAAAGCCATCGCTTTAGCAGGAGTTTGCGTTGCTATTTCCTTTGCATTGTCTTACATAAAGTTTGAAGCCGTTTGGTTGCAAGGCGGCTCAATAACGTTGGTTTCCTTCTTGCCAATTTGCTTATATTCTTATATATACGGCATGAAAAAAGGACTATTAGTTGGATTAATATATGGAATGTTGCAAGCAATTCAAGACCCGTTCATCGTTCACCCTGCGCAATTCTTACTAGACTATCCAATAGCGTTTAGTATGATAACTATGAGTGGATTGCTAACCGACCTTGGCGTTTTGGAAAATCTTCCACGCTTAAAATTCACCTTGGGCGCTGTGTTAACGGGAACATTTAGATACGTTGCGCACGTTATTTCCGGTGTATTTGCTTTCGGCGCGTATGCAATGGATGCAGAAGCCACCAACTTTTTAATCTTTAGCGCAGGATATAATTCATACGTATTCGTAGATATTGCCCTTGTTATAGTTGTTGGCGTTATTCTTTTATCTTCAAAATCTTTTAGAAAAGAATTAGATAAACTTAAACCTATTAATAAGTAAAAAATCAAGCAAATAAAAAATCGCCGTAGCATTACATACGGCGATTTTTTTATTTAATAAATTTTTATTAACCAATGGTATTTTATAACTTTTAAGGATTAGGTTATTAATCCAAAACCGAATATAGTGAATAACAACAACATAACACCGTAAAAAGTAAAAATAATAAAATAAATCATAGTGCCAAGACTGGCTTTCTTTTTGGCATATAGCACGATAGAAATAATTAGTGCTGGCAAGGAAAGAACCAAGGCAATAGCAGCCCCTATTATCAATAGTGGAAGGAATACCACCAATACGATAGCAACGCCAAGCCCCTCAAGCCCTTCTGCATTATTAAGGGTTATCGCCAAATCAATAATCATCCAAACGGTAAAAAATGTTACCAATGCATACAAAATAGGAATAATTATTTTGAATGCAAGCATCTTTTTCTTTTTGGGTTGATTTACGGTTGTATCTTCAACTACGTTATAATCTAAATTTTCGCTCATAAATTTCTCCTTTACATAATATTTAGTATTAGTATTTTTAATAATTATATCATAACCTATGCAATGTTTCAATACGTATTGTCAAAAAAATACGTTAAACACAGCAAACGAAGTATTGCGACGCTTTACAACAAACTTTGCGAAACGGCTTATAAACAAGTTAGCCAGCACTCGTATAACAATTAAATGGTGTTTCGGAGCGTAGCAGAGAAGAAGGAAGCCCAAGTATGAGTTACCTTACACTATCACCCCTTTAAAAATTCAAAAACCAACGACGTCGTGTCATTGGTTCCTGAATAATATATGATAAGGGGGAAAATGATGAGCGAATGAATTTTTTGCCTTTCGACACTTTTAATATACACTTTTCGACAAGATTTGGCAAGCGTTTTAACACACATTTTAAAAAATAATTTTTATTTGTTTTTTCCTAGCGATTACATATTTTTTTAAACCTTATTTTTGGCTATTTTTGATAAGAAAAACACAAAAAACGCGCGTTTTTTGTGTTTTTAGATTATTCGGTTATCGTTAACTTATAAAGTTCGGATTTTGGAATTTTTCTCTCTTTTGCAACTTTTTTTAGGGCTTCTTTTTTATCTAAGCCGTCGCTAATATATTTATCAATAAGTTGTTTGTCGGACAAATTTGCGTTTTCGTCGGCTAATTTTCCACCTTCAACTAATAAAACGTATTCCCCTTTTGCTTCAAACGGATATCCGTCTTTTAAGTTAAAAGGTTGAACGGATTCGTGAATTTTAGTAATCTCTTTTACGGCAACTGCCTTTCTATCACCCAATACGGTATAGATGCTTTCCACGTCCTTTTTTATATCGTGTGGAGCGCAGTAAAAGATAAGGGTTGCTTCTAGGTTTTTATATTTTTCTAAAAATTCCTTCCTTTCTGAAGCCTTTGCAGGTAAAAAACCTAAAAAACAAAATCTTTGAGCGTCAAGTCCACTAAGAACAAGGGCAGAAACACCGGCGCACGCACCCGGAATTACCGTATAATCCAAGCCGTTTTCCATAAGCATTTTAACAAGCACGTTACCGGGGTCGGATATAACGGGCATACCAGCATCGGTAATTAAGGCTACGTTTTTGCCGTTTTTTAACTTTTCAATAAGTTTTAGTCCACTTTCTCTTTCGTTAAACTTATGGTATGAAACCAAGGGCTTATTTATATCGTATGCTTTAAGCAAGGTTATGGAATGACGGGTGTCTTCACAAGCGATTTCATCAACATGTTTAAGAACTTCAAGCGCCCTAAGGGATATATCTTTTAAGTTACCAATCGGCGTTGCAACAAAGTATAACATACACTCTCCTTTTAATTTTCTATTGGGGGAAGAATTTCTATTCCACTTTTACCACCCTTAACGCCTTCTATTAAGATAAGGTAGGGCGCTTTATTTTTTGCGCAAACTATTTGCAAGCGTTTTGGCTCAATGTTGCGTTTTTGCATTTCAGAAATAACTTCACATAATCTATCTGCTCTATGAACTATACACGTTCTTCCACCAAACTTTAAGCACTTGCCTATTGAAGAAATAAGTTCTTGCAAGGATAGTTCAATTTCTGCTTTGCAAACGGCAATGGAAGGGTTTTCGCTAGACTGCCCTGCTTGGCATTTCATATACGGTGGGTTACAAACTATTAGAGAAAATCTTTCGTTAAAAGAAGAAGGAATATCTTGAACTTTAACGTTATGTGCGAAAAATTTTGACTGCAAATCGTTTAATTCGATAGACTTTTTAGACATATCGAACATTGATTTTTGCATTTCAAAAAGAGTTACGCTTTTTATAAGGTTTGGGTTTAGCCCGTATAGGTGAAGCCCAACTATTCCACTGCCAGAACAAAAATCGGCAACGTCGTCACCTGATTTTACCCTTGCAAAGCGCGACAAAAGTATTGCGTCTGAAGTGAAGCAATACAGTTTTTCGTCTTGATAAATTTTAAGCCCACCTAAATTAAGGTCTTCAACTCTAAGCATTTGCTAAAACCTAACGAATAAAATTTAAAAGTTAAGGCACGAAGAACTTCGTGCCTTAAGGTTGTTTTTTAGAATTATTCTTCTGAAATAGCTTCTACAGGGCAACCACCTGCGCAAGCACCGCAACTAACGCAAACGTCTGCGTCGATTACGAATTGGGTTTCACCTTCGCTGATAGCGCCGGTGGGACAAGTGTCTGCACATGCACCGCATGAAATACAAGCATCACCAATTTTATAAGCCATTATAGTAGCCTCCTTAAATTTCTCAAATATATTTTATCACAATTATTTTCCTTTGACAAGGACTATTCAAAAACTTTTTCTGACATTTTATCTAAATCTTCTTGATTCTCTTCAGGTTGTTTGGATTTTTTGAACTTTAAATCACTAACGGCAAAGTCTTTATACACTTCTCCACCGTCTGGCTTTTGAATTTTAACTTTAGAAATCATTTTTAACATATCGTTAGAAACGACCACCCCTTCCCCTTCAGGTGAAGTTACCGTTCCACCTATCTTTGGCATTTTAGGATATACTTCTGCATAGTAATCGTTTTCATATTCTAAACAACACATAAGTCTTCCACAAAGTCCACTTATCTTGCTTGGGTTAAGGTGTAGACCTTGGTTTTTAGCCATTTTTATAGTTACTTTACCAAAGTCGGCAACTGCGCCTGCGCAACAACAAGTTCTGCCACAAGGAGCAATGCCACCTAGCATTTTAGTTTCGTCCCTTATTCCCACTTGACGAAGTTCTATTCTAGTATGGAATTTTGACGCTAGAACTTTTACAAGTTCTCTAAAATCTACTCTGTTTTCTGCAGTAAAGTAGAAGGCTAGTTTTTTTCCGTCGTATGAATACTCGCAACTAATAAGTTTCATTTCTAACTTTAGTTGCTCAATTTGTTCTTGAGTATATTTCATAACTTCGGGAATTTTCTTTTCGTTTTCTGCCATAGTTTTTTCGTCTTTTTGGGTTGCCTTTCTAATAACGGGCTTTAGGGCGTGAGTCAACTTATCGTCGCTAATTTCCCTAACGTCGAAAACAACCTTGCCGTATTCGTTACCCTTTGCCGTATCTACTATAACGCCTGAGCCAACGGGGTAACGGTCGGTATCGTTTGCAGGTGAAAAATAATATACTTTTGCAGTATCCTTAAATTTTACCCCTATAATTTTTGCCATTTGAATTTTTCCTCCAATATCTTAAACAGTAACCATTCTCCAACAGCGTTTTTGCTAGAGTTGGCTTCCAAACGTTTTGTGGCTAATAAAACGTCATCTAAAATTGCAAGCAACGCCCCCCTTTTATAGCCAGTTAAGGCCTTTATCTGGGACGCCTTATTTTTATTGATTATTAGGTTTTGGTTATCTAAACTTACCAAAACGTCCCTTAAAAGAACTTCTAATACGCTTAAAAATTCCTTAAATTCACACTTTAATTTATCTAACTTATAAGAATACTCTAAAACGTCGCTACTTGACTTCATATTACCTAAAAGGTCCAAGCAGAAATCAAAGGTTTCGGTAAAGTTTTGGTCGTTATATAAAGCAAGCGTTTTAGAAAGAGTTCCGTCGCTATAATTTATTGCGTCAGATAACTTATCGTGATTTAAACATTCGCCCTTTAGCGCATTATATAACGTATTGTAATCAAAGGGATGCATTACTATTTGTTTCACCCTTGATTTTATGGTTGGAAGCAATGCGTATTCACTAGTTGCCCCGATTATTATGTGAACGTTTTTAGGTGGTTCTTCTAAGGTTTTTAATAGTTTGTTTTGCGATTGGGCGTTCATAGTTTCGCCGTGGTTTATAACGAACACTTTTTTGTCGCTCTCGTAAGGCTTTATAAAAGTGTCTTGTATAAGCCCACTAACGTCTTCGGACAACACGGCGTCTCCCTTTCTAGGTAAAAATACTGCGTCTGGGTGAACACCCTTTTCTATTAAAGAACACGCTCTACACTCACCACAAGGATAGTCGCTTTTACAAAACAATAATTTTACTATTTCTTTTAGGTAAGAATTAAGATTTTCGCCGTCTTGACAAAGAATAAGATAGGCGTGCGAAAGTTTGCCAGCCCTTTTATCGCTTTCAATTATTTTATAAGCGTTAGTGCCTTTGACAAGACCGGTTAAATCTATCATATAATACCTTTTTGTTTTAATGCGTTAATGATTTTTGAATGAGTTTGGTCTTTAGTTCCACTTGCATCTATCACGGAAAACCTATCGCTATACTTTTGAGCAAGAGATAGATAGCCGTTATAAACCTTTTGATGAAATTCCATTCCTGAAAGTTCTACTCTATCCCCAGCGTCTACGCCACCCTTTCTTTTGAAAGCGTCTTCAGGGGAAAGTTTTAAAAACAAGGTGCAGTCGGGGGTAAAGTTTTTAATAGCGAAAGAGTTTATCCTTTCTACGAACTCCACGCCAAGCCCCCTTGCGTATGCTTGATAGGCAAACGAAGAATCTATATATCTATCGCATAAAACTAGTTCGCCTGCGTTTAGCCTTGGTTCTATTTCTTCTTTAAGTAGTTGAACTCTTGCAGCGGCGTAAAGCAAGGCTTCACACTCGTCGCACATAGCAGAATTTTTTTTGTCTAAAATAACATTCCTAATTTGTTCGGAAACGGACGTTCCCCCCGGTTCACGGGTTAGATAGTATTTTATTCCGTTTGCTTTTAGATACTCTTCTAAAAGGTGAATTTGTTTGGACTTTCCAACGCCTTCGCACCCTTCAAAAGTTACGAATTTTCCTTTCATGTTATCCCCTAAACCTTTACGGTATCCAAATAGTTGCTGGTGATTTTAATAACCGTGTTGCTAAATGCCAAACTTTCAAACTGCAAGTCCGGTTGATATTCCACAAAGTCAAACATCATCATGCTTAAATCTTTTGCGCCACCACCCTTTTTAGAGAAGAATGACGTTATTTCATACTTGCCTTGACTATCTGCAGTAAAACTCATCTTGCTTAGGTCTACGCCGTAAGAAAGTTGTTCTTTGCCATACTTTTTAAGGTTATGCTCCTTTTGATTTTTAACCAACCTTTCGTTGGTGTCGTTGTCTTTAAGACTTAAGTTTTGCGAATAACGAGCATATTGATAAAAAATTTCAGAATGGTTTTGCAAAAGATATTTAGCGCAAGCAACGTCATAGCAAATGCGTTCTATTCTTTTACGTTCGCCTTGCAAACCTTTTGCATAATTTTCCTTATCACGGAAACGGTTGTCGCCCCTTGTTCTGTCTGCAAAAAATCTATCTATCTTGGCTTGGTCTAAATCTTCTAACGTATAGGCGTTTTCGTAAGAAAAACGACCTGCAATATCGTCTTTATACTTAACGGAAAGTTTTTCCACGCCGTCTTTAAGAAGAGGCTCTAAATATTTATCGCCATACGCTACGGCTTCTTCATAAGACCACATTTTATAGGTGTCTATAATAGCGTGAGTTCTTTTTATATCCTTATCGTCAGCGTTTTTGTAGGTTGCGTTAGAACTAACAATAATGTCGCAATCTTCGGTAGCGTGCCTTGTATCTAATAAATTGTGCGTTCCAGAATGAAGAATTTCTATTTCCATATTCATTACTTCGTAACTGAAAGCATCTTCGTTTTTGACGGGAACTACAACGCTATATTCATAGTTAGAGTCCAAAAATTCGTCGTATAAAATTTTGAATTTTTGCCCCGTCGTTATCTTTGTTCCCGTAATATTAAATACTAAATGCCAACCGACCATAGCAACTACGCAAACTATTATTATAAGTATCCATTCGTAAGCCAAAAGGTCGCCAAGTCTTTTTTTAGTTATTTTATTATCCATTTATAGGTTTTACCTTTTTATTTTTTGGTGTTTTAACGATAACGGTTGGTTTTGACCTATCTTTTCGTCAAACGTCAACCGAAGGTTTTAAATAAACTATTTTTTAATAGGCTTCATAGTTGGGAATAAAATTACGTCCCTTATAGAAGCGCTGTCAGTTAAAAGCATAACCAACCTGTCCACACCGAAACCAAGTCCTCCCGTAGGTGGCATACCGTATTCTAACGCCGTTACGAAGTCTTCGTCAACCTTAGCGTCGTTTCCACCCTTAGCACGCTTTGCTTCAACTTGTTTTACAAACCTTTCTCTTTGGTCGATTGGGTCGTTAAGTTCAGAGAAAGCGTTGCCCATTTCTCTTGAATAAATAAAATATTCAAATCTTTCGGTAAACGCAGGGTTGGTTGGTTTTCTCTTGGCTAGTGGAGAGTTTTCCACAGGGTAATCGTAAATAATGGTTGGTTGAACTAACTTTTCTTCAACGAATGCGTCGAAGAATGCGATAAGAACGTGCCCTTTAGTTGCTTCGTCGCCTTCGTCAACTTCTACGTGCATTTGTTTTGCAACGGCGCGCGCTTCTTCGTCAGATTGCCAATCGTTATAGTCTACGCCTGCGTATTTTTTAACGGCTTCAACCATAGTAAGTCTTTCCCAAGCCTTACCCATATCGATTTCTACGCCTTGATAGGCAATCTTATCTGTTCCACAAACTTGTCTAGTAATGGTTCTATACATATCTTCGATAAGGTCCATCATATCAAAGTAATCGCTATACGCTTGATACATTTCAACGGTGGTGAATTCAGGGTTGTGCGAACGGTCCATACCTTCGTTACGGAATATTCTGCCAACTTCGTAAACCTTATCAAAACCACCAACTATAAGCCTTTTTAGGTATAGTTCGGTTTCGATACGCAAGAACATATCAATATCTAATGCGTTATGGTGAGTTTTGAACGGTCTTGCAGCAGCGCCGATTTCTAAAGGTTGTAATACGGGGGTATCTACTTCTAAATATCCCACGCCGTCAAGGTAGTTCCTTATAGCCTTCATAATTTTAGAACGCGCTTCAAAGGTGCGCTTAACTTCTGGATTAGCAATAAGGTCGATTTCCCTTTGACGATATCTTGTATCTTCGTCTTTTAATCCGTGATATTTTTCAGGCAAAGGTAATAGTGATTTTGATAAAAGTTCTACGCTTTGCGCGTGAATGGAAATTTCACCCGTTCTAGTGGTGAATACAAAACCTTGAATACCGATAATGTCGCCTATATCGTATTCTTTGAAAGCAAGATAGTCATCCCCTAAATCGTTGATTGATAGGTATGACTGAATAGTGCCTTTTCCGTCAAGAATAACAGCAAAAGACGCTTTACCCATAATTCTTTTAGAAATAAGTCTACCTGCAATGCCAACGGTTTTACCTTCGTATTCAGCGTAGTTATCCTTAACGTCTTGCGAATAGGTAGTTCTATCGTAACGAACCTTTTCGTAAGGGTTTTTACCTGCTTGCTTTAGCGCGTCTAACTTTTCACGCCTAATTCTTAAAATTTCGTTTAAATCTAATTCTTCCACGGGGGAAGCGTTTAAGTTCTTTTCTTCCATAATAGTCCCTGTTAAATTTTAGTATACTTTCTTGATAAGTAAGGTGGTAATGCCAGATGGAACAACTACACGAACGGTATCACCAGCCTTTCTGCCAAGTAATGCGTTTCCGATAGGTGATTCGTTGGAAATTCTGCCTTGTTCAACGTCTGCTTCGGTAGTTCCTACGATTTCGTAAGTAACTAAAACGCCGTCTTCTTCGTCAATAAAGTCAACCTTGCTACCAAGTGAAACTTGACCTTTTTTGCTTTCCTTAATAATAACGGCGCGTTTAAGTTTGTCTTCAATTTCTAAAATTTCGCCTTCAATCATTGCTTGCTCGTTTTTAGCAGCATCGTATTCAGCGTTTTCAGAAAGGTCACCAAATTCCCTTGCCGTTTTGATTCTTTCGGTAATTTCGGCACGTTTTTCCACTTTAAGATAGTCTAATCTTTTCTCAAGTTCTTCTTTACCTTCTTTGGTAAGTAATACTTCTTCAGCCATTTTATAGCCCTCCGTTTATAAATGCAGTTTATCTGCTAAAATTTTCTATATATAATTATAAATACATAATTTACTTATGTCAATAACTCCTATCGCTCACACCTACTTTTTACCGTCTTTTTTACAAATTTTCCACCCTTTTTAAATTTTCATAATGAAAAAAAATAAAATTTTTTGAAAATTTTTTACAAAACCCCCTTGACAAGCCGATTTTTTGTGGTAATATAATGGCATAAGGGTTTTTTGTGTCGCCTAGGGCGACTGTTAAGTTTCCAGAATAATATATAATAAGAAAGAAGAAGGTTGAGTTTTCAACCTTCTTTCTTTTCTAACGACTATTTGGTTTATTTGCTAGGTATTGTTAACAATTTTCTTTGTCGCAAAAATCTCCACAACAGGTGCAGTTTTCGCCTTCGCAACCACAGGTTACTTTAATTTGACCTAAAGCGCAGTTGCAACCGTCGCTATTATGCTTGCAACGGGTTACGTCACATTTGATTGAATAATTTTTTTCCATAGATATATCTCCTTTTTATTTATTATGAGCGTTTTTTGTAAGATATATACCATAGATTATTGACTTTTTAACTATTTACGGTTAAAATAAAAACGTAGATGTTGATAGGAGAATTATTATGAAAGTAGTTTTGATAAAAGACGTTAAAGGTAGTGGCAAAGCCGGTGATATTATTGAAGCAAAAGACGGGTTTGCCCAAAACTTTTTAATAAAGCGTGGGCTTGCAAAACCTGCCGACGCTCAAGCAGTTAGCGAAAACAAAGGTCAAAAAGAAGCGCAGGCTTTCCACAGAGCAGAAGAACTTAAAGCCAATAAGGAATTAAGGCAAAAACTTGACGGAAAGGAAGTTACCGTTAAAGTTAAATGTGGGGCTGGTGGAAAGTTTTTTGGTAGCGTTACTAATAAAGAAATTTCCGATAAACTTTTGGAACTTGGTTTTGACGTTGATAAAAAGAAAATCAGTCTTCAATCTAACGTAAAAACTTGTGGTAGATATCCCGTTACTATAAAAATTTCTCCAGAAGAAACTGCAAAGATAACGGCAATAATAGTTGCTGAAAATTAAAAGAAAAAGGGCTTGATTCCAAGCCCTTTTTTTATAAGAAAATTTTCATTAAACAAAACAAAATTCCACCGTATCTGCGATAAGGGGCAAGAAAAAATTTTTTATATTTTTTGAAGTCCCCTTTATAAGTTTCTGCTTCTAAAATAAACTGCCTTTTTTCAGTTTTCTTTTTAAGTTTTTTTGCGTATAACATAAATTGTAATTGCATTAAAAACCACCACGAATTTATGCGTGAAACAAGTTCTACGTTATCGCTCTCCATCTCTTTAATCGAATAAACTTTTTCTTTTAACTTATCTAAACTTTTAAACTTCTTTTCCGAACACGAAAGCCCAGAAAGCGACCCCTTAGTTCTAAAATAATGGTAAGTTCTTTTGGTGGTATAATAAACCTTACCTTTTTTTGCTCTGGCTAAATATTCAAGGCAAAACATCGTGTCTTCACAAATCTGAATATCGCAAGAAAACCTTAAATCCCCACTTATTGAACGACGGAATATTTTATTCCAAGAAAAGGCGCTAAACGTTCTATCTCCCACTATTTCTTGTTTAGCGTTATCAACGGAAAACTCTAAAACGTTAACCTTTTGTGGCTTAAAATTTTTGTCTGAACGCTTTTGTTGTTTGACTGCCGAAGCCACAAGCACGCAGTCTTCAGTCATTAAAGACATAAGCGTTGAAACGTGGTCTTTTTCCAAACGGTCGTCGCTATCCATAAAGGTAAAAAATTCGCCGTCGATAACGTCTAAAGCATAATTTCTAGCGTTCGCCGGTCCACCGTTTTTAGCAAGATCTATAACGGTTACTCTAGGATCTCCGTTTGCAGTAGATTTTATAACAGATAAAGTATCGTCAGTAGAACAATCGTTAACAACGTAAATTTTTAAGTTCGTATAATCCTGTTCCATAACTGATTTTAACGCTTTGCCAACGTAGTTTTGTGCGTTATAGGCAGGCATTATAACGTTTACTAATGGTTGTTCCATAACTTATCATCCAAAATTGATTTTACCAATCAAAAACTCTTTATTTTTTTCGTTAATAATTATATATTATACATTTCAAAAAATCAAGTATTATCCCATATTTCAATAAAATACGCTTTTTCTATGGCGAAAATATCCAATTATCTTTTTCCGTTGACAATGACCTATTTATGTTGTATAATTGGTTGATATGAAAAAAGAAAGAAAACCCATCATTCAAAAAATTGAATTTGACGAGAAGACTAAAGAGCCTATAAAAATTCAATTACAAGGTGATGAAATTGCAGAACAAATCGTCGTTGAACCACCCGAAGTTACGGATGAGCACGACTTTATAAACAACACTTCTGCCAAGCAAATGATGATGACGCAAGTAATGGGTATAGAAACCAATGCAAACGTCAATAAACGCCAAAAATTATTCAAAAACCTTTTTGCTTTGCTTTTTGGTATAATCGTCATTGCCGTGCTTGTGTTTACTGCTATTAACGACTTTACGGGTGGGTCTTTGCCATCTTGGTCGGAAGTTGGTAGTATCTTTGCCGAAAATTGGTATTGGGCAATTTTTGCAGTTTTGGCGCTAGCGTTATATTACCTTCTTAAAGGGTTAAAACTTTCCATAAACTGCAAATCCGTTTCTGGCAAATTTCACTTCAAAACTTGTATGGAAACGGCTGTTGTTGGTCTTTATTATAATAACGTTACCCCACTTGCCGTTGGTGGTCAACCTTTTGAAATTTACCACCTTTCTAAACACGGCGTTCACGGTGGCGTTGCAAGTTCAATACCAATAACCACCTATTTTTTTAACCAAATAGCATTCGTAATGATAAGTATTGTGTCAATTATACTATTCGGCACGAATAAACTTCATATTCCCGAAAGCATGATGGGTTTTGCGCACGTTGGTATAAAAACCACTGCTATAGTAGGTATTATCTTATGCGCAATAGTGCCAATACTCGTAGTGTTTTTCTCACTTTTGCCAAGGTTTACAAGTAAACTAGTTGCAGGCGTGCTATTTATCGGAAATAAATTGCGTTTGGTTAAAAATCCAAAGGCAACTGCTATGAAGACTTATAAAACGGTTATTCATAACGCAAGATGTATTAAAAAATTAGCAACTAAACCACTAGTTTTCTCGTCGTTATTCTTGCTTAGTTTTTTAGAGCATATTTCCTTCTCTTCTCTGCCTTTCTTTATAATGAATTTCTTTGGTTTTGAAACCACCAACGGAATCATGGGTTGGCTACAAATAGTGCAAATAACCCTTATATTATACTGCGCAATATCATTTATACCAACCCCCGGCAACGCAGGCGCAGCCGACCTATCCTTTTACGCATTATTTAGCGCAGGCCTACTCCCCGGTTTTGCATTCCCAGCAATGCTTTCTTGGAGAGTTTTAAGTTTCTATTCAACCATTATAATCGGGTTTATATTTATCAACGTTAAAAAACGTGCCGATAAAAAACTAAATAAATCTTTAACCGAATAAAAAATACGAATTAAAAAATACAAAAAACGCAAGCGTTTCGCTTGCGTTTTTTCATTATCTATTTAAATTCATTATGGCCAAACATAAAAGTATGTGTATAATATGATTTATATGAATTATAAAGAAGAATTTTTTGTCTCTCTATACTTATCTCTTCTTCGCTAAAGTCATACGGTTCTAATCCTAAAGTATAAACGCTATCTTTCTTTACATCATAATGTCTATAAAATTCCATAACTTTGCCGTTTCTTTCTATCGCAAAACGATCATTTATATAATACTTTTTATATTCTTCGCCATATCCACACACTAGATAAGGGTTAGGACCAATCATAAAGGCATTCTCATCTTCAGGAATGAACTGTGGCATCCAAGGATAGTCACAAGTTCTAATACTACTGGTTTTTTCATATTCGTCATCATATGAATCTTTATATATTCTAATAACCGCATATAAGTATTTTGTGGTATAAAAATATTGATAATCAACGCCCTGTTCACTGTAAGTAAACGTGCCTGAAAATTCCTTGTTATATTCTACGGTTATCAGAACGTATTCCGGTGTCCCACGATAATACGCATAAAGAATCTCTGTTTTTATATCGACTAAATATTCTTTTGATATCTTTTTCTCTGCTATCTCTTTTACTCTTTGCAAATGTTCTTCTTCACTATATTCAGTTACAAATTCAGGGATATTATCGTAATCTATTTTTTTATTTGACCAATCTCCATAATAACAACTACAACCATAATTAATCGGCAGGAGCATTAAAATTGTCATTATTAAAACAAATGAAATACTTAAAAATCTTTTCATTTTTTGCCCCTTTTCTTTTATTTTACTTTATACTGCACTGTCCGTCAATAGGGTTTTTTAAAATAATTGTCTTTTATTGACTTTTTTGATTTTTTAAAAACCAAAAAACGCAAGCGTTTCGCTTGCGTTTTTCTTTTATTATGTTTGCTTTAACTCTTTCTAGAATGGTTGTTTTAGTTAAACTTAAAAATCTTTCTTGCAATAACGTAAACGGTTTTTGCAAAGCCACAAACAAACTTGTTGTTTGACGCTACCATACCCGTAAATTTACGCTTGCTCTTTTTATACGCCAAAAGGTCTGCCTTTTTATAGCGTTCCCATAATGCCGTTTTCTTTTCAAAAGCTTCCTTATCGCCTATCTTTATTAGGTATATGCTATTTATAACCATCATTATATGTATAAATTCAAACATATATTTATATAGGCGTTTTGATTGAAGTTTTATTTTTTGCAAATCGTGCGCGCCTATCAAGATATCGGTTACCCTAATATGTTGGTCGATACGCTTCATTATAATTTGTTCGTTGACCGATTGGTCTTCTCTACCGATAAAATATCTATAAAAGTCGGCGTCTATATAATAAAGTTTTTTAGCAGACGGCAAAGGTTGATAAACGAAAATATTATCCACGTAGAAAGTATGCTTTGGAAGTTGCAAATTGCATTCTCTTAAATGCCCCGTTCTATACACGACGGAGTGCATTGCCAAAAAATTACCCACCCCTAAAGACTTCATTTCGTCAAAAGAGAAAATTCTATTTTCCGGCATTTTGCCTTTATACTTTACTACCCTTGTGGTATTAGTTGCAGTATATTCGTAAACGTAGTTTAGAAAAATTGCGTCTGGAACTTCTTCGTTAAAGCCCTTTAGAGCGACCATAAGTTTATTAAGCGCTTGCTCGTCAACCCAATCGTCAGAGTCAACCACCTTAAAAAACTTACCCGTTGCATTGTTTAAGCCCGTCATAACGGCGTCGCCATGCCCACCGTTTTCTTTATGTATAGCACGGATTATGCTTGGGTAAAGGCTTTGATATTTATCGGCTATTTCTGCCGTATTATCTTTGGTTGAACCGTCGTTTACCAAAATAATTTCAGCGTCTTCGCCTGCTTTTAGCAAGGATTGTATGCACTTTTCCATATAACTTGCTGAATTATAGCAAGGCACGGCAAAAGTTATAATCTTCATAGTATTCTCCTTTAATTTTTGCTTTCAAAGGTGTTTAAATCTTCAAAAAGGTTCATAGCGTCAAGCACGGCTATATCCATATTAACGTATTTGTAATTTGCAAGTCTGCCTAAAAGTTTAAGGTTTGGATATTTGTCGGCTTCTTCTTTATACTTAGCGAAAAGTTTTTGGTTAGGCTCTACCTGAATTGGATAGTATGGTATATCCCCTAGTTTACAAGCCTTGGAATACTCTTTAACTATAACCGTTTTATCGTGGTGAGATTCGCAAGTGAATTTTGAAAACTCGGATATTCTAGTATAGCGCTTGCTTGCAGTATAGTTTACAACGGCACTTGGTTGAAAACTTTCTTGGTTTATGGTTTTAAACTTAAAGGTTAAACTTCTATAAGGAAGTTCGCCAAACTTATAATCAAAAAGTTCGTCCGTTCTGCCCGTCCAAATAATATTTCCGTCAAAAGGCTTACCATCAAAATAGGTAACGCCGTCTTTTAAGGTTATCAAACTTTTAGCGTCGGTATCAAGTTCAACCGTTAGGTTGGGGTGGTCAAGCATTTTTTCAACTAACCTTGTAAAGCCTTTAACGGGCATATATTGATATTCGTCAGTAAAATACCTATCTTCGTGGGAAACGTAAATAGGAACTCTATTCATAACGTTTTCGCCAAGTTGTTCAGGTAACATTCCCCATTGCTTTTTAGTATATTTATAAAAAATATTATCGTAAACGAAGTCGGCAAATTCGCTAATAAGTTTGTTTTCGTGCTTTTTAAGTTGCAAAATTGGAACTTTTTTATTAAGACCTATTTCGCTTGTTAAAACGTTTTTAATTTGGTCGGCTTTGTCTTTTGGAAACAACTGATAAAGCGAAGTTAAATTAAAGGGAACGGGAACGAACTTACCCTTTATTTTTGCCAAAACCCTATGTTCGTATTTATCCCATTGGGTAAAGTTAGAAAGAAAGTCAAAAACTTCCTTTTTGGTCGTATGAAATATATGTGGGCCGTATTTTTGAATGATAATTCCGTTTTCGTCCTTATAATCGTAAACGTTGCCACCTATCGTTGAGCGTTTGTCCAAAACCAATACTTTTTTGCCGTCGTCAGCCAAAAGTCTTGCTATGGTTGCGCCCGAAAGCCCTGCCCCTACGACTATAGTTGAATATCCCATAATAATCCCTCTTTTTTAATTTTTTAGTTCTTCTATAAATTCTCTAATTTTTTCAACAGCCTTCATAAGACTTTGCATTGAATATGCGTATGAACAACGGATATAATACTTGCCAAAATCACCAAAGGCAACCCCTGGCACAACGGCAACGTTTTTCTTTTCAAGTAAGGCTGAAGCAAACTGTTCGCCGTCCATTCCCGTAGACTTAACACAAGGGAAAACGTAGAACGCCCCACACGGTTCGAAACAATTTAACCCCATTTCGTTAAAACTATTAAAACAATACTTCCTGCGTTTATCGTATTCTTCACGCATTTGCTCAACCGACTGAAACCCGTCTTCCATTCCAACCTTTAAGCCTTCAAGCGCTGCGTATTGCGAAAAGATAGGCGCGCAAATAGCCGTATATTGGTGTATTTTTAGCATAGCGCCGACTATTGATTCTGGAGCGCATACGAAACCTATACGCCACCCCGTCATTGCAAAGGCTTTGGAAAACCCACTTATCAAAACTACTCTGTCTTTAAGTTCGCTAAAACTTGCTATTGAACAATGCTTGCCGTTATAGGTTAGTTCTGCGTATATTTCGTCAGAGATAACCAATAGGTCGTGCTTTAGGATAATGGGAATAATCTTTTCAATATACTCTTTTTCCATAACCCCACCCGTTGGATTGTTTGGGTATGGGAAGATTATCGCTTTGGTTTTTGGTGTAATAACCTTTTCTAAATTTTCCGGAGTAATCTTAAACCCGTTGTCGCCACTACAAGGCAAAGACACTGCTACGCCACCCAAAAGTTCTACGCAAGGTTTATAGGAAACGTAACTAGGGTCGGGAATAATAATTTCATCATCAGGGTTTACGATTGCACGCAAAGTAACGTCGATGGCTTCGC
Organism: Christensenellaceae bacterium; assembly: GCA_045591355.1. Classification (GTDB taxonomy): domain Bacteria; phylum Bacillota; class Clostridia; order Christensenellales; family Borkfalkiaceae; genus UBA1259. Next base: position 126,436 of record JAZNSS010000053.1, on the reverse strand, counting down.
TTGCCCCCAACGTTATTATGGTGTTTTCAGCAGAAAACTCCACGTTAAATCTTTGCCTTAGGTAATTTGATATCGCCTGTCTAAGTTCTAACAACCCCTTATTCGACGTATACTGCGTTTGACCGTTTTTTATAGCCGAAATTCCTGCGCTTCTTATTTCCCAAGGGGTAATAAAGTCAGGTTCGCCAACGCCTAGCGATATAACCCCTTTTTTGGTGGAAGCAAGGTCAAAAAACTTTCGTATCCCAGACGGTGGTATGGCTTTTGCCCTTTTACTTAAAAAATCTCTCATGCTTGAAACATCTGCCTTTTGTTCTTCTCTGGTAATTTTGTAATCTGACCTTCAATCTTATATTTTTTAAGAATAAAGTGTGTTGCTACGCCTATTATTCCGTCTATTATGCTTAATTTTTCCGAAACGAATTTTGCTATATCCGTAATATCTTTACCTTCTACGAAAACTGCTAAATCAAAGCCACCACTCATAAGGTATAGACTTTGAACTTCGTTAAAATGATACAACTGTTCGGCATAAGCGTCAAAACCGTTTAGTTTTTGTGGCGCTACCTTAACTTCTATAAGCGCTTGAACGCTTTTATTTTGAACGGCTTCGTTATTAATTATCGCGGCATATTTTACTATAACGCCCTTTTCTTCAAGTTCTTCTAAAAGGGTTTTTACCGTGGATTCACTTTCGCCAAGCATATCTGCCATTTGTTTGGTGGTATATCTTGCGTTTTCACTTAATAACTTCAATATTCCGTTTTTAATCTTTTCCATGTTTTCTCCTAACAAGGTAATAATATATATTTTTTACTATTGTAATATCAAAAGGTAATTTTGTCAATCGTAAACTTGATTTTTTGATATTTACGTGTTAACATAATAACCAAGGTGCTGATTATGGTTAGAATTTGGGCAAAAGTTATGAAAAAGGATAAAATTATAAAACAATGCGTTTTTGAAAAGGAAGGTATTACCGACTATTCCTTGTTTTTTGATTACTTGCGTGATATTTGCGAAAAACTTGATATCGCCACACCCGTTCTAATAAAAACACATCTTTTTAACTACGCTAAATATAACGTAGTTCGCTTTAAACAAGACGATTTTGTTGAACCCATTGACTTTGATAAATTGGTTTTGGAAAACGCATTGCTATAACAAAATTATTGACAAAAAGAAAAATCGCTTGAAAATTTCAAGCGATTTTTTGTATACCTAAACGGTTATACGCCGTAGATAAACTACGGTTAATCTTCCCTAAATTGCAAGTTGTAAAGCCTTGCGTATTCGCCGTCTTTTTGAATAAGTTCAGAACGATTTCCTTGCTCTACCACTTCGCCGTTAGATATAACGGCTATCTTTTTAGCGTTCTTTATGGTGGAAAGCCTATGCGCAACGACTATGGTAGTTCTTCCCTTGCAAAGTTCATCAAGAGATTTTTGAACTAAAATTTCCGTAGTGTTATCTAGCGCAGAAGTCGCTTCGTCTAAAATTAGCACGGGTGGGTTTTTCAAAAATACCCTTGCAATAGAAATTCTTTGCTTTTGCCCACCTGAAAGTTTAACACCACGTTCGCCGACTATCGTGTCGTAGCCGTTTTCTAAACTCATAACGTAGTCGTGAATATTAGCACGCTTTGCCGCCAACACAACTTCTTCAAAAGATGCCGACAAATTGCCGTATAAAATATTGTCTTTTATGCTTGCGTTAAACAAAAAAACGTCTTGTTGAACTATACCGATATTTCTTCTAAGTGATTCGCTCGTCATATCGTTTACGTCTATATCGTCTATAAAAATATGCCCGTCATCTACTTTGTAAAACCTTGGAATAAGATGGCAAACGGTGGTTTTTCCACCACCACTAGGTCCAACTAATGCAAAACTTTCGCCACTATCAATTTCAAGGTTAAAATCCTTCAAAACTTCTGCGCTTTCACCGTAAGAATAGGTTAATTCTTTAATCTTTACGTTGCCTTTTAGAACGCCTACTTCGATTGCGTTTTCCTTATCTTTTTCCGGCTCGGTTTCCATAATCTCCACGTAGCGCTTAAAACCCGAAACACCGTTTTGATATTGTTCCATAAATTGAATTAAACTTCTAACGGGGGCAAGAAAGATATTGACAGAAACGATAAACGCCGTGTAGTCGCCAAGTTGAATTTTGCCTGCATACAAAAACAACCCACCTGCAATAAGAACTACTACGTTAAAAACTTCGGTAACGAACGTTGTGGTTGAGTGAAACACACCCATCGCTTTGTAAGATTTTTTTCGTGCTTTAACGTAAGAAGCGTTGCCTACTTCAAACTTTTCCATTTCCTTGTCCGAATTGGTAAAGGCTTTAGAAACCCTTATACCAGAAACGCTACTCTCAAGCGATGCGTTGATTTCGGCGATAGATTTTCTACTTTCCATAAAAGCGTCTCGCATCTTTTTGCGCAATGCGAAAGAAATTAATAGTAAGAATGGAACGCACACGAAAATTATCAACGTTAAATAAACGTTTATCGTCATAAGATAGGCAAATGCCGTTAGTATCGTAACGCTAGAAATAAGCACGTTTTCCGGACCGTGGTGGGCTAGTTCGCTAACTTCAAACAAGTCGTTGGTCATTCTAGACATAATTTTGCCCGTTTCGTGGTCGTCGTAAAACTTGTAGGGTAATTTTTGCAAGTGCTTAAACATATCCGTTCTCATTCTGGCTTGCATTTTAACGCCTATCATATGCCCTTGATACTGTATAAAATAGTTAAGAAGCATTTTAACTACGTAAAGCCCAAGCAAAACGCTTCCAAAAATTATAATTAGGTCGTATTGCTTTTGTGGAATAAGGTCGTTTAACATCGTTCTAGTTAAAATTGGGTATACTACCCCTATAAGCGATACTAGTAGCGCTGCTAACATATCTAGCGCAAACATTAATTTATACGGTTTATAATACGATAAAAATTTCTTTAGCATTTTGGACTCCATCTAGATAATATGATATCACTTTTTTTTCAAAAAGTATATAATCCAAAATAAATTAGTATAAATTTTTTTTGATTACGCACACTTATAAACGGAGGGGTAATATGAAAATTGCAACCATTATATCTTATTCTTTGGTAATAATCGGCGCGCTCGTATGGTTACTAGTTGGATTATTCAACTTTAACCTAGTGTCGGCTATCTTCGGCGCAGGCTCTAGCGCTATTGTTTCCAGAATAATTTATTCTCTAGTCGGAATTTCCGGTTTATGGTTAATTTTTTATTGGGTTGTTTACAATCCTTTCAAAAGAATTAACTAACGAATAAGAAACACGCTCAAACTTAATGCTTGAACGTGTTTTTTATTTACTATATTTTTAACTTTTTTACTTTGCCATAACTTGTTCTAGGGCAAAGTTTTTTTATTGCAAAAAGGATACCTTACTACTATACTTTGCCATTGGAAGATATATTGCGCTTCCCACCGTGTATACTGAAAGGGTTTGACTTATTAACAAAGATACGAACGTTATCAAATATAAAACTTCCGACTGCCCTAAAAGGTATATCCATACGATAGGCAATATGAGTGCGTTAAGCAACACGGGAAATAATCCACCCACTAAAATCTTAAAAAATTTCGGCTTAATAATCTTGCCTATTAGATAGGTCAATAGCCCAGCGACAAGCGTTACTAAACTACCTATTAAAACGTCGTAAAAAGCAAGTCCACTAAGTAAATTAAACAAAAAGCAACCAACGAAAAGGGCTGGAATTGCTTCAACGTAAAGCAATGGCAAAAGGGTTAGCCCTTCGGATACGCGAAATTGTATCGCCCCACCCGAAATTGGCAAGGTAACTAAAGATAGCACGACGTATAGCGCCCCGATAATACCTGCACGCATTAATCTTAAAGTGTGTTTGTTCATAAAAAAAACCTTCCTTTTCCGAGAAAGAAAGATTCTTGCTCGGTTGTTTTTATGAAGTGTTGTCCGAAAACCTTCTATTTACATTTAGATAATACTCTTTATTTTCTAATTTTGCAACTGTTTTTGCGTAGAACAGCGAATTTCGACATATTTTTCATAATCTCTATTGACAAATCACCCTTTTAGGTATAAATTATACAAGTAAAGAAATTAGTTCTTTTAAAAGTTTTTAGAAGGAGTGTATTATGTCGGGAACTTTTTGGGCGTTCGTCCCAGCTATAGTTGCTATTGTTTTAGCACTTGTAACTAAACAGGTTTACGTTTCACTCTTCCTTGGTATTTTTGTTGGTGGAATGTTCCTAGCCGACGGAAACCCCATTGAAGCATTAGGAAACGTATTTACCGTAATGAGCGAAAAAGTTGGCGCTAATGTGTCAATTTTAGTATTCTTGGTTGTTTTGGGAATACTCGTAGTTCTTATGCAAAAATCGGGTGGTTCCAAAGCCTATGGTAATTGGGCATCAAAAAAAATTAAAGGCAAAAAAGGTGCACTTGCCGCAACAGCTGCACTTGGTTGCGTTATCTTCGTTGACGACTATTTTAACTGTCTAACCGTTGGTTCAGTTATGCGTCCACTTACCGACAATCAAAAAGTATCACGTTCTAAACTTGCATGGATTATCGACTCCACCGCTGCACCCGTGTGCATTATCGCGCCAATTTCTTCTTGGGCGGCTGCAGTTGCTGGCGAACTAGAAGGTAACAGTCTTTCGGTATTTATTTCTACTATTCCATTTAACATTTACGCAATACTTACCTTAATTATGGTTTTTGCTTTCTGTTTGTTAAATATAGACTTCGGCAAAATGAGAACTCACGAACGCATTGCTCAAACTACGGGCGATTTAAATGCAGGCTCGACAGATCTACCGGCGGAAGAAGACATATCTTACAAAGTCAACCCCGCTGGCAAGGTTTTATATTTGCTTTTACCTGTTATTATACTTATCGCTTGTTGTATAGGTGGAATGATTTACACTGGTTACTTCTACAACTGGGATACGGGATTACTTGGTAGAGAAGCGCAATCTTCTAGCGTTATTGAAGCGTTTAGTAATTGTGATGCGGGTTTAAGTCTTGCTATTGGTTCTACCATCGCCCTTGTAATTATTGCCATTTATTATATGATAACTAAGGCTATAAACTTTAAGGAAATTACAGATAGTTTTACCCAAGGCTTTAAAACTATGGTTCCTGCAATTTTAATTCTTACCTTTGCTTGGACTCTTTCAGGCATTATGGGTGCAAAGGGTGGTTATCTTGATGCTCAAGGTTTTGTTCAAACTTCACTTGCACACGTTAACCTTAACTGGTTATTCCCTGCCGTGTTCTTCTTGCTTGCAGGTGGTATATCTTTTGCAACGGGAACTTCTTGGGGAACGTTCGGCGTTCTTATCCCTATTGCCACGGCAATGCTTGGAACTACGCCAAACACTATTACCTTGTTAACCATTTCGGCTACCTTGGGTGGGGCTGTTTTTGGTGACCACGTATCTCCTATTTCAGATACCACCATTCTTGCATCTGCAGGTGCAAATTGCAACCACGTTAACCACGTAAACACCCAATTACCTTACGCCGCACTTGTTGCTGGAATATCTTTCATTACATATCTAGTTGGTGGTTTGGTTTCTTCGCTTGGCTCTGTTATAAGTGGACTAATCATTTGGGGCATTGCTCTCGTTCTTTTCGTAGGAATTGTTTTTCTTATCAAATTTATCGAAAAGAAAAGGGACGCAAAACTTGCTCCTATAGATACGCCGAAAGCCGAATAACTACATGAAATTTATACGCCCGTGGCAAACTGCCACGGGCGTGTTTTTAATTCAACTGATTTTTTACTTTCATAAAGTTTTGTTTTACCTTTGTTTTTTCATCTTCTTGAGCGCTTTCTACCGTGTAATAACCACATTCGGTCATTAGAAAAAATACTGCTTTTTGGTCTTCTATGCTTTCGTTTAGATTGTCTTGCACCGTTTGTCTAAAACCTTGACTACAACCTTCGGTTATAGCCGTTCCGTAAATTTTAACCATGGTTTTTTCTAGACTTAGTAGGTCTTGTAAACTATCCTTTTCATTTAAAGTTATATCTGCTTTATAATCGTTCATCGTTCTCTCCTTATAATAATTCCAAAAGTTCGTTAAAACGTCTTTGATGGTTGTCTGCTATTCTTTTTAGGTCTTCGGCAAGTTTTTTGTTCGTGGTTATTTTTGAATATAATCTTGCTTTTTTGCACGCCGTTTCTTCATAAGTTAAAAGGTCAGAAAGTAAGGTCGTTTCTTTAGTGGTAAGCATATTTTTGCTCATAATAAGTCCTCCCGTTTTTGTATAATGATGTCCATATAAATTAAAAATATACTACCCTATTTTTTTGTTTCTACTATTGCAAAAAATTTATTCTTATTATATAATGATTTTATATAATAAAAAAGACATGTATTCATAGGATAATAAGATGAGAAAAAAACTTTTTACCGTAGTTGAAAATCCTATTTGTTACGACGAACCACTCGCTAAAAAGAACCCTTTCGTAAACAAACCTACTAACGTTATGGAAATTCCTAAGTTCAAAGACGTTAAGGGCAAACTGCCAATTCCCGTATGGCAAGGGCATGACGACCTTGTTAGGTGTTACTACAAAACGTGGTCTATTGCGTGGAAAAATCTTAAAAAAGCCAATCCTAAAGCCAAGTTTGTTGAAAACTTTATCGACACGGCGTTTAACGGATATCTTTTTATGTGGGATTCGTCTTTTATAGTGATGTTCGGAAAATACGCAAGCCGTTATTTTGATTTCCAAAAAACGCTGGATAACTTTTATTCTCATCAACTTCCCGACGGATATATTTCCCGTCAAATTTCGCCATATAACTACGGCTCTAAATTCACAAGAGACGACCCCGTTTCCACAGGGCCAAACGTCTTACCGTGGGCAGAGTGGGAATATTTCCTTTCCACGGGCAACGTAAAAAGATTGTCTGACGTTTTCTATCCTTTATGCGCATATCATAATTGGTTAAAGAATAATAGAACTTGGCAAGACGGCACGTATTGGAGTTCTGGGTATGGTTGTGGAATGGACAACGCGCCACGTTTAGACCCTAAATACGACCCAAGAATAAGCCACGGCTTTATAAGTTGGATAGACGCTTGTTCGCAACAATACTTAAGCGCGCAAATTATTATTAATATGGCAAAAGTGCTTGGTAAGGAAGACGAAGTAGAGCCGTATAGACAAGAAGCCGAACTTCTAAAATCTATTATAAACGACAAAATGTGGGATGAAGAAACGGCGTTCTACTACGATAAAACTCGTGACGGAAAAACTAGTGGAGTAAAAACAGTTGCGTCTTTTTGGACGTTGATTGCAGGGCTTGTTCCAAAGGATCGTGCCGAAAGGTTTATATCTCACCTAGACAACGAAAAAGAGTTCAAACGACCTAACCGTGTGCCTACCCTATCTGCCGACCACCCAAGTTACTGCAAAGAAGGTGGATATTGGTGTGGTTCCGTATGGGCGCCAACTAATTATATGGTTCTTTCGGGACTAAAAAAATACGGCTACGACAAACTTGCCTTTGAAATTGCAAAAGATTACGTTGACAACGTTGTTAGCGTTTTTAACGAAACTAATACTTTGTTTGAAAACTATTCACCAGAATCTGCAGCCCCTGGAAACTATTCTAAAAAGGATTTCGTCGGTTGGACGGGGTTAGCGCCAATTTCCGTTTTGTTTGAATACGTTTTTGGTATTCAACCAAACGAAGAAGAGAAAAAAATTGTATGGAAAATCAACCTAACGGACGAGCACGGCGTTAAACAGTATCCGTTTGGCGATTGCACTATCGACCTTTTGTGCGAAAAAAGAGAAAATATTGGTTGTGAACCTGTAATTCATTTAACTTCCGATAAGCCCGTAACCTTACAAGTTGAATACAACGGCAAAACTAAAATTTATAAAAACGTTATGAAAATATAAAATGCAACGGCTAAACAAAGATTACTTTTTGTTTTCCATTGCAGTTAAAATAGGAGAAAAATTTGACTTACACAAAAATTGCTAAAGCAACGCCTTTTAAAGGTAGTCCTATCATTACCCTAGCGTCTGTTATAGGCGCTTCGCCAAACAAGCCTATACTTTTTAGAGTAGGCGTTTTAGGTCAAAGACCTATGACTATCACGGCAAACGGGCTTCCTAAAGGATTGACCTTAACCGACAATATCATCAGTGGAAAGGTTGAAAACGAAGGCAATTACACCTTTACTATTACTTGCTCAAACGATATAGGCAAAACAGATAAGGAAATTACCTTGGAAATAAAAAAAGATACGGTGTTTTTAACCCCACTACTTGGTTGGACAAGCTGGAATGCTTACGCATATCAAGTAAAGCAAGAAGACGTGGAAAACACGGCTAATCAAATGCTTGACCTTGGTCTTGCAGAATACGGTTACACTTATATCAACACCGATTCTGGTTGGCAAGGCGCTTATGGTGGAAAGTTTGACGCCGTTATGCCAAACGCTAAATTCCCCGATATTAAGGGTATGGTAGATAGACTACACAAAAAGGGTTTCAAGTGTGGTATATACTCTACCCCTATGCTAAACGCTTTCGGATGCTCAATGGAAGAAGTTCCACTTCCCCCAGGTTGCACTCAAGGTGAGCCAGACGATATGTTCGCAGACGAACGTGGTGGAGTTGGCGTTATAAGAAAGGAAAATAACAACGCTTTGCAATGGGCAGAATGGGGATTTGACTATCTTAAATACGATTGGAGACCATGCGACCCTTATAATGCCGAACTTATGAGAAAGGAACTTGTTGCAACCGACCGTGACTTTGGTTTTTGCGTTTCGGTAAGAGCAAGACCAGAATATCACAAGTATTGGTGTAAGTATTGCAACAGTTATCGTAATAACTGCGACTCTATTGGTAATTGGAAAAACCTTTTGGAAATTTACAATACTTACTTTGACTTCGTTGACTATATAAATAAAGGGCATTTCTTTGACCTTGACATGCTTGACCTTGGCGAATGTTATCTATTTGAGTTCTTGGAATACACCAAAGAGCCTGACCACGGGCTAACAGAAGACGAACAAATCGTAGCCTTTACTATCCGTGCTTTCTTAAACTCACCCGTTCAGTTAAGTTGTCAACTTGATAAGGCAACCGACTTTGAACTAGACCTTTATTGTAACGAAGAAATTTTAGCCATCAACCAAGACTGCGCTTTCGACACGGCTAGACCTATTATAAAAGAAGAAGGCGACGGCAAGATAGTGCACGTGTTCAAAAAGAGTTTACAAGACGGTAGCGTAGCATACGCCCTATTGAACCTTGGCGAAACCACCGAAACGGTAAAGGTAGATTTAGAAAACTCTTGCAAAATTCGTGACGTATGGGCAAAGGAAGACGTAGGAACTTCTAACGAAATTTCTTACGAAATGCCTCCACACACCACTAAAGTTTTAGTAACCAAAAAAATATAATAAATTAAAAGAGGGATAAATATGATTACACACAAAATTGCAGTTATTGCAGGCGACGGTATCGGCCCTGAAGTTTTAGCCGAAGGCGTTAAAGTATTAAACAAAGTTGCCGAACTTGACGGAAACTTTAAATTTGAGTTTACTCACTTCCCTTGGGGTTGTGATTATTACAAAGAAACGGGCAAAATGATGCCAGACGACGGTATTGAAACACTTTCTAAATTCGACGCTATATTCCTTGGCGCAGTAGGTTCACCCGGAGTTCCCGACCATATTTCTTTATGGGACTTACTACTTGTTATTAGAAAGAGTTTTGACCAATATATTAACCTTCGCCCCGTAAAACTATTAAACGGTGCGCCATGCCCACTTAAAGACGTTAAAAAAGAAGATATAGACATGGTTTTCGTTAGAGAAAACACCGAAGGCGAATACGCTGGTAGTGGTAGTTGGTTATTTAAAGACCAACCTAACGAAGTAGTTATTCAAGACGGCGTATTTAGCAGAAAAGGCACGGAAAGAGTTATTCGCTACGCTTTTGAACTTGCTAAAAAAGAAGGCAAAACCTTAACTAGCATAAGCAAGGGCAACGCGCTTAACTACTCTATGGTTTTCTGGGATAAAATATTTAAGGAAGTATCTCTTGACTACCCAGAAGTTAAAACCTATTCTTACCTAGTAGACGCTGCTAGTATGTTTATGGTTAAAGACCCTAAACGTTTTGAAATAGTTGTTACTTCTAACCTATTCGGCGATATCTTAACCGACCTTGGCGCTGCTATTCAAGGTGGTATGGGCCTCGCAGCAGGCGCTAACCTTAACCCAGAAAGAAAGTTCCCATCTATGTTTGAACCTATACACGGCTCTGCTCCTGACATTGCAGGTAAAGGTCTTGCTAACCCACTTGCAACCGTTTGGTCTGCAAGTCAATTACTAGACTTTTTCGGGCACGAAGATTGGGGCAAAAAACTTATCGATATAATAGAAGAAATGTTAGTTGAAAAGAAAACGCTTACCCCAGACCTTGGTGGAAGCGCTTCTACAAAACAAGTTGGCGACGCAGTAGTTGCTAAACTTAATTAATTACCATAACGGAAAACGCAAACTAAAGTTTTATGTATTTTAATAAAAGCAAAGAAAAAACTTTATCTAAAGAACTTTTTATGAGCCCCACGGCAGAATACCGTGGTGCTCCTTTTTGGGCGTGGAATTCTAAGTTAGACACCAAAGAACTTGGCTGGCAAATAGAAATATTTAAAGAGATGGGCTTTGGTGGATTTAATATGCACGTGCGTCAAGGCTTAGAGACCACCTATCTTGGTAAAGGATATATGGACGCAGTGCGTTTCTGCGCAGAAAAAGCCCAAGAAGAAGGAATGTTTGCTTGGCTTTACGACGAAGATAGGTGGCCAAGTGGTTGCGCCGGTGGTTTCGTTACTAAAAATCCAGAACATAGACAAAAGTTTTTGAATATGACTTTTGCCGACAAATTAGACTGTGCTACTTCAAAAGAACAAGCAAAAAAGACGGGCAAACCTTTCTTTTTGGCTTGCTTTAGCGTTAAAATTGGCAAAGACGGTAAAATGACTTCTTTTACCCGTGTGGAAAGAGATGCCAACTGTCCTAATAAAAGATATTTCTTCTTGTGCCAACGTCAAGGTGGAGAGCCTAGATACAACTATCAATCATACGTAGACACTCTTTCTAAACCTGCTATAGACGAATTTATAACGGTAACGCACGAACAACTTAAAAAGTCCGTCGGCGACCTTTTTGGAAAATCTATTCCGTCTATTTTTACTGACGAACCACAACAATACGGCTCTTTAACTGCACGCTCCGGCTTTCATAAAAACGACGTAGGCTTTAGTTGGACTACCGATTTTGACGACACGTATAAAGTAGAATACGGCGAAGATATCTTAGATTATTTACCAGAACTCTTTTACACCACGGACGATGAGCATGCTTTTTCAACAAGATTTAACTATTACACACACCTGTCTAATAGGTTTTGTTCGGCATACTTGGATAATATCGCAGATTGGTGCGAAAAAAACGGACTTCCACTCTCTGGGCATATGCTTGGCGAAGACGCTCTTTGGGAAACTATGCTTGATAACGGCGACAATATGCGTTGCTATAAAAACATGCAAATTCCCGGCATAGATATTCTTTGCGACGACGTAGTTTACAATACCCCTATTCAATGTAGGTCGGTTTGCCGTCAAATGGGGAAAGACGCTATGCTTTCCGAAATGTATGGAGTAACCGGTTGGGACTTCGACTTCCGTGGACATAAATTCCAAGGAGATTGGCAAGCGTGTTTGGGCGTTAATATTCGTGTTCCACACCTTGCTTGGCAATCTATGAAGGGAGAAGGCAAACGGGACTACCCTGCTTCTATCTTCTATCAATCGCCTTGGTGGAAGGAATATAAATATTTAGAAGACCATTATTCAAGAATTAACACCGTTTTAACCCGTGGCAAACCCGACGTTAAGATTGGCGTTATATATCCCATAGATACTTTCAAAATGATTTACGGTTCTATGGCTGAAAGCAAAGAAATTATCGACGAAATAGACGGAAACTATAAACAAACTACCGAATGGCTACTTAAAAACGGGTATGATTTTGACTTTATTTCCGAATCCATTTTGCCAGACATTTGTAAAAAGGGCGAAAACCCTTTAAAAGTTGGCAAAATGCAATACGACGTTATAATTGCAAGCGACTGTATGACTTTGCGTCCCCATACGGTAAACGTGTTATCAGACTTTGCTAAAAACGGTGGAAACCTAATTTTTATGGGCAGAATTCCACAATATATAAACGGCAAAAAGGCAGACCTTTCTAACTTATTAAACAATGCAAAAGTTATAAACCGTTCTTTAGACCTATTGTTAAAAACGATTGGCAAAGGCTATAACGTTTGTATGGAATATGCAACTAGCACCACCACCCTAAATCTTGCAGGCGAAAAGGTGCAAATCTTTAAGGAATGTGGTATTGCCGGCTACAACAGTTATAAACCAAATAACCTTATGGCTACGACTAGAATTGACGGCGACGATAAATGGATGTTCTTTGCTAGATTAACAAAACCACAACTTGCACATTCAATCGTTGCAGAAAAATTAATCTTTAAGGTTAATGGGGCTTATACAGTAACGCTATACGATACTTTAAGTGGCGAAATAAAGGCTATACCGTATAAAACAGACGGCAAAACAACCGAGTTTTACGCTACACTCTACGATTTAGACTCACTACTTGTAAAACTATCCCCTAGTGATAAACCTAGCGAATATTTACCACCGATAGAAAACGCCGAGTGGGAAGTAATTCCACTTTCTTCGGTTAACGACTTTTCTTTATCCGAACCAAACGTGTTGCTACTTGATATGGCAAAATATTCGGTAGACGGTGGAAAACTTAACCCAACTGAAGAAATTATGAGGCTTGATACTGCCGTTAGAAAGGAACTTGGGCTAGATTTAAGAAAGTTTAAGGTAGTTCAGCCTTGGGCTGTTGCTGATGCTCCAGAAGACCATATAGTTCGTTTGGAATACGATATAGAAAGCCAAATAGATATTGACGGAACAATGCTTGCGCTAGAACACCCACACAATACAAGAATTTGGCTCAACGATGAAAGAGTGGATAACACGCCCGTATCTTATTACGTAGATAAAGAGATTAAGACGGTTAAACTTCCTACCATTAAAAAGGGAGAGAACAAGTTAGTGCTTGAAATGACCTTTGGGCTTCGCACAGACCTAGAATCTTGCTATCTTATAGGTGATTTTGCAACCCAAGTAAACGGTCAAAAGGTGGTTTTAACTAAAGCGCCTAAAACTCTTGCCTTTGGCGACGTTTGTTCGCAAGGATTTAACTTCTACGGTGGAAATATAGAGTATCACTCTAGCATAACACTAAATAAACAATCTGACGTTAAAATAGAAGTTCCACATTACCGTGGAGCGCTAGTTGAAGTTAGTGTAGACGGTAAAACTAAAAAAATAGTTTTTTCGCCCTTTAGCGCCGTGTTTGAAAACCTTGAAAAGGGTGGGCATCAAGTTGCCTTTAGATTGTTTGGAACAAGATATAACACCTTCTCTGCTTTGCATAACTTAAACGCAGATAAAAAGCGTATTTATATTGGCCCAGACTTTTGGCGAAGCGAAAACGAAGGGTGGGATTACGGTTACCACACTCGCCCTATGGGAATACTTGCAACACCAATCGTTAAAATTAAAAAGTAAAAATTTAGCCCCACGTTCTCGTGGGGCTTTTTATCATAAGAAATACTTATACATACACCGTAAAAAAATCTTTTCATTTATCAATTACCGTGATATAATATAAACGTAAATTTGATTAATCTAAGGAGATTATTATGAGCCGTTTGTTCGGAACTATTTCACGTGGGGTTCGCGCCCCAATCATTAAACAAGGTGACGACATTGTTAAGGTTGTTACCGATAGCGTTTTGGAAGCAAGCGCCGTTGAAGGCGTTAAATTCCACGACAGAGACGTTGTTGCTATGACCGAAGCCATCGTTGCTAGAGCGCAAGGTAACTATGCTTCTATCGACGATATCGCTTTAGACGTTAAAACCAAACTAGGTGGAGAAACTATAGGCGTAATATTCCCAATTTTATCACGTAACCGTTTTTCCGTATGCTTAAAGGGTATTGCAAAAGGCGCTAAAAAGGTTGTGTTGATGCTTTCCTATCCATCTGACGAAGTTGGTAACCACCTTATCAGTTTAGACGATTTAGACGCAAAGGGTGTTAACCCTTATACCGACGTTTTGACCGAATCAAAATATCGTGAACTTTTTGGCGAAGCAAAACACACCTTTACGGGTATGGACTACGTTGCTTATTACAGAGATTTAATTACTTCTCAAGGCGCTGAATGTGAAATTATTTTTGCCAACAATGCAAAAGCAATTATACCATACACCAAAAACGTATTGTGTTGCGATATTCATACACGTTCTCGCACTAAACGTTTACTAAAACAAGGTGGCGCAGAAAAAGTTTACGGCATGGACGAAATATTAAACGCACCCGTTAACGGCAGTGGTTATAACCCAGAATACGGCTTGCTTGGTTCTAATAAATCAACTGAAGACTCTATTAAACTTTTCCCAAGGGATTGTGGTCCTATCGTTGACGCTATTGCAAAAAACCTTAAAGAAGCAACGGGCAAAAACGTTGAAGTTATGGTTTATGGCGACGGTGCGTTCAAAGACCCTGTTGGAAAGATTTGGGAACTTGCAGACCCCGTTGTTTCCCCTGCCTATACTGCTGGGCTAGAAGGAACTCCAAACGAACTTAAACTTAAATATCTTGCCGATAACGATTTTGCTGAACTTAAGGGCGAAGAATTAAAGAACGCTATTAAGAAAAGAATTTCAGAAAAAGATAGCAAAGTTGTTGGTCAAATGGGAACTACCCCACGTCGCTTAACAGACCTTATCGGTTCGCTATGTGACTTAACTAGTGGTTCTGGCGACAAAGGAACGCCTATCATTTGGATAAGTGGTTACTTTGATAACTATACCACTGAAGATAAATAGTTTTTATAACATATAAATAAATACGTAAAAAGCACCGAAAACTCGGTGCTTTTTACATGTAAATGATAAGGGTTCTAAGTATAACTTTAGTAAGAGTAAGGGGTTTCTACTAATGTTAAAACATAGATTTTATCCAAAATTATTTGTTGTTGTAGATAACCGTTACGCCATCATAAGACTTAAGTCCTTTAACACCTATTTGGTCGCCACCAAAGATTTGGTCGAAAGGAATAAGGTTCATATGTTGACCACTTGCTATACATAAAGCGTGATCATAATCAGCAGGGATACCACCATATTCATATCCTGCTTCTACACGCATACCTCTTCCACTGTTAAGGTCAGACGTAGTTGGGTCGCAATAATGGTAATTTGCCCATTCGCCATATGTAACTACAACGTTATTACAAGTGATATTATATTTTGTTACGTCTGGATAGTTAGTTCCGTCAATAGTCGTAGTTTCTTCTAAACGACCAATTAACATTCCACACATACGATAGTTATAGTAATCGTATGAAGCAGTGCAATCGTTGTAAGCGTCTATACGGCAAGCTACGTTAACGTTTTCAAAATTATACGTTGCGCCTGGTTCTGCTTGACCAACTATACCACCGATTGAACTATCGAAAGAACCCCACAATCCACCAAGAACAACGTCTTCGGCAATGGTTATATCCTTAAAGGTATACGTTCCTTCGCCAGACCAACCGATAATGCCACCACAACCGTTGTTGTAAGTTCCAATTGATGAGTTTTCAATCGTAATGTTTTCAAAAACACAATCACCCGTTGCGCTTCCTGCAATAAATGAAACGTCGCCACCTTCAACAAAAGAGTCCGTGCCACTTATTTTAAGATTTTTAACGGTTGCTCCGTCTATTTCACTAAATAGACCTAGTGAACCGTAATTATACCAATCATATCCGAAAGCCCAACCACTTTGGTAAAGATTTTCTATAGCGTGTCCTTGACCGTCGAATTCTCCCTTAAATGCAGTTCCACCTTTTTTGGTGTCGCCGATTGCTTGGAAACTTACTCTTTCAAAATTTTCGTCAAGAGCAAACAAGTCAACGTCTACTTCTAGTTTTACCGTTTTACCTTCAAAAGAAAGGGCTGAAGTTGGAAGTCCATCTACTGTTGACAAGGTTTGTGTTTCGTTTGCCTTGCCATTAACAAGCGAAGCAAACGCCACGAATTGTTCTGCGCTATTTAATGTGAAAGTGTCTTGGTCTTCGTTTCCTATATACCAAGAGAAATCGGCTGTGCCGTTCCAAGCATCTGGTGATGCGTTAACGTCGTAATCGTTGCCGAAAATATCTTCTTCGTAACTATATTGTGAAGCATAAACTTGAATAGAAAAATCCGTTCCAATAGACTTATTTAAATATTCGTTGCCTGCGTCTTCTCTCATTTTAAGAGCAATAGTGATTGACTTGCTTCCAACAACTTCGTTTTGGTTTTTAGCAATTGCATCTTCAGGAAGAAGAACGCCGTATGCAGCGCCGTCTACGTCTCTAATTAATTCTGAAAGCGTGCCTACGTAAACGCCATTTTCTAAATCGCTTCTTGATGAAAGTTTAGTTGCTTGGTCAACGTAATAAACGTCTATAACGTTAGCAAGACTAGAAACGGTGCCGTTAGGCGTTATTGTAACTTTATACTTAAAAGCAAGCGTTCCGTCGTTTTTAACCATAAGGTGTTTTGCGTCTACGTATCCTGGTTCCCAATTGTCATAATTAAACATTGCGCCATCGCTAAAGGAAACCCAATTAGAATCTTCGCTTGGATCAAGCGTGGCATCCATCCAATACGCAGAAACGTCAAGCGAACCACTCTTAATTATGTTGCTACTATTACTTTCTTGATCAGTAAACCATGCAAAAGTTGCGCCCATAAGCATAGAAATACTGATGATGATACCAACTAAACTCATTAAAATACTTGGTCTTTTAATTTTTGCATTTTTCATTTATACTACCTCCTAATAATTATTAAAAATGCTCTATGTAAACACGCTTACGCGTGATTGTTGTTATTGCTTTTTTGTTTTAATATGTTCTTTAAGTTCCTTAACTACGTTTACGGGAAGGTGCTTTTCCTTTTTAACAAGCATAAAGTTTTCTGATAAAACGTTAATAAGTTTTATAGCGTTATTTTGCCCACGATTGCTTTTTATCTTAACGGTAAATCCTACGTCTTGATACGCCTTTACGCTTGACAAATCTTTTTGAAAATACACGTTGTTATTAAAGTCTGTAACCTTTAGCGCAAGGTGAAGTTTTAAGGTTTTGCCCCTAATCGTAATTTTTGCTAACAAATTTTTACCAAATCGATAAGATAAACACCTAAACGATATTCTTGCCCTAACCTTTTTATAAGATAAAAATTCGTTATGTATATTGCTAAAGTATTCTCGTTTTTGTTTTTCTAAAGATAAAAGTTTTTGCGCAAAAGAAACTTTATTCCTTTTAACGCTCTCAACCACTAACGGCTCGGTTGCGCTTGTAACTGCCGTGTCCGTTTGCGCGTTGCCTATTGCTTTTTCTAGCAACAATACTCTTTCTTCAAGTGTTCTTACCTGCTCTTGCAAAGGATCTGAACTCTTTTTCTTTTCATAACTACGCCCCATACGCACGCTAAAAAATATTAGCAATAGCGCGCAAGGGAAAAGTATACTAACGTAATACCCTTTTGGCGTTTTAAGAAAGGAGAAAAAACTTCCAACCTTTGGAACCTTAAATTGGTAAACGCCGATAACGTTTTCAGGTTTTACCACAACTTGGTCAATAACACCCGTTTTTACACCATAAGTTACGTAACCAACAGGCTTTCCGTTTACATACTTTACTTCTTTAACTTTGTGGGTAAGCGTTTTGCCGTAACTGTCTGGGTTAAATGAAGTAAAGGTTATAACGTCTCCATTTTTAATTTCCGTCGAGTTCTGAACGGTTTTTATTATTATTAAATCGCCTGAATAGAAAAAGACGCCATCGTATGAATCGTTTGGTTTAGCCATCGAGTTGGTTTCTACGATAAGCATTTTTCTGCCAAAAATTTCTCTGCCGTTTTGTTTGTCGCTAAAAGACGACAATACCACGGTAAAAGCAATAATTATGGCAAAAACAAACGTAACCCATGCAAAAACGTCTAGGATTTTTACTGAAGTGCTCTTTTTCATACTTTTTCTCAATAAACTTTTGAATAATTATCGTTATTTTATAAATAATATAATTATATTGACGTTCAAAATCGACTGTAAAAGACTAGAGATTTTGAACCTATCCTACATTATGTAGGAAAGAAATGGACTTTATTATATCCTACTATTTGTAGGATGTCAAGCGATTTCCTACGTTTTGTAGTAAAATTATTTGCATGAAAGATAACGTGTTCGGTAGAAGATTAAAGGAACTTCGCATCGAAAAAGGGTTATCACAAAAAAAGCTAGGGGAAGTATTCTGTGTCTGCAACCAAACGGTAAGCTTTTGGGAAAGTGGTAATCGCGAGCCTGACTTAGATATGCTTTTAGAAATTGCTCATTTTTTTGAAGTTCCTGTGGACTTCTTATTAGAAGAAAAATAGTCTCCGTTAGTTACCTATGGAGACTTAAATATTACTTTTTTATATATAAGGAAATTGAAATTTGCATCCTTATATATTTTAATGTTTAAAATACGCAGCAAAAAAGCCGAGCGATATTTTCGCTCGGCTTTTATAATTTTATCTTATTCTTCCTATCAAATAATCGACGGAAACGTCTAAATAATTAGCAAGACGTATTAGAGTTGATGGATACGGTTTAGATTTACCTGTAATCCACTTATAAATTAAAGAACTAGACACAGGAAGTTCTCTTTTTAATCTTTCTTGAGATACGCCTTTTTGTTTAAGTATTTCTCTCAGACGCTCCCCAAATGGCAAGGGCTCGTAAAATTGCTCGTCCCTATCTATATCAATTAAGCCTAAAGCGTAGTCGGCAGAGCAATTCATAACGTTTAATAATTTTATAAAAATATCGTATTTAGGCTCTATCCCAAGTTTAACGTAATCTGATATATTAGATTGAAAAACCCCCGACAATTTGCCTAAATTGGTTTGGGTTAATGCTTCATCACGCATAAACTCTTTTAATCTTTCTTGTAGTTTCGACATAATTCTCCAAAACTAGTGTTAATTCTACTAAATATCCTACTCTCCAAACCTATTGTTTAGTTGATTTATAGGTGGGGTGAGTGGTATAATAGTATTAACAAAGCTTTGGAAAAATAAACAAAGGAGAAAAATGTATGGAAATTGAAACTAAAGAATTAACTCAACAAATAAAACTTGCAATTCAAGATATGTTTGAAGCACAAGTTAGTGTAAACAAACAGACTATAAACCTGGTTTTTAATAACGGTCAAAAATTTTCTTTACAAGTTAGCAAAAAATAACAAAAAGCACCGATAACTCGGTGCTTTTTTATAGTTAATAACTATTTATATTCTATTATTATTTCTTCTTTCGTGAATGGGTGGATAAAAGATAATTCGTGCGCTATAAGGGTGTAGTTTTTGCCTTTTTCTGCTACGCCGTATAATCCGTCGCCATAAAGGGGCAAGCCGTAGTCGGATAAATGCACTCTTATTTGATGAGTTCTGCCCGTATGCAATATAACACTTAACCAAGAAAGTCCGTTTGGCAACTTTTCTTTTAAGAAACACTCGGTTTTAGCATATTTGCCGTCGTCAGCGCAAACCCTTTTCATACTGCCGTCTTTTTCTCTTTTTATGGGTTTTTCTATAATAAAGTGTTCTTCACTTGGAACGCCGTTAACTAACGCAAGATAGGTCTTTTTTATCTCTCCCCTTTTTACAAGTTCACCCAATACACTACAAGAAAGCATATCTTTTGCTACTAATACTATTCCAGAAGTATCTCTATCTAGCCTATTTACTGCACGAAAAGTAAACTCTTGTGGAGAAAAATATCCACAAACTAGTTGGTCTAAAGAAACAAGGGCGTTGCCTTTTGAATTATGCGTGGGCATTCCACTTGGTTTATAAACGGCAAGCATATACTCGTCTTGATAAAGAATTTTTAGTTCGCCTTTTATAGGTATTACAAAAGGATTGCTTTGGTCTTTTGGCAGAACGATTTTTACTTTATCCCCACATCTTACTAGGTTATTAACGTTGGTTAAAATATCGTCGTTAACAACTATTCCACCGTTTTTAATCTTTAATAGAATTTCTTTTGAAACGCCTATGCTTTTAAGAAAGTCTTTACATTTATAATTATTAAATTTTTGCTCTACTGTAAAAATATGCTCTTTCATTTATAAACTTATTATAACACAATAACGCATTTCGTTAAATGGTTTTAGTAAAAAAGCACCTGTAAATCGGTGCTTTTTTTGTTAACTCAGATTAGTTTTTATTAAGTTTTTGTATCAGTTCGTTTGCAAACCAATCAACTAGGTTTTGCAAGGTTGCAAAGGTTATAAAGTTTTTAGTAAATTCCCAATGATACCAACCCTTAAAAAAGCCTAAATCAAGATTCTTAATATACTCTATTAAAGAAGTAACGTTGGTTTTTGCAATCTGGGCGTGCTTTAATATTTCTTCTTCGGTCGTCGCCTTGCTCATTTTATAAAAGTTAAAGGTAACGGAATATATATCGTGAAAAATTTTACACCAAGTTATAAAGGTGGTATTAAGCAATCTTTGTTGTTGACTATCTAAACCCTTTATAGCTCTAAACTCATTATAAAGGTCTTCAAACCCTTTAATGCTTTTAGTTGCAACGTCGTCTTGCAAGAAAGTATTATGCACTACTTGTGCATCGTGATGCCCAGGCGCATAAATGCCTTCTATACACCACCTAATATACATATCGGTTAGCATAAATTTCTTAAAAGGCAAGTCGCCAAAATCGTGATAATAATAATCGTCTTGCTTACAAATTGCCTTTAAGCATTCTTCGCTCTCAACGGGGTGGTTGTCGATATATCTTTTATATAAATCGATAATTTCTTGACCTTTTTCTTTGCCAAAAACTTTTGTCCAATAATCGTAAAATTCTTTTGTTAAATCGGCGTCGCCACCCGTCCACGTAGATTTAGAAAAGCAAAGAATAGAACGTGTAAATTCCTTAATATTACCAACGTTTATAAGGGCATAATTCACCTTTTTGTCGTTATACGCTTGCTCCATACAATATTGCATTTTTTGTGGAATAAAAGATTCACAGCAATGTTGCCCCGGCCAATAACCTGCGTGGTAATATACACCGTAATCCACTTTTGGGTTGTATTCTGCTTGGTAAAAATCGTCTGCCCACATACAGTTAAACCCTAGGTCGGAAAAAACTATTTTGACGCCTTTTGGAACTACCAAATAGCCTTTGTTATACATTTCTGCCGCTTCACGCCAAAAAGGAATAGCGCAAACGCCCTTTCCTTTAGTTACCTTTTGCACGATATCGTATTGCACCTTTATTGCTTCAGAAATTACTGCGCCTGCCTTTTGCATATCTTTTGCAACGGCTTTATCCATAACCCAAATGGCTTGGTCAGCCTTACCCCTTAAGCCAAGTTGATAAACTACTCTATCGTATTTTGACCAAAGTCTTATATAATGCGTCCAGATTTCTTCCATAACGGCACGATTGCTAACGAAAGAATTAGTGCCTTTTAATTTTTTGTCTTTTATATAGTTTTCCGATGCGTATCCGGAAACGCCACAAGGCTCTAGGTGGTGTTGAGAAACGTATAACCCACGGCTTGCGCATTTTTTAATTATTTTTGCGTCGTCTTTGCTTCTTAAATCATTATAGGTTGATGGAAATACTAAATTAATTTTTAAGCGAAGCGCCGTTTCTATGACCATATCAACGTTTGCAGGGTTAATAACGTGGTCAAAGTGCGTATAAGAAACGTTGCGCTTGCCCCCGTTATACCTAAATAGCGACAAATAGTCTTCGTCGTTGACAAACCAGCCACGAATTCCACTCTTTTTAGGCGCGTCAATAACAACTTGTTCGTCAATAGAAAAATCGCTGACCTTTTTAGGATAAATTTGGTCGAAAAGATAGGTAGGCAAAATGCCTAAAAATCTATCGGAAAACTCGTATATACCCCACATAGCGCCAAAATCATCGTAGCCAACTATATAAACGGCGTCGGTTTTTACCGTTATAGAGTAGCCTTCTTTTTGGCTAGGGAGATTAACTTCACTTGGAATTTTTGCCCTTTTATTTTTTAAAGAGCAAACGCTAATAACGTTTTTTAGTTTCCCCTTTTTAGAATTATCTTTTTGCAAAAGTTTTAAGTCTTTCTCTAGGTCTTTACCTGCTAGATAAACCCAAGGCTTTTCACCCCTAGCAACCTTAACTTTTGCAATCATATTATCTTTAATAACGTTAAACATAATTATACCTTTTAAGTTATTATACAATCTACACTCGTCTTAGTAAATATCATTTTTAAAACTTTTATTCTCAAAATATGACTTACAAAAAAACACCGAGCGAAAAATTCGCTCGGTGGTTAATAATTTAATTATAAACTATTTGTTTAAGTTTGCGTTAAGTTTAGCAAGTTCATCTTTAAGTTCTTGTGGAACTCTGGTGAGTTCGCCATAGAAACCTTCGATGCCTTCTGCTTCCTTCTTCCAGTTTTCAACGTCAACGGTAAGAAGTTCTTTAATGGTATCTAAGGTTACGTCTTCTAAACCTTCGATGTCGATATCTTCTGCCTTTGGAACGAAACCGATAGGAGTTTCAACAGCGTCAACCTTATCTTCACAACGGTCGATAATCCAGTTAAGAACACCCATGTTGTCACCAAATCCTGGCCATATGAAGTTGCCGTTATCGTCAGTTCTGAACCAGTTAACGTTGAAGATTTTTGGTTGGTTGGTAACTTTCTTACCCATTTCAATCCAATGTTTGAAGTAGTCACCCATATTGTAGCCAACGAATGGTCTCATAGCCATTGGGTCACGACGAACTACGCCTACTGCGCCGGTAGCAGCAGCAGTTGTTTCAGAAGCCATGATAGAGCCTACGAATACACCGTTGTTCCAATCTCTTGATTGATATACTAGTGGAGCAGTTTTAGCACGTCTACCACCGAATACGATTGCAGATAGTGGAACACCGTTAGGTGCTTCGAATTGGTCAGAAATACATGGGCAGTTGATTGCAGGCGCAGTAAATCTTGAGTTTGGATGTGCGCCCTTGATTGCCTTGCCGTCTGCGTCTTTCATATCGCCGTTCCAAGGATTACCCTTCCAGTCGATAGCGTTCTTTGGTGGATTTTTATCCAAACCTTCCCACCAAATAGTGTTGTCGTCAAGATTTTGAACAACGTTGGTGAAAATGGTGTTTTTCATTGTAGATTTAAGTGCGTTAGGGTTAGACTTCATGTTGGTTCCTGGAGCAACGCCGAAGAAACCGTTTTCTGGGTTTACTGCCCAAAGTCTTCCGTCTTCGCCAACTCTAATCCAAGCGATATCGTCGCCTACGCATTCAATCTTGTAACCCTTTTCTAAATATGCTTTAGGTGGAATTAACATTGCAAGGTTGGTTTTACCACAAGCAGATGGGAATGCAGCTGCGATATATTTCTTTTCGCCCTTTGGATTGGTGATGCCAAGGATAAGCATGTGTTCTGCCATCCAGCCTTCGTTCTTGCCAAGGAATGATGCAATACGAAGTGCGAAACACTTTTTACCAAGAAGAACGTTGCCACCGTAGTTAGAGTTGATACTCATAATGGTATTTTCTTCTGGGAAGTGCATGATGTATCTCTTTTCTTCAGAAAGTTCTGCATAAGAGTGTAAGCCCTTAATAAAATCTCCGTCGCCAAGAGCGTCTAATACGTTTTGACCAACTCTGGTCATGATAGCCATGTTTAATACAACGTAGATAGAGTCGGTAAGTTCGATACCGATTTTAGAGAACTTAGAACCAACTGCGCCCATTGAATATGGAATAACATACATGGTTCTGCCCTTCATAACGCCTTTGAATAGGTCGTTCATAAGAGCGAATGCTTCACCAGTTTCCATCCAGTTGTTAATTGGTGCAGAATCTTCCTTTTTCTTTGAGCAGATGAAAGTTCTTCCTTCTACTCTCGCTACGTCGTTAACAGTAGTTCTGTGAAGATAGCATCCTGGTAACTTTTCTTGGTTTAATTTGATTAAAATCTTTTCTTCAACAGCTTGTGCTCTTAATGCTTCAAGTTGTTCTTCACTGCCGTCAATCCAAACGATGTTGTCAGGTTGACAAAGTGCTTTGGTTTCATTGATGAAATCCAATACCTTTTTGTTGTTTGTTAAGTTTGCCATAATGGTTCTCCTTAAGTATTATTACCTATTTATTTGTGGTTAAAGGTTTAGTTTATCGCCCTATCGTTTCCAATCTGTTTTTAGGAATATAAACGTTCGTTTTTATAAACTCCCCTTGTCCCTCACGATAGATTGTATCACATAAATTGTCAATTGTCCACCAAAAACTTTTAACTTTCTTGCCGTTTTTTAATAATTTTTTTATTAAAAAATTTTTGAGCGTTTTTCCCCAAGGGTTTTTCGATAAAAAATGACCGTTTAGGCTAAAATCAATCATTATTTTTGTTTTGCTATCATATATTATTTAAACAAAAAATTTTAACTAAAGGGGAATTAGTAATGGCTTGGATAAAATCAACCGTTGCCCTTAAACAAGTTTGTGATAAATTTGCCATTTCTGGAAAGCGCGCAACTGCCATTTGTAGAATAGAAAGTGAAAATGGAGTAAGCGATTTACACTTTTCGGTGGTAAATCTTTCCCCTGCAATAGACGGTGAATACCATTTATACCTTATCGATTCTTTAAGCGAACTCTTTAGTTTCAATCTACCGGCTAAGCCTACTTCCATAAACTACCCGTTAATAAACTGCCCCAATTTAGAGCGTGGGTTTGCCGTTGGCTTATATTACGTAAAGGACTGCTTGCCAACCACCGTTCTTTTTGCCAAAACGGAAAACTGCGCCGTCGATATGCAAACGCTTAATAAACGTGTGGCTGAAAAGTGCCTAACCACCCTTAAAAAAATTCAAACGACGGTTAAGGAAGAACCTAGCAAAAAAATCGAACTTCAAACAACCGTTAAAAATACCGACGATATTCAAAAGCAATACGACGACGAAGCCGTCGCAACGGAAAACTATTTTTTAATCGACGACAAAATCAATATTAAACTTGACAAAATAAAGGAGTTCGACCGTGAACGCATATCAGATGAAAATGAACCTTTTGATAATTCAAACCAAAAGGAAAAGGAAATTAGCCAAACGGACGCTAGTTTGCTTTCGGATGAAACAGCTTCTTGCTCATGCCAAAGCCAGCAAGACGACTATTTCCTAACGGTAAAAGACGACCTAGAACGAATTTTTACCTGCTTTTCTAGCGAACTCCCTTTATGCAACCTTTTCCCCGATAGCCGTTGGGCAAGAATAACCTATTCCAAAAATAAGTATTACGTGGTAGGCGTTATCAAGGAAATGGGAAGTGAAAAATACATATGCTACGGTATTCCCGATAGATATTCAAAAACTCCACCCAAAGAACTAGACGGATATTGCGTGTTCGTTCCCCTATCCAAAAATGATGAGCAGGGCGACGGATATTGGATGATGTTTCAAGATGCTAAAACAGGAAACTGTATAACCTAAATAACATAACAAAACGCCGTAGTGGAAGTGCCACTACGTCGTTTTGTTTTTTAACACTTTTAATATCTTAATCTAAAAATTAATATTTTGCAACGATAGCGTTCATTTGGTCTAAAACCTTTTCCATGTCTTCGATAAGTTTAAACTGTGTTCTTGCTCTATCAAGGTTTTGACCTTCTCTGTGAGTTCTAAAATAAATATCGCCGTCTAAATAGTCAGCCAAAAATCTCATGCCACATTCGTAAGTCATTAAAATTGCGCCAAAAGCAAGGTTGTCTCTTTCTATCTTCGTTGCGCCTTCGCCTACTGCAGAAAGGTATCCTTTTGCATATTCTTCAAAAAGGTCTATTCTAAAGTTTACCTTGGATAAATCTTTTTCGTCTTCTGCGCAAGGGTTACAACCGAAACGAATACTATCGCCAAAGTCGTAACAAATACTGCCCGGCATAATGGTATCAAGGTCGATAACTGCAACAGGTTTACCCGTAGTTGAATCTAACATAACGTTGTTAAGTTTCGTATCATTGTGGGTAACTTTGGTTGGCATTTCGCCACTCTTTAACAAGTTAACGATTCTTCCACAATAATCTTTTCTATCTAGAACGAATTGAATTTCTTTTTGGCAGAGTTTTGCTCTATCAAACTTGTCTGCATTAAGCGAATTGGTAAAATCGTTAAATCTTTTCGTAGTATCGTGGAATTTTGGCAATACTTCGTAAAGTTGGGTTGCGTCAAATTCTGCCAAAAGGTTAGCAAAGTTGCCGAAAGCAACTGCGCTTTGATAGAAATGCTCTGGCTTTTCTACCGTTTGATATGCAACTGCGTCGGTAATAAAGATATAAACTCTAAAACATTCGCCACTTTCTAATTGATAGTAAGGCGCGCCGTCTTTAGTATACACGATAGAAAGGCTTTCTCTATCAGGGTTTCCACCACGCGCTTGAATTTTTGCACGGTTGAATTCAGTTACCAAACGAATGTTGTTCATAAGTTTGTCTGGTTCGGTAAACAACTTGGTGTTTATCTTTTGAAGGATATAATCAACCTTTTTTCCACCGTCGTTAACTACTGCAAGATAGGTTTCGTTAATATGCCCTTCACCGTATCTTTCGCAAGAAACGAGTTCTCCGTTTAAATCAAACTTTGCAATAATGCTCTTAAAATCGTATGCCATATTAATTTCCTCTTTAATTTTTTCTATTGTTTATACGCCTTTAGGAAGAAAACTCGTTTGCTCCCCTAAATATGCGTTAATATTTCTTTCTAACGTTGTAAACTTTCCGTCTTCAAAAACAACTTTTGTAACCGACGCGTTTTGCACCCACGAAACGTCGCTCCATTTTTTATCGTTTGCTTTGCTTTCAAAACCACGAATTATCCCACCGTGTGTTGCGATTGCAATGCTACGCCCTAAATTATCTTTAGCAATTCTTGTAATGGTATCGATAGCGCGTTGCATACCTGCCTTAACCGTTTCGCCCTTTGGTATTGCCGTGTTTTCGGTGTCGGCTAGCCAATATTTGCCGTATTCCACGGGATATAACTCTGGAAGAAGGGCGTATTCTTTACCTTCCCAATCTCCACCGTATATTTCCCTTAAATTTCTATCGGTAATTACGGGTAAACCAACTTGGGTAGCGTATGGCGTAACCGTTGCTTTTGCACGCATTAGGTCGCTAGAATACACAGCGTCTATTTTTTGGGTAAGTAAATATTCCTTCAATAGTTCGGCTTGTTTTTCGCCAAGTTCTGATAACGGAGTATCTAAATGCCCTGCAAAAATACCTTCAACGTTACTTTGGCTTTGCCCATGCCTAATTAAATAAATAGTAGTATTCATACCCACCCCTCAAGTCTATTTACAAGTATACTATGTAGTAAATTAAAAAGCAAGATTTTTTCTTCAATTTTATGCAAAGATTTTTACATTTTGAGCCACTTATATACTTTTTATATAACTAAAACACCTAACTTTTAAATTGTTTCCTATTTACTTTTTAAAATTTTAGTTTATAATGTATCGTAAGGAGAAAAAATGAGAATTCAGATTATAAACGCAGATATCGTGCTATGCGATAAAATTATAAAAAACGGTGTTTGTGCTTTTACCGACGGGGTTATCGACTACGTTGGCGTAGAGCCACAAAAAGCCGATAATACTATTGATGCTAACGGTGGATATTTACTTGCCGGCTTTATAGATATTCATTGCCACGGTGGTAACGGCGACGACTTTATGGACGCCACCCCAGAGCAATATAAAAATATTGCAGATTTTCACCTTTCTTTCGGCACGACGACTATGCTTGCAACAACGCTTACTGCCCCAATGGAAGAAACTGAGCAAAGCCTTAAAAATTATGAAACTTATAAAAAAGCCAATCCCGACGGAACGCTTATTGGTATTCATATGGAAGGGCCTTGGTTCTCACCAGAAGAAGCAGGGGCGCAAGTGCCTGAATTCTTTATTAAACCAACGGCTAAACATATTAGAGAACTAAAAGAAAAATATCCTTTTATTTTAAGGGCTTCGTGCGCGCCTGAAATAGACGAAAACTTTGAATTTGGAAAGGAATGCGCGCGCCTTGGCATAATTGCTTGCCCTGCGCATACGGGCGCAACCTTTGAAATTATTGAAAAGGCAAAAGACAACGGCTATTCACTAATGACTCACCTATACTCTGGCATGAAAGGCGTGTTTAGAAAAAATGCTTATCGCACGGCAGGCGCAGTAGAAGCAGGGCTTTATTTTGACGAACTTTACGTGGAAATTATTGCAGACGGAAAACATTTGCCTAAAGAATTGTTAAAGTTTATATACAAGTGCAAAGGCTCTGATAAAATTTGCCTTATAACCGACGGAACAAGGGCTTCTGGATATCCGGACGGAAAGGAATCGTTTACGGGTAGCGTTAAAAACGGCGCAAAATGTATCGTGGAAAACGGAGTGGCTTTCCTACCTGATAGGCAAAGTTTTGCAGGTAGCGTTGCTACAACCGATAGACTTGTTAGGGTTATGGCAAAAGACGCAGAAATTCCTTTAACCGAAGTTACCAAAATGGCGTCAAAAACACCTGCTAAAGTTTTAGGGCTTAGCGATAGGGGTGAAATAAAGCAAGGGCTTAAGGCTGACCTTGTTATTATGGACAAAGACTTGTCCGTTCAAAAAGTTATTCACAACGGCAACGTTGTAAAATAAAAACATATATATATAGGAGTAAAAAATGAAAGTTGTTTTAGCAAAAGACAGTAACGATTTAGGCTATTTGGCAGCAAAGCACGCTGCTAAAGAAATCAATGCGGCTATCGAAAAAGACGGTAATGCAAGAATTTTATTATCAACGGGCGCATCACAATTCACCTTCTTTGAAAGTTTTGTTAAAGAAGATATCGATTGGTCAAAAGTTGAAATGTTCCACCTTGACGAATACGTTGGAATTTCTACTTCTCACCCAGCAAGTTTCAAAAAATATCTAACCGAAAGATTTATCAATAAGGTTAACCCTGGAAAGTATCACTTAATCGACGGACAAGCAGACCCAGAAAAAACCATTGCTGAACTTACTGCCCTTTTATCTGAAAAGAAAGTTGACGTTGGTCTTATTGGTATTGGTGAAAACGGTCATATCGCTTTCAACGATCCACCAGCAGACTTTAACGATCAAAGATTTTATAAAATAGTTACCTTATCCGATACTTGTATCGACCAACAAATGCACGAAGGCTGGTTTGCAACTAGAGACGAAGCGTTTAAGCAAGCAATTTCTATGACCTGTTCAAAGATTATGGATTGCAAAACCATAATTAGCGCCGTTCCTTACAAGGTAAAAGCAAAGGCTATTCACGATACCCTAACGATGGCAGAAACCAACCTTGTTCCTGCAACCTTGATGAAAAAACACCCAGACTGCACCGTTTACGTTGACCCTGACTCTGCTTCAATGGTTAACGACGAAATTTTGGCAAAATTTAAATAAATTTTCCTTTATTTAGGAGAACTATCATGAAAAGATACGTTATCGTTGGCGCAAGTTTTAGGTGCTATACAATGTTCGTAGAAAACCTTTTAGAACACTACCCCAATGCAGGTGAAATAACGGGTATCTACGACCTTAATAAAACACGTTGCAAGGTTTTTCAAAAACGCATTGGCAAAGGGCTTACTATTTACGACGATTTTGAGCAAATGCTTGACGCCGAAAAGCCAAATGCAGTTATAGTTACTACTATTGACGCTTATCACCACGAATACATTATTCGCGCGCTCAACAAGGGTTACGACGTTATTTCTGAAAAACCAATAACCAATACTTATGAAAAATGCCTTGCTATCCGTGAAGCAGAAAAGAAAAGTGGCAAAAAGGTAACGGTTACTTTTAACTGCCGTTTTATGCCCTGCTTCGTCGGATTGAAAAAGATTGTAAGTTCTGGTAAAATCGGTAAGGTTTTATCTATCAGTTACGAATACTTCCTTAACCGTTGGCACGGTGGCGACTATTTTAAGCGTTGGCATAGATTAATGGAAAATTCGGGTGGTATGCTCGTTCATAAATCCACCCACCACTTTGACGCTATAAATTGGATTATCGACGACGAACCGTCAAAGGTTTCTGCTATCGGTAACCAAGTTTTCTACGGCGACGAAAGTAAGTGTTTTGCAGAGTATTGCAGAGTTTGCGACAAAAAAGACGTATGCGAATCATATAAATCTCAAACGGTGGAACTTGACGAAGAACTTTACTTTAAGGCTCAACACGAAGACGGATATTTAAGAGATAAATGTTGCTACAAAAATGATTGCAATATTTACGATAATATGTCGGTATCCGTTCTATACAAGGGTGGCGCGCTTTTAACGTATAGTCTAAATCTTTTCTCTTTGCGTGGCGAAGGTCAAAAAATCGTTATCACGGGTGAAAAGGGTGTTGCCGTTTACGAAGGCGTTTCGCCAAGCGACAACCCTAACTCAAAACCTGTTATAAAGGTGTTCACAAACGAAGGTGAGTATGAATGTTACGACCTACCCGTTCTTAAAGGAAGACACGGTGGCGCAGACCCATTACTTGTGGGAATGTTAATGGCTGGAGAAAAGAACGACGAAGACCTTGGTCAACTTGCAGATAGTTTTGCAGGTATAACTTCTGCCCTTATTGGTATTTCTGCTAACGAAAGTATCACAACAGGAAAACACATAGATATTGCTAAACGACTTGATGAAATGAGATAAATATATATTAACGTTTATATACCCGACGGAAAATCCGTCGGGTATTTTTTTACCAAAATTAGTCGATTTTTATTTCTAAAAGAATTTTTTATTGGTTTTTGAGCAATATCGTCCTATTTTTTGCAAATACTACCTATTGAAAGGCAGTATTTTTAATGATAAAATAAAATTGATAAAAAAAGGAGGCGTTTATGGAAAAACTTAAAAAAATTGATATACACGCTCATTGTAATATTTTCGGTGATATAGCACCTAAATACATTTACAACCAAACCACAATGATTACTCCTGAAAAACTTTTGGAGTTTTACGATAAGTTAAATATAGAAAAAGGTGTTTTATTACCCATAGTTTCCCCCGATGCACAGCATCAACTATTGACCTCGGAAGCAACAAAAACTGCTGTTGACAAATATCCTGATAGATTTTTATGGTTTTGCAACGTAGACCCTAGACAATACGCCTTAAACAAAGACGAACAACCCGATTACGAACACATTCTATCTCATTACAAATCTTTAGGCGCTAAAGGGTTTGGGGAATTCACCACTAATCTTCCCGTTGAAGACCCTAGAATGCAAAGGATTTTCGGCATTTGTCAAGAGTTAGAACTCCCCGTAACAATACATATTTCCCCTGCTGTGGGAAATAGTTACGGAATAGTAGACGACAAAGGGCTTCCACAAATAGAAAAAACACTTAAAAAGTTTCCTAAACTAAAAATACTAGGGCATTCGCAACTATTTTGGACGGAAATTGCTAGGAGTGATAAAAGAGAGTTATATCCTTGGGGAAAGGTGGAAGAAGGAAATCTTGCTAGACTTTTAAGAGATAACGAAAATCTTTTATGCGACGTTTCGGCAGGAAGTGGAAATAGGGCGTTTATGCGTGACCCAGAATACTGCGCTAGATTTATAGAAGAATTTTCCGATAGAATTTTCTATGGCTGTGATATATGCTCTGAAGTTAACACTCACCCCTTCGCTTTTGAAGAATTTTTAAACAAAATGTTAGACGATAAAATGATTTCTTTAGAAAACTACAACAAGTTCGTTAGACTAAACGCTGAAAAGTTATTAGGTCTTTAAGGAGAATATATGATTAGAATTGGTCTTGTTGGTTGTGGCGCAATATCAAGCGTTCACGTTAAAGCCATAGAAGGTCTAGACGACGCAGTTTTATACGGCGTTTGTGATTTCAACTACGAAAAAGCAAAGGAATTTGCCAAAGAACTTAATATAAAAGCCTATGAGAGTTTTACGCAAATGCTTGAAGATGAGAATATAGATTCGGTTAGCCTTTGCACGCCAAGTGGCTTGCACGCAGAACAAACTATTCTTGCCCTTGAAAAAGGCAAACACGTTTTAACTGAAAAGCCTATGGCGTTAAACGTTAAAGATTGCAAAAAGATTCAACAAGCAGAGCAAAAATATAATAAAAAGGTAAGCGTCGTTTCCCAACAACGTTTTACTAAAGACGTGCTTGAAGTTAAACGCCTTATAGAAAACAACCAACTTGGCACGCTAACTAACTGCGACCTTTACGTAAAATACTATCGAGAGCCAGATTATTATAAAAATAGTCCTTGGCGTGGCACTCTTAAAATGGACGGTGGTGGCGCACTTATAAACCAAGCCGTTCACGGTGTAGACGTTATGAATTTTATACTAGGCAAACCAACCATTCTTTGCGCAAACGTGGACACTAAAGTTCACAAGATAGAAGGCGAAGATAACTGTGTTGCCCTACTTAGATATCCTAACGGCGCATCGGGAATTATTCAGGCTTCAACTGCTACCCCACCGGGTTTCCCTAAAAAAATAATTATTCACGGCGAAAGGGGTTTTGTAGAACTTGTCGAAAGTGAAATTACTACCCTTTATCTAGACGGAGAATACAAAATTAAAATAGATTCTTCAGGAAATTCTGAACGTGCTAGCACCAACAAAATATTCGACCACACAAAGCATCAAAAACAATATCGCAATTTTATCAACGCTATAACGAAAAACGAAACTTTAATTTCTTCTTCGCAAGACGGATTAAATTCACTAGACGTTATAGAAAACGTATATAAATTTAGATAAGGAGAAAAATTTTTATGTCAAAATTAGCGCTACTCGGTGGAACACCGGTAATGGAAAAATTAAAAGATACAGACCTTTTCAAATGGCCTATTATAACTAAAGAAGACGAAGACGCTATTCTTGACGTCGTTAGAAGAAACGCCTTTTCTGGCACGGACGTTACCTTAAAATTCCAAGAAGAATTTGCAAACTGGCTTGGAACAAAACACGCACTTGCTTTCTGCAACGGAACGATGAGTTTAACTGCCGCCATGTTCGCCGTAGGACTTGGCAATGGTGATGAAATTATTTGCCCTACTAAAACTTATTGGGCGTCAATAACTTCTGCATTCAATTTTGGCGCAACCCCCGTTTTTTGTAATATAAACGAAAACTTGGTTATTGACCCAGACGACATAGAACGTTGCATAAGCCCAAAAACTAAAGCAATAATGGTCGTTCACTACTTTGCCTACCCTTGCGATATGGATAGAATTATGGAAATAGCAAACAAGCATAACCTATACGTTATAGAAGACGTATCACACGCGCAAGGTGGTATGTATAAAGGCAAAAAACTTGGCACGTTTGGACACGTTTCTGCAATGAGTTTGATGAGCATGAAGGCTTTTGCCGCTGGCGAAATGGGAATGCTTGTAACTGACGATAAAAAAATGTATGAACGCGCTCTAGCATACGCTCACTATGAAAGAAACAACGCAACAAATATTACAGAAAGCGAAGACCTTAAAAATAGTTTTGGCATTGCGCTTGGTGGTTGCAAAGGAAGAGTTAACCAAGTAAGTTCTGCTATGGGTAGAGTTCAACTAAAATACTACGATAAGCGCTGTGAAGAAATAAGAAAAGCAATGAACTACTTCTGGGATTTACTTGACGGCTTGCCCGGTATTCACCCTATAAGAGTTGACGAAAGCACGGGCTCAAGTATGGGTGGATGGTATTCCCCACACGGATATTACAAAGCCGAAGAACTAGGTGGGTTATCGGTAAAGCGTTTTTGCGAAGCCGTTAGAGCCGAAGGCGTTGAATATTGTTGGGAAGGTGGAAACAACTGCTTGCACACCCACAATCTTTTCAAGAATTTAGACCTTTACCATACGGGTAAACCTACTAGAATAGCCTTTAGCGATAGAGACGTTAGAGAGTTAGATAACGCTTGTGAAAAATCTGAAAATGTAGATTGCTTTGAAGTTCCTTGGTTTAAGTTCTTCGATAAGGAAAGAATAGAAAAACACGCGCTTTGTTACAGAAAAGTTGTGGAAAACTATAAAGAACTTTTAGAAAACGATAAGAAAGAAAAACAAGGTGGTAGATGGTTCGGTTTTAATAACGACGGTTCTAACTAAACGCTAATTGACGAAAGAAACTTTTTGTGGTAAAATCATTTTAGGTGTTATTATGAGTTTATCAGATTCCGTTTTCTTTTCCAGCCAATCTCATCCATTGCTAGTCTTTCCAGACAGAGTTTCTATCGTGGACAACGTCGAAAAATCTAGCAGCGCTATTCACGAAGCCGTGGAAATTAAACTTTTTATAGACGGGTCCTCTTCCCTATTAATCGGCAACGAAACTTTTAACGTTAATAGTGGCGACCTTGTGGTAATAAACCCATACCAAGTTCACTCTACCGTCGACGTTGGTGGAGATAAACGTGGAAAATACCACCTTTTAATGATTGGGCTTAACTTCTTTGATAACTTGGGCGAAGCCGACTTTAACTTAAGGAATTTATTCTTTGGCAAAAAACTATGTTTTAACAACCTTGTTAAACCTGACGAATACGTTAAAAACGTTATTCTAAATATGGTCAGCCTTACAAAAGAAAATTCATCACTTAACATGCTAGCCCTTTACGGATACGTTTGCCAACTGTTTTCTTGGCTTCTTAAAAACGCCGTATCAAGTAAGGAAACAAACGCCGATTCCGACGTGGTTGACTACTATAAAATTATCGAACCTGCCCTAAGAACTATACGTGACGAATACGCTAAAGACTTTTCTCTTGATTTTTTAAGTGAAAAATGTTCGGTTAGTAAATTCCACTTTTGCAGGGTATTCAAACAAGTTATGGGAACTAGCGCAATAAACTATTTAAACGAATATCGCCTAAAAGTTGCCAATACACTTTTGCTTAATACTAATAAACAAGTTCAAGAAATAGCAAGTCTTTGTGGCTTTAACGACGTGGGATATTTTTGCAAACTATTCAAAAAACAGTTTGGCAAATCCCCTAAAAAAGTTCAAGAACAAAAGTAAAAAATTTTAATGCTTTATAATAAAATAAAGTTTTCGCCCGACTAAATGGTCGGGCGTTTTTTATTGACAGTTCGTTAAAAAATATTTATAATTGTTAATAATATTTATTAACAATCTAGGAGTTTTTTATGGAATTTTCTAAAAACGTTATATATATTGGAGTTAACGACCATAACGTTGACCTTTTTGAAGGTCAATACGACGTTCCAAACGGAATGGCTTATAATTCTTACGTAATTATCGACCAAAATATTACCGTTATGGATACCGTTGACGCTCATTTTACAAGCGAATGGCTTGACAATCTTGACAAGGCAACAAACGGCGTTGCGCCTAGTTATCTTGTCGTTCAACATATGGAGCCCGACCATTCGGGAAGCATTTTTGCTTTTACTGAAAAATACCCCGACTGCAAAATAGTTTCTTCTTCCAAGGCTTTCGTTATGATGAAAAACTATTTTGGAAGTGATTTTGCTGACAGACAAGTGGTTGTTGGCGAAGGCTCTACCCTTTCTCTTGGCGAACATACGCTAACCTTCGTTACTGCGCCTATGGTGCATTGGCCAGAAGTTATAGTATCTTATGAAAGCACGGAAAAAATTCTTTTCTCTGCAGACGCATTCGGCAAATTCGGTGCGTTAGACGTAGAAGAAGATTGGGCGTGCGAAGCAAGAAGATATTATTTTGGTATCGTTGGTAAATACGGCGCACAAGCGCAAACCCTTCTTAAAAAGGCAAGCGCACTAGATATTAAAACCATTTGCCCTTTGCACGGACCTATTCTTACTGAAAACTTAGGCTACTATATCAACCTATATAACATTTGGTCGTCTTACGGGGTGGAATCTGAAGGCACGGTTATTGCATACACTTCCGTTTACGGTCATACAAAAAAGGCAGTTGAACTTCTTGCAAGGGAACTAGAATCTAAAGGCGAAAAGGTTGCCGTGAACGATTTAGCAAGGTGCGATATGGCTGAAGCCGTTGAAGACGCTTTCCGTTACGGCAAAATAGTTCTTGCAACCACTACTTATAACGGAGAAGTCTTCCCCTTTATGCGTGAGTTTATAAACCACCTAGTAGAGAGAAACTTCCAAAACAAGACGGTTGGTTTTATTGAAAACGGCAGTTGGGCGCCCGTTGCCACCAAGGTTATGAAGGGTATGCTTGAAAAGTGCAAAAACCTTAACTACCTAGAGTCGGAAGTTAAAATTCTTTGCGCTATGAATAGCGAAAATCAAAAGCAAATTATCGCTATGGCAGAAGAACTTTGTAAATAATTTAATTTCTAACAACCAAAAAACTCGACTTAAAAAGTCGAGTTTTTTCTTTTACATTATTTTCTTATTGAAGTTTTTGATTAATTTGATTCTTTCTTTTTAACTTGCTTACCGTTGGGAAGAAGAAACACAACATTGTTATTATAGAGAGTATCCAACCGATTGGCCAAATGAGATATAAATAAGTTAAAGCATGGTCAGTTGGGAAGAGTGGGAATATTAAGTAAACCCAAATAAATCTTATACCACACATAAATATCATAGTAGATACCATTGCGACGATTGGTCTTCTCATACCACGCATAGACGCACCTAAAACTTCGTTTACACCACTCAAGAAATAGGTTGCCGAGATAATGACCATTTTCTGCTGCGAGTAAGCTATAGCAACGGGGTCATCTGACATTATTGAAGACAACGGCCCCGAAAATATTGCCGATAGTGCACCAAACGATGCGCCCAGCACTACGGTAATCAGCATTCCCTTCATCGTTGCTTCTTTAGCTCTCTTAATGTTTCCTGCCCCAACGTTTTGACTAACGTAAGCCATAACGGCAAGTGATGGAGCAACGGAAATTTGATACATAATTCCATCAAATTGGTTTGCTATTGAAATTCCAGTAGTTGCTGCCGTTCCAAAGGTATTTACCGTTGCAGAAATAATAACGTTTGCAATAGAATAAAGTGCACTTTGAACACCTGCAGGAATACCTAGAAAAAGCATTTCTTTAAGTTCTCTACCATAAATGCGTAGATATTTTTTTCTGAGCCTAATTGCACCTTTATTTCTAATAAGTGCTAGAATACCTAAAATGGCAGAAACAGCCCAAGAAAGAATGGTGGCTAACGCAACGCCAGTTATACCAATTTTGAATACACCAACGAAAAGGAAAGTTGCCCCAATCTTTACTGCCCCCGCAATGGTTAGATAAATCATTGGGCGTTTAGAGTCGCCTGTAGACCTTAATATTGCCGCGCAAAAGTTATATACCATTGTTATAGGAACGCCAATAAAATAAAGCCTAAAATACAACACGGCTTGTGGCAAAAGTTCTTCCGAACAGTTCATCCAGGTAAGGAATAGCCTTGCTCCAAAAACACCTATAACCGTTAAAGTTAAGCCACCAAAAATTGAAAATAAGATTGCTGTTCCAACTGCTTTTTGGGCGCTTTCTTCATCACCCTTTCCTATATGACGGGCAATTACAACGTTAGTTCCCGAAGCAATACCAACCAAAAGCCCAGTAACGAGAGTTATTAGATACCCACTTACGCCAACCGCTCCAACCGAATTACCTGTATCGTAAACCTTTAAGATGGTCATATCGATTATGTTATAAATCGATTGCAGAATGTTCATAACCATAACAGGTATGGCGATAACAAACAGCCCTTTAAAAATAGAGCCAGACAACATATTTACGTCATTTTTTTTAAGCATTTTATTGCCTTTGCCAAAATACTTTTTATTTTAGACTGTTTGGCTCAGCCCCAATCCGTTTATTTAATGATAGCACTATAAAATTTTTAAGGCAAACAAAAACACCCTTAAAAAGTAAATATTTTAAAAAAAGTCGGCGAGAAATTTTTTCTCGCCGAAATTTATTGTATTGTGAAATAAGTTAAATTACCAAAAACTTTTACACTCTTGGGTTCTTAATATTCGCTTGCGCAGCTGCAAGTCTAGCAATAGGAACACGGAAAGGTGAACAAGATACGTATGTAAGACCTATCTTATGACAGAATTCTACAGATGCAGGGTCGCCACCGTGTTCGCCACAAATACCAACGTGGAGTTCTTTGCGAACTTCCTTGCCAAGACTAACTGCCATCTTCATAAGTTTGCCTACGCCAACTTGGTCAAGTTTAGCAAATGGGTCGTTTTCAAAAATCTTGGTGTCGTAGTAAGCCGTTAAGAACTTACCGGCGTCGTCACGACTAAAGCCGTAGGTCATTTGAGTTAAGTCGTTAGTTCCAAAGCAGAAGAATTCTGCTTCTTTTGCGATTTCGTCAGCAGTTAAGCAAGCACGTGGAATTTCTATCATAGTTCCAACTTCATACTTAATGTCTGCTTTAGCGCATTTAATTTCAGCATCGGCAGTAGCAACTACTATATCTTTAACGTATTTTAATTCTTTTGGTTCGCCAACAAGTGGAATCATAATTTCAGGAACAATTTTCCATTCTGGGTGGCTGGCTTGAACGTTGATAGCGGCGCGAATAACTGCCTTAGTTTGCATTTTAGCGATTTCAGGATAAGTAACGCTTAAACGACAACCACGATGCCCCATCATTGGGTTGGCTTCGTGCAAGCCGTTGATGATGCTCTTAATAGCGTCAACTGATTTACCTTGAGCCTTTGCAAGCGCTTCGATATCTGCTTCTTCAGTAGGAACGAATTCGTGTAGTGGTGGGTCAAGGAAACGAATGGTAACGGGGTTACCTTCTAATGCAACGTAAAGTTTTTCAAAGTCGCCTTGTTGCATTGGAAGAATTTTTTCTAATGCGGCTTCTCTTTCTTCTACGGTGTCAGAACAAATCATTTCACGGAAGGCTTCAATTCTACCTTCTTCAAAGAACATGTGTTCCGTTCTGCAAAGTCCTATACCTTCTGCGCCAAGTTCACGTGCTTTAGCAGCGTCCTTAGGGGTATCGGCGTTAGTGCGAACGCCAAGCGCACGATATTTATCTGCCCAAGCCATAATTCTACCAAAGTTGCCAGAAACAGATGCGTCAACGGTTGCAATAGCGCCGTCGAAGATAGCGCCGGTAGAACCGTCAAGAGAGATAATGTCACCTTCTTTATAAGTTTTACCAGAAAGAACGAAAGTCTTGTTTTCTTCGTCAAAACTTGTGATTGCAGAACAACCTGATACACAGCAAGTTCCCATGCCACGAGCAACAACTGCAGCGTGAGAAGTCATACCACCACGCGCCGTTAAAATACCTTGAGAAGCCTTCATGCCTTCAATATCTTCAGGTGAAGTTTCTAGACGAACAAGAACAACCTTTTCGCCCCTAGCCTTCCACACTTTAGCGTCTTCAGCAGTGAAAACGATTTTACCACAAGCAGCGCCTGGAGATGCGCCGAGCGCACGAGCAACTGGAACAGCGTCCTTTAATGCTTTAGTGTCGAATTGTGGGTGCAATAAGGTATCTAGGTTTCTTGGGTCAATCATCAATACTGCTTGCTTTTCGTCAATCATACCTTCGTCAACTAAATCGCAAGCGATTTGAAGGGCTGCGGCAGCAGTTCTTTTACCGTTTCTAGTTTGAAGCATATAGAGTTTGCCGTGTTCAACGGTAAATTCCATATCTTGCATATCTCTATAATGGTCTTCCAAGATTGCGCAAACGTTTTTGAATTGAGCAAACGCTTCAGGGAATTTTTCAGCCATTTGAGCGATAGGCATTGGTGTTCTAACACCGGCAACAACGTCTTCACCTTGCGCGTTGGTTAGGAATTCACCCATAAGTTTCTTTTCGCCCGTTGCAGGGTCTCGGGTAAATGCAACGCCCGTTCCACAATCTTCGCCCATGTTACCAAAAGCCATTGCTTGAACGTTAACTGCAGTTCCCCAACTATATGGAATATCGTTATCACGACGATATACGTTAGCACGTGGGTTGTCCCAAGAACGGAAAACGGCTTTAACTGCGCCGATAAGTTGTTCTTTAGGGTCTGATGGGAAGTCTTGACCAATTTTTGCTTTATATTCTGCCTTAAATTGGTTTGCAAGTTCCTTTAAGTCGTCGGCAGTAAGTTCAACGTCAAGTTTAACGCCCTTTTCTTCTTTCATTTTGTCGATAAGTTGTTCAAAATACTTTTTACCAACTTCCATAACTACGTCTGAATACATTTGAATAAATCTTCTGTAACAGTCGTAAGCCCATCTTGGGTTGCCTGATTTTGAAGCCATAACTTCAACAACTTGTTCGTTAAGACCAAGGTTAAGAATGGTATCCATCATACCTGGCATTGATGCTCTAGCGCCAGAACGAACGGAAACTAAAAGTGGGTTTTCTAAATCGCCGAATTTTTTACCGGTAATGGCTTCCATCTTTTCGATGTATTCCATAATTTGACCCATAATATCGTCGTTAATTTGCTTGCCGTCTTCATAATACTTGGTGCAAGCTTCGGTCGTAATGGTAAAACCTTGTGGAACAGGTAGACCAATTTTAGTCATTTCTGCAAGGTTTGCGCCCTTTCCCCCTAGAAGTTCACGCATTGAAGCGTCGCCTTCGCTAAATAAATAAACGTATTTCATATTTTCTCCTTTAGAAAATGTTTTTCCACCCAATCTGTTTTTTAGGTATATATAATACACTATTTTTTATATTTTTTCAAGTAAATAAACGTATTTTTATCTATTTAACTACGTTAATTAGATATATTTATCAATTCCTTCAAGGAATTTAACTTTTCTTCGGTTTTTTGCGTTATATAAAAATCTAAAAGTTTAAGTGGTTTTATTAGTTGGTCTTTGGGTAAACTTTCGCCATTTTCTAGCCTGTTAAGGGCTGAAAGGGTATGAAAACTAACTTCTCTGCAATTATCCGTTCTACACTCTTCACAGAAAAAGCCACCGTATTCGTAATCAAAAAAAACCCTGCCCTTTATGGGCGCTTGACAAGAAAAACAACCGTTTACGTTTATAGCATACCCCGATAGCGAAAGTGCTGATAGTAAAAATTTAACAAGTGTTTGTTGTGGAAGAACGTCGCTAAACGCTAGGTCTTTTAAGGTTTGTATTACAAGTGAAAATAGTGATTTGTCGCAAATGCCTTCCCTTAAAAACTTTTTGCAAAACTCTAAAATCGTTCCACCTGCAAAATATTTTTCTAAATCTTCTCTTATTGGGTAAAAACTTTCAATTAAGGTTGCGCCCGTAACAGTTCTATTCTTGCCCGTTTTTGCAAATAAAAATTCTGCAAAACAAAAAGGCTCGGATGCAAACTTTAACTTTGCCCCTGCCTTTTTTACCCCTTTGATTTTTGCAGAAACTACCCCCTGTTCCAAGGTGAACACGTTAAGTATTTTATCATTTTCGCCAAAGTTAACTCCGGCTAAAACTATTCCGCTGTATTTTTCTTCCATAAAGTTCCTTAAATGCCAGACCCGTCACCCGTCATCCTTTTGTATAAAAGGTAAAAAGAAATATTGCCCGTCTTTTCAAAAAGTTTCCAATACGAATCTGCTTTATCAACGTAATTATGATTTTTATTCTTTTCCATACTATCTCCTTTTCAAGATAGTATGGTTAAACTATTAGTTTATTATTCGCTTATTGTTCGCCGTAGCCGTGTTCTTTAAGCAAGAATGCAGAGTTTCGCCAATCTTCTTTTACCTTTACGTATGTAGTTAAGAACACCTTTTTACCTAAAAACTTTTCCATTTCTTGGCGAGCAAAGGAAGAAATTTCCTTTATCTTACTACCACCCTTACCAATAATTATTGATTTGTGATTAGGTCTTTCACAAATAATATCCACGCTAATATCACAAACCTTTTTTCTTTCGTCGTTGTCAAACTTATTGACAAGCACGCATACCCCGTGTGGAACTTCCTTGTCGCATTTAAGCAAAATCTTTTCACGCACGATTTCAGAAATCATAAACTTTTCTGACCTATCAGACACTATGTCAAAGTCAAAAAGTTTTTCCCCTTCGGGAAGTTTATCCACGATAACCTTTATAAGTTCTTTTACGTTACGGTTTTTTCTAGCAGAAACGGGAACGACTTCCAAGTTATCCATTTGTAATCTACCAAGTTCGCTTATAAGCAAGTTTTCGGGCATAATGTCAGTTTTAGTTAACGCTAAAACTGTTGGAATTTTTAGGTTGGTAAATTTGTTTAGAAGGCTTTTATCCTTGTCGGAAATACCTGCGTGTGCGTCTAGCACGAACAATACAAGGTCCACGTCTTCAATAGAATCTTGCACGGTTTTTTGCATGACGGAGTTTAGCAAGTTATCTGCCTTGTAAAGCCCCGGCGTGTCTACGAATGCTATTTGATAATCGTCGGTAGTTAATACCCCCGTAATTCTATCTCTGGTCGTTTGTGGCTTTGGAGAAACTATTGCAACCTTTTCGCCAACCATTACGTTAACTAGGGTGCTTTTGCCTGCATTTGCTCTACCTATAACTGCAACGTATCCACTTTTCATTCTTGTATTCCTAATAAAGCCAAAGTGGCTTTTTCTTTTTCTCTCATTAAAATTTTATCTTTTTCGTCAATATGGTCGTAACCAAA
This sequence comes from Christensenellaceae bacterium, assembly GCA_045591355.1. Lineage (GTDB taxonomy): Bacteria > Bacillota > Clostridia > Christensenellales > Borkfalkiaceae > UBA1259. The sequence continues at coordinate 83,573 of JAZNSS010000053.1, read as the reverse complement.
CAAGTGCATTAGCCCGTGAATAATAAGATAGTCCCTTTCCCTTTCTTCGCTATGCCCAAACTCTAGCGCTTGCTCTTTGATTTTATCCATACACATTGCAATAGAGCCTATCAAAAGGTTGTCCCCGTCCACGTCGGTAGGAAAATCTTTTTTTAGTAAAACCTTTCCCCTTACGCCGTCTAGGGTTGGGTATGAAAGCACGTCGGTTACCTTATCTATGCCACGAGTCGTTTTATTTAATTCACGAATTTCTTCAGCCGAAACGAATATAAGTTCTGCAAGTAGATTATCCTTTTGCCCTAGCACCTTGTAAACTGCTTGAGCTAAATAATCTAAATTTATATCCTTTTCCGTTTCTAAAAGTAATTTTCCCATATTTTAGCCTTTGTTATCTTCAAAATCAGGTAGCGCTACCTTTGGATATTCCACTCTACGGTGATATACACCCGTAAGACTGTTTACAACGGTATCTACTATGATTGCAATTTCCTTTAAGGTAATTTCACATTCGTCGAATTGACCTAACTTCATTCTATCGTTAACTAGTTTTCTAACAACCTTGTCAACGTTTTCTCTAGACCTATCTTTAAGCGTGCGAGTTGCGGCTTCTGCGCTGTCTGCAATCATAAGGATAGAAGCAACCTTTGACCTTGGCTTTGGACCTGGGTAACAGAATTGCGCAATATCAACTTCGCCGTCGGTATACTTTTTAGCCTTATCGTAGAAGAACAAAATAGCAGAAGTGCCGTGGTGTTGTAAACAAACGTCGGCAATCTCTTTTGGAATTCTACTCTTAATCAAAAGGTCGTGTCCGTCTTTAGTATGCGACTTTATTATATTTGCAGAAAGTTCTGGGGTTAAATCGTCGTGCATGTTTACCCCGTCTGCTTGGTTTTCCTTAAAGAACTCTGGACGACGAAGTTTACCAACGTCGTGATAATAAGCGCACGTTCTAGCAAGTAAAGCGTCTTCGCCAATCGCAGTTGCGCACGCTTCTGCTATGTTGGAAACGATTATGGAGTGATTGAAAGTGCCGGGGGCTTCTTCAATCATCTTTCTAATAAACTTTGATTTGTGGTCGGTAAGTTCTGCATATTTAAAGCAAGAAACTTTTTTGAAAAGCGCTTCGTAAATAGGCAAGAAAATCATAAACGCCGAAACGGCAATAGGACCAGAGAAGAATGCCGCAACGTATGCCGTAACCAAAGAAGGTTCGCCGTATGCAATCAAGGTTAGACTAACGCCGACTAGGTTAGGCAAGGAAATTATAAAACTGCGTAGCATTAATTTAAGCCTTGAATATACGCCGTTCATAACGAAAGTTGCAAGCATGCCAGACGCAAGATTTATTACGAAGAATAATACCGATTGTTCTAGGTTGCCCAAGAAGTTTTCGTTAAGCCCCAAAAAGGTAAAGAACACTATAAACACGAAACTAAATATAGTGGTCATATACAAAGAGTTCCTTGCGTTGGTTAGATATAGAGCCATAAGCGACGCAAACGCAAAAGGTGAAAAATATGGGTGAACGTATTTGCTAGTTAAAAAGCAGAAAACGATAGATAATTCCATTATAAGGAACATCATTTCGGAATTGCCGGCTTCATGCAAAAAGTTTTTGTCGGTTATTAAAAAGCATAGCGCCATAAAGAAAGATATGACGGTTATTAGTATAAAAAAGTTAAGAAAGTATTGTGGATTTGAAAAATATAAAGATAGGTGCGCCGTTTCAAAGTCACCGTTTATAAATTCCAAAAAAATGAATAAAAAAGCCATAACGAAAAGGTTTAACACGTAAGTTAAAACTACCTTCGTTACGTCTTTTTTGGACCATTTGACAAGTGTTTTTGCTGTTAGTTTTTTCATAAGTTTTCCTTTTTATCCTGCAGTAATTACCACGCTATAATCTAAGTCTACAAGGTAATTAAATCCACCGTCAGTTTGGTTAACGGTTACTGCGCTATTAGTTATTTGTTTATCGCCAAGTTCCCCTTCTGCAAGTAGAAGCGCATAGTCTTGGCAATTTTGTTCCTTAAAAAAATATTGATATTGAACGGTGGTCGTTACCGTTACGATGGCAAGAACGTTGGTTTCCACCACACCGTCTTTGATTTCAGAATACCCGTCGACAAGAACGTCGCCCACCTTAACCGTATCACCCGTTTGCACAAGCGCCGTTCCACGATAAACCTTGACTTCGTTTACCACGCCGTCTACGGTGGATAAAAGTTTTTTTACCGAACAGTCTAGCGTCGGTGGAGATTCTTTACTCTCACGCAGTTCCACCACGAATAAGTTGCCCTTTTTATAGCATTGAACAAAGGTTAGATAGGGGCTGTTTTGCAAAATTTTATCCGATAAATAGTTTAAGTCAAAGGAAGAAAATCTTTTATTAACGTCAACGCCGTTTTGCCGTAGCAGTTCCATCGTTTGACGTTCGTAAACGCTTCCACTACCCGTAAACTTAAACCCAAAAATATAATCGTTAGAAAAAGTTGTAAGTATTATAAAAAACAATATTCCAACGGCTACGCCAAGGTTTTTAAGTAGTAAATAAAATGGCAAACCCTTGCCCAACGTTCTTATTCTACGAAGGTCGTAACCACATTGCGCCTTACTACGAGAAAAACTTTCACCACTAGGTTTGCGCCCTTTGTTTTTTCTTAAATTTATTATACCACTTTTTACGGTAGTTTCAACACTTTTTAAGTTATTATCTATATTAGTATAACATATATTGTCGATTATTGCAAAAAGTTTTTCGTTTTGGTTAGCGCTAATGCTAAAAGTCATTTTAGACGGTGAAATTTTATTAACGTTATAAAGGGTAATTCCACCTTTTATGAGTGTGTTTATTAGTTTGTTTTGATTAAGCCCGTCTACGCTGTAAACGTAATAAACGCTTTTCAAATTCTTTGAACCGATTTTATTTTTCCACAAACGGCTAAATCCCCTTGAGAATATTTTACAATCTTAAAATCTTCCCCTAGTAAGGTAACTCCACCCTTTTTAAGTCGCACGGTAATTTCTTGGCTAGTAAAATCTAAAATAGAAACCACGCCTTCCAAATAAAAAGCGTTATCCCCAAGCATTACTGCACGAAAAAACGGGGCTGGAAATTCTTCTTTTATAAGCGTTTCTTTTATAACGTCAATAAAACTCATATTTTCACCCTTTTAATTGTATGCAAGGGTAAAATGAAAAATGCTCGCAACGACCGTTGCGAGCATCAGTATTTAACCTTTATAGTAATTGATTAGACAACCCTTTAAGATTATTTGTTTTTCTGAATCGGTTAGAGCGTCCATCTTTAAAGTAATTTGACGTGGATTTGCGCCTAAAATCTTTGCCTTGAATTCTTTTGCGCCACTTTCTATACCCTGTTTAACGTTTTCTATGTAAATATATTCGCCAACGTTAAAATCGTTTTTATCGGCAAGTAGTGGAAGCATTCCCCAATTTATAAGATTGCTTCTATAACGCTTGGTTGCGTATTCTTTTGCAACGTTTGCAACGCCACCTAACACCCTTTGACAAGACGCCGCTTGTTCTCTTGCAGAGCCGTCGCCCGGTTTTATTGAACAAACTACGCTACCGTAGGTCGTAGTATTTTCGTCTAGACCAAGGTCTTGTGGGAAACCTTCAGTTTTAACTGCCTTTGCCCTTGCAACGTATTCAGGGTCTTTTCTAGAAAGAGCAAATTCTGCAAGTTTAAGTGGGTTAGAACGGTATGAAGACGTTTCGCCAGAAGGAATAAGTTCGTCGGTAGTGGTAACGGGGTCGTTAAGCACGGAAACAACTTTAAGTAATAAATTATCCTTTAGTTCTTCCATTTTTGGCCAATCGGCAATGTTTGGGCCGTAAACTAGGCTTGCGTTAGCGTCTGCCTTTTCTACACCGTTAAATACTCTTGAACGATAGATTTTATTGTCAAATCTATACTTTTTGATTTTGCTTGAATATTCCACATCCATAGCCGAAGTAATAGCGCCACCGTTTTTAGCCGTTGCAGCGATACTTCTTGCGTCCATAAGCGCAACTGCTGAAAGTTGACCGTTTGCAGGCTTGCTACCTTCTCTACTTTCAAAGTTTCTAGTAGTGTGACGAATGGACAAGCCGTTGTTTTGTGGAACGTCGCCAGCGCCAAAACACGGACCACAGAACGCCGTTTTTATAACTGCGCCGTTATCCATAAGTTTACCGATATACCCCGTATCAACAAGCCCTTTATATACGGGTTGAGAAGATGGGTAAACGTCTAGGGTAAAGTCGTTATTATTGATTGCAGTTTCCCCTAAAATGTCCGACGCTTCGGCAATGTTTTCATACATACCACCAGCGCAACCTGCGATTACGCCTTGTTCAACGTAAACCTTACCGTCTTTTATCTTATCGGTTAAACGGAATTGACCTTTGCCTGCAGGCAATAACTTGTTGCCGGCTTCTTCACATTCTTTTAACAATTCGTATGGGCGAGATAAAAATTCCCTAATCGTATATGCGTTTGATGGGTGGAAAGGTAGCGCTATCATAGGTTCTACCTTTGATAGGTCAATAACGATACCTTTATCGTAATAAGCGCCTTCTTCTGGGGACATTTGCTTATACGCACCAACTCTGCCGTGTTCAGCGTAATAAGCCTTGGTTTTATCGTCGGTCATCCAAATAGAAGAAAGACAAGTAGTTTCGGTAGTCATAACGTCAATACCGTTTCTAAAATCCATAGAAAGGGTTTTGATACCGTTACCAACGAATTCCAAAACTCTATTCTTAACGAAACCATTCTTAAACGTTGCTTTAACTAGCGCAAGCGCAACGTCGTGTGGGCCAACGCCCTTTCTTAATCTACCCTTTAATTGAACGGCAACTACTTCCGGCATATCTAAATCGTAAGTTCTATTAAGAAGTTGTTTAACAAGTTCTGGGCCACCTTCACCAACGGCAAGTGTGCCTAAGGCACCGTATCTAGTGTGAGAGTCAGAGCCCAAAATCATTCCACCACAAAAGGCGCGCATTTCACGGATATATTGGTGAATAACTGCAAGGTGTGGGGGAACGAATGCTCCACCGTATTTTTTAGCGGCAGAAAGACCGAAAACGTGGTCGTCTTCATTGATAGTTCCACCAACGGCGCACAAAGAGTTGTGGCAGTTAGTTAAGGTATAAGGCAATGGGAATTTATCAAGCCCCGAAGCCTTTGCCGTTTGAATAATGCCTACGTAGGTAATATCGTGTGAAGTAATTTCATCAAACTTAACGTTAAGTTTTTCTGGAACGTTAGAAAGGTTGTGGCTTTGCAAAATTTGATAAGCCATAGTTTTACAAGCGTTTGCTTTATCGTTTGCATTTGCCCTTACAATTTTTCCGTTTTTGTAAATTACCCCTTTGTTTATAAGTTTAACCATAGTAATCTCCAACTTTTTATTTACAAAAGAAAGTATACTACATCTACACCTTTTATGCAAGCAAACGATTAAGTTGTAAGACAAAAAAAGTTATTTTTCGCTCTTGATTTTTAATCTTTAATGAGTTACAATAAGGTTATGAAGTCGTTTAAGATTAAATTTAAGCCCTTAATTTGGGTTTTACTATTGACAGTTTTAGGGTTTTCCTTGGCAGGGTGCGCTTGGAATATTTATAACGTTATAGTGTATTTGCCGATAAACACTATCAAAACCGTAACGTCAGCCATAATGTGTTTATTATGCCTAATTTTAACGGCAGTATCTTTATCGATAGCCCTATTTAGTAAATATACGGTTGACGGCAAAAATCTAACCGTATGCTTTGGCGTTATTAAAACCAAACTTGCAATTACGGAAATTAAAGAAGTTTGCCACTTTAAAAAAAGTGATAAACTAGTCGTTTATTCGCTAGACGATAAGTATACGGTAATTATAATTTCCCCGTCGGAATACGATAATTTCGTGCTAGCATTAAGAGAATATAATAAAAGCATAGTATTCGACGTGCGTATAGACGGCGAAGATACCCCCGAATAATTATAAAATATTGGCTAAATTTTGTAAATGATGCAAAAATCATTGACAAGGCAAGCGTAAAGATATACACTACTTATACAAACTCATATACTCCGGTAGGTAAGGCTACCATAGGGATATGGACTGCTGCCGCGAAATGGTGGAGACACTATTAGTTGGTTAGCAAACCACGTCGAAAACAAGGCGTGATTTAATGCAGTTTCACCGCCCTACGGTGCTAAAGCCAGCATGGTTAAATTAAACGCTTATATTTAAGTGGCTAATTTGTTTTTTTGCCTATCGGAAACGATAGGTTTTTTATTTTATTGAAGGAGGTTATATTATGAACGAAGAATTGGAAATTTATTATGAAAAACTTGAAGATTACTTTAAGAGCAGAAAATTTGCCGATTTAAGAATGACAATGCTTGATATGGAGCCGTTTGATATAGCCCGATTTATAGAAGATAACCTTGACGAAAAAGACCAACTTGTGTTTTTTAGATTACTGCCAAAAGAACTTGCTTCAGACGTATTTATTGAAATAGATTCAGACACACAAGAAAGGCTTATAAAAGCGTTTACCGATAAAGAACTTAAAGCCGTTATCGACGATATGTTTTTAGACGATACCGTTGACGTTATTGAAGAAATGCCTGCCAACGTGGTTAAACGTATTCTTAAAAACTCCGACCCAGCAGATAGAAAGCAAATTAACGAGTTACTAAAATACCCCGACGATTCTGCAGGCTCTATTATGACCACCGAGTTTACTTCTTTTTCGGCAAAATTTACGGTGGAAGACGCTTTTAACAAAATTGCAAAGACGGGGCAAAATAACGAAACCATTTACACTTGCTACGTAACGGATAGACAAAAACACCTAATCGGCGTTGTTACGGTAAAAGATTTGTTGTTCGCAGAAAAAACCGACCTTATCGAAAACATAATGGAGCCAAACGTTATAACGGTTGACACCCTAGAAGATAAAGAAATGGTTGCGCAAAAGTTTTCTGACTACGACTTCATCGCTCTGCCCGTTATCGACCACGAAGGTTGTTTGGTCGGAATAGTAACCGTCGACGACGCAGTTGACGTTATACAAGAAGAAGCAACTGAAGATATCCAAAAGATGGCGGCAATCTTGCCAGATGAAACGCCATACTTAAAACAAAGCGTTTTTAAGATTTGGAAAGCACGTTTCCCTTGGCTTGCCCTACTTATGATAACTTCTACCTTTACAAGCGTTATAATTTCTGGCTACGAAGCAAAACTTATGCCCGTTTTATACGCATTCGTGCCAATGCTAATGGGAACGGCTGGTAACGCAGGTGGGCAAACTTCGGTTACCATTATACGTGCGCTTGCTCTTAACGAAGTCCGACCAAAAGACACCCTAAAGGTAATTTTGAAAGAACTTTTAGCATCGCTTTTACTTGGACTTTCCGTTGCTATTATATGTTTTGGAAAACTAATGCTTCTAGATAGGCTTTACGATAATAGCATTACCGTGGATATTGCAACGGTTATATCTGCAGTAGTGTTAATCAGCGTTGTAATGGCAAAAATAGTTGGGTGTCTACTACCAATCGGCGCAAAACTCATTAAACTTGACCCAGCAGTAGTAGCAAGCCCCGTTATGACGACTATAGTCGACGCATTATCATTAATTATTTACTGCACTATTTCAATAGCAATCTTTGCTTAAAAAATTTAAAAAATAAAAACACGCCAATGGCGTGTTTTTTAATTTCAACCGTTGCTATCATAAATACGTCAAAAATTGGGTATTTGTGAATAAATAAATGCAAAATTCATTAGGTAAATTAGTATTCCGACAATGACTGAAACAAGCCACCTACATATAACTCCCCCAACATACCCATCAATAAAAGTTTTTTTATCTATTGTTCCTTCATCATACCCAAGTCCTATCAAAAACCCAAAAAATGGAATAAAAAGCCCACAAATCACTCCAATCCAAGCATTGTTCTTGCCAACTTTTTTTCTATAATTATATACTTTTTTTGGAACAGTTGTGTGTTGTATAGTAAATAAATCTCCCCCACAATAAGCACACATTTTATGCGAAGAACCACTATACTTCCCACACCTATAACAATATCCCCCATTTTTTGACGGTATTTTTATAACCTTTTTATCATATAGCACAACATTGTCCTTTGGATTATAGTCAACCATTAAGCCACCACAATAATCACAAGATTCATTTTTTCCTTGCCTGCCACACTTAATACACCACACAGAAGATTCTCCTTAAATTAGTTTTGTAACACCTTGTTACATTTTTATTGTAACAAATTGTTAAAATATAGTCAAGGGGAATAATATGATTGGGTTAAAACAAATACGCAAAAGTAAAAAGTTTTCGCAACAAAAGGTTGCTCTTGACTTAAATATTTCCAGAGAAAGCCTTTCGTATTATGAAAACGGCAAAAGACAACCTACCCTTGAGTTATTAGTAGATATGTCAAAATACTTTAACGTAGATATAAATTTTCTTATAACAGGGGAAAAATTTACAAAATAAAAGGTCGCAAAAGCGACCTTTTTTATTTACTTTTTATTTACACTTTTTGTTTTGGCTTGGTTATTTGTTCAACCTTTTTTTGGACTTCTTGTTGACCGTCTTTAACAATTTGTCTTGCCTTTGCAGAGTTAGTTGCTAAAACTGCGCCACCAAGCATTCCTAAAATTACGCCACATAAAAATTTATCGTTCATAATCAACCCCCTATGGCTATTATGGGCAAAATATGACGAATTATGCTATCTTTTAGGCGTTTTTCTTTGCCAAATAGTCTTCGATAGCCTTTTTTATTGCTTCTTCTGCAAGAACTGAACAGTGTAGTTTTTGCGATGGCAAGCCACCTAAAGTTTCAACAACCTTTTTGTTGGTTACCTTTAGCGCTTCTTCAACGGGCATACCTTTTATCATTTCGGTTGCCGTAGAACTAGTTGCTATCGCAGCGGCGCAACCAAAGGTTTTGAACTTAGCGTCAACTATGATATCGTTTTCTATTTTAAGTTGAATTTCCATTATATCGCCACAACTTGCGTTACCCACTCTGCCAACGCCGTCGGCATTTTCTATTTCCCCAACGTTTTTGGGGTTACGGAATACTTCCATTACTTTTTCGTTATACATTTTTAATTTCTCCTTTTGCATTGAATAGTGGGGACATTTCCCTTAGTCTTTTAACTGCCGATTTAATTTCTTCAACGGCGTAGTCAACTTCTTCTACGGTGTTGTGCTTACCAAATGAAAATCTTATAGAGCCGTGCGCCAATTCGTCTGGAAGTCCTAGTGATAGAAGCACGTGCGACGGTTCTAGCGAACCAGACGAACAAGCCGAACCAGATGAAACGGCTATGCCTGCTATATCCAAACTAAATAAAATGGATTCGCCTTCTATAAACTCAAAAGAAAAGTCTGCATTCGCAGGAAGCCTATTGGTTTTATACGGACCGTTTAGTTTTACGTAAGGCACTTCTTGCAAGATTCTATCTATAAATCTATCCCTTAAAGAAGTAACGTATTCAAAGTTCTTTTCCCTTTCTGCCATAGCGATACGGAAGGCTTCGGCAAAACCAACAACGCCTGCAACGTTAGTCGTTCCACCACGCTTCGTGCGTTCTTGGTGACCACCCGTTATAATGCTTTCTATACGCAAGCCGTTACGGATATACAATGCGCCTACGCCTTTTGGACCGTAGATTTTATGTGAACTCATACTCATTAAATCCACGCCTAAATCCTTAACGTCTATATCTAGCACCCCTGCCGCTTGAACTGCGTCGGTAAAGGCTATTGCGCCGTATTCGTGCGCTATCTTTGCTATCTCTTTGATAGGTTCTATCGTTCCCACTTCGTTATTAGCAAGCATACAACCGACGAAAATGGTATCCTTGGTCATTATACTTTTTAAGTGGTCTAGGTCAACGAACCCGTCTTTATCCACCTTCATAAAGTCAACTACAAAGCCTTCTTTTTCCAAGGCCTTTGCAGTAGTTATCATTGCGGCGTGTTCGATTGGGCTTATAATTAGGCGATTGCCTTTGCTTTTAAAAGCATGCACTACGCCACGAATTGCCCAGTTATCCGATTCCGTGCCACCCGAAGTAAAATATAATTCGCTTGGCCTACAATTTATAAACTTTGCAATTGTATCCCTTGCGTTATCAACTGCCTTAATTGCTTCTCTGCCGAACACGTGTTGGCTATTTGCGTTGCCGAACACGTCGGTAAGATAAGGCGTCATTTTTTCTAAAACCTTTTTATCTAATGGGGTTGTTGCCGCGTGGTCAAAATAAATTGGTGTTTTTACCATAACTTTCTCCGTTTAACGAATTTCTCCTTTAATAACTTGTTCCAAATTCATATCGTCTAAAAGGTTGTTAATACCTTCGTGAAGTTTTTTCCAAACTCTACTAGTTGGGCAACACTTACACTTGCCGTCTTCCTTTACACATTCTACAAGTTCAATGTCGTCTTCTAGCGCACGAACTATTTCCCCAACCGTTATCTCTTTTGGTGGGCGAGCGAGAAAATATCCCCCACTTGCGCCCCTACTTGCAGTAACTATTCCCCTTGCAGAGAGCATACGCATTATCTTTTCCAAATACTTTCCCGAAACGGAAATGTAATTTTCCAAGGTGCTAGCAGAAACGGGATTATCGGGATAATTTAGCCCTAAAAAATGACAAGCCTTAAGCCCGTATTTTGTTTTAGACGATAGTTTCACTTTTTATAACCGTTAAATGAAAATAATTGCAACCTTTTTGGTTGCAATTACATTATATACTCTATACAACTAATAGTCAAATAAAATTATATGCCTTTACAAAATATTTTGCAAAGGCATAAAAACATATATTTTAGTTAACAAAGTCCACCCCGTTCGTAGGAGTATTGAAGTATTTGATTGCTTTAGACAAATCGTCTTTGCCGTAAAGCAAACGTGATAGACGCAAATTTTCTTGCTCTAGGTAATTAACCCTTTTTTTAAGATAGGAATTTTCTTCCCTTTCTTTTATAGCAACTCTTTCCACAAGGTTATTTATAGAACTTTTTAATTTTTTAAGCAAACTATCCGAAATGGTAGGCAAAGGAAATTTTACATTTAACTTGTTTCTTTGCCTTTGTGCTTTAGTCGTATTAAAAAGGTCGGGGTTTCGCGCCATAAGGTTGCGATATTTATTTTGATACCTTAAGGCAAGTTTTACGTCGCCATCTGCTAGGGTTAATAGGGTTTTTCTAACCGATTGACCTTTTGCCGTTCCGTCTAATACTGCGCTAATTAACCAATTTTCTTGCTCTTTGGTAAAACTTTTTGCCCTTTCCACCGAAAGTGGTTTACCGTTAAAATACTCTTTGCAAAATTCGTCGTCTTTATTAGAGCGTTTAACGATTTCGTAATACAAGTTTTTCACCGTGCCTTTTGCCTTGCCACTAGTTACTGAAAATTCTTCAAACAAACTTTTTAACGGCCTGTTCCCACAGCGTTTTAATAAATCGGCAAAGGCTAGCACGTCTTTTTGATTATAACCATATATTTTTTCCATAATAACTCCAAACCTTAAGTTTTATATGGTTATTGACAAAAATATATAGTTTAATACCTAGTAAAATAAAAAACACCTGAATAACAGGTGTTTTAATTTTTTAAATTATTTAAGCCATTTTTGCAGACTTGATTTTTGCGCCAGACAATCCGTTTGCAGAATTGTTTGGAACTTTAATTTCATATTTATTAAAGGTTTCAAGTTGTCTGCCTTCTGCTTCAAAAATGTTTAATGCTTCTACTTCGTCGTCTTCTAAAGAATCAAAATATTCTTCGGTAACACAATGGAATTCAAGATTGTAGTCGTCTTTAGTTGGGTCGTATCCACCGTCTTTTTCCGTATAATAGATAATTAAAGAAGTGCAGTTATCTTTTTCAAAAGCAGAATTTAATGCGCTAAACGCTTTAGTATTGCTTTCCTTTTCAAAGTCTATTTGACCGAACACGCAGAAATAACTATTGTATGAAGATATTGATTCGGTTGGCATAAACCAAGTTGCTCTACCCGTATCAGACGCAGAAGAAGACATCCAATCCGTTCCAGCATCATACCAACCTCTCCACAAGCCTACTGAACCTTTTTTATTAACAAGGTCAGAACCAACCGTTCCACCGTATTCGTATTCGCCAGGTAGTTTTGGTTTGATAGAGTTTAGCACCACGTTAACCGTTGCGCCGTTATCTTCGATTTCCAATTTATCCCCGTCGATTTTAAGGTCGCCAAACATTATTTGTTTATAGCCGTCTATTTGATAGAAAATTGCGTTATCGTAGTAGCCGTCGTTAATATACTTTTCCATTGCTTCAACCGTTTTTGGAGCAAGGTGAGCGTATAGGTCAACGGAAAGAGCAACGTCGTCTTCAGAATAGAACTCACTATTTGCATAATCGTATATTTGTAGGGTTAGGTTTGCAGTTCTTATATCTGCGCCACAACCTACTAACCCAACCGTGCCAAGACACATTATTAGGGCTAGCGCAAGGCTAGATATAATCTTAAAAAATCTTTTCATATAAATTCTCCAACTTATTAACGAATTAAGTCTTATATAATAATACAAATTATTTTTAAAATTGTCAATGACTTATCGTTGTTTTTTGCAAAGGCATAGCAATTATTACAACTTTTTTGTCCTTATCTGCCGAATTTCTTATAAAGCATAGCAAGCATATCTTCTTTACTTTGCTTTGGTCTTTCCATTCTGTCGTTTCGTTTTGCGTTCTCTCTGCCCTGTTTTCTTTCTCTGTCCGTCTTTTGATTGCCAACTGCAATTCCGTGTGGAAGGTCGGTAGTCTTCATGGTGAGTGAAATCTTTTTCTTATCAAGGTCTACACCTAAAACTTTAACCTTAACCACGTCGCCAACCTTTAGAACGTCTGAAGGGTGCTTGATATAGTTATCGGAAATTTGAGAAATATGAACTAAACCGTCTTGATGAACGCCAATATCAACGAACACGCCAAAATCGATAACGTTTCTAACCGTGCCGTTAAGTTCCATTCCTTCCTTTAGGTTACTCATATCAAGCAAGTCGCTTCTAAGTATAGGCTTTGGCAAACTATCACGAATATCTCTGCCCGGTTTTAATAATTCGCCTACTATATCACGTAAGGTAGGAACACCTATATCGCATTTTTTAGCAATAACGTCCCAACCAATAGTTTCTATTTTTTCTTTAATGTCTTTTATATTGCCTTCTGCAACGTCTGAAAGGGTATATCCCGTTTCCTTAAGTAAAACTTCAACGGCGTTATATGATTCTGGGTGAACACCCGTATTATCTAAAACGTCGCCCCCTTGAATACGCAAAAACCCTGCGCATTGCAAAAAGGCTTTTTCGCCAAGTTTTTTAACCTTTAATAATTCTTCTCTCTTGGAAAAGGCTTTAGTCTTTCTATATTCAACTATGTTTTTAGCAATACCACTATTAAGCCCTGCAACGTATGAAAGCAAACTTGCCGAAGCCGTGTTAAGGTCTACGCCTACGCTGTTAACACAGTCTTCTACTACCCCACCTAGAACTTCTTCAAGTCTGTTTTCCGGCATATCGTGTTGATATTGACCAACGCCTATCGACTTAACGTCAATTTTAATAAGTTCTGCTAGTGGGTCAAGTAAACGCCTTGCGATAGAAACGGCGCTCCTTTGCGTAACGTCAAAATCAGGGAATTCTTCTGCGCCAAGTTTACTTGCGCTATAAACGGAAGCACCTGCTTCGTTAACTACGGCGTAACTTACCTGTCTATCCAAGCCTTTTATTAGGTCGGCAACGAAAATTTCCGATTCCTTACTAGCCGTGCCGTTACCGATTGATATAACCGAAACGTTGTGTTTAACGATAAGTTTGGTTAAAATAACCTTGGCTTCTTCCGTTTTGTTTTGGGGTGGGGTTGGATAAATTACCGTGGTATCTAAAACGTTACCTTCGCTATCGATTACGGCAATTTTGCAACCCGTTCTATACGCTGGGTCAAGCCCCATTATTACCTTACCCTTTAGTGGTGGTTGTAGTAATAGTGGGCGAAGGTTAACTTCAAACATTTTGATTGCTTGCTCGCTAGCGTTATCCGTTAACTCACTGCGAACTTCACGCTCTATTGATGGAAAAATCAATCTTGTAAAAGCGTCTTGACAAGCAAACTTTACAATCTTTGCAGATGCGCTTTCGTTTTTAACGAACACCTTGTTGATTTCTTCAACGAATGCTTCTTCGTCCTTAACTAGAGAAACCCTTAAACATTCTTCCTTTTCGCCACGATTTATAGCCAAAATTCTATGCGATGGCATTGAAGAAATCTTTTCAGAATAGTCTGCATACATATCGTATGTTTTAGCGTTTTCGTTTTCCAAAAGTTTACAAGCGACGTTGCCCGTATCGAATAGTTTTTTACGCAAAATTTTTCTTAAGTTTGCGTCGTCGGAAACTCTTTCGGCAATAATATCCGAAGCCCCTGCTAACGCTTGTTCAACGGTTTCTACACCCTTTTCTTGGTTAATAAATTCCTTTGCTTTGTCTTCTGGATTTAAGTTTTCTTCTTGAAGTAAAATAGCGTCTGCAAGTGGCGCAAGCCCCTTTTCCGTTGCAACCGACGCTCTAGTCTTTCTCTTTTGCTTAAACGGTCTATAAACGTCTTCTGCTTCGGTAAGCGTTTCGCAACCTGCTAGGGCAATGGCAATTTCATCCGTCATTTTGCCTTGCTCTGTGATAGCGTTTGCTATTTCTTCCTTTCTTTGGTCAAGGTTTCTTAAATACTTGAGTCTATCGGAAAATTCCCTTAACACTTGGTCGTCGCAAGACCCCGTCATTTCCTTACGGTATCTAGCAATAAAAGGAATGGTATTGCCTTCGTCTATAAGACTTATGATGTTTGCAGAATGGTCTGCGCGTAGATTAAATTCTTTTGATAGTTTTAACGAATAGTCCATATAATTTTGTCCTTATTTATTTTTACCTTTTCTTTTTCTTATTTCTTTAACTGTGTTTTCGTAGCCGTTGTTTTGTGGAACGTAGTATACCCTGTCTTTTAGACTGTCGGGTAAATATTGTTGTTCGCAATATCCACCGTAGTTGTGTGGGTATTTATATTGGCTTGCAAGTTTTTTATCTTCTTCAGAGCCGTATACTGCGTTTTTAACCCAAGGTGGAACGGCGTCGTCTTTAACGTTTATAGCGTCTTCGCCTGCCATATCCATTGCCATTACTACGGAATTAGATTTTTCTGCTTCACAAACGTATATTATTGCTTCGGATAGTGGCAACAAGCCTTCAGGAAGCCCCATTTTTTCAAAGGCAACCATTGCAGAAGTTGCAATAACAAGCGCTTGTGGGTCTGCCATTCCAACGTCTTCGGCAGAGTGAGCGATAAGTCTACGGAATATTAGCAACGGGTCGCACCCACCTTTAATTAGCCTTTGCATATAGTATAGCGCTGCGTTAGCATCGCTACCACGTAGGCTTTTGCAAAACGCAGAAAGCATATCGTAATACATTTGTTCGTCAAAGGAAAGCGCTTTGCGTTGAATAGATTCTTCGGCGTCCTTTAAGGTTATTACTATTTTGCCGTCAGTCGTTGGTGGAGTGGTAAGAGTTGCTAATTCCAAAGCGTTATACGCCACCCTTAAATCACCGTCAGACATTTTAGCGATATGGGATAGAGCGTCGTCGTTTACTTGTAAATCGTATTGACCAAGCCCCCTTTCCTTATCGGTTATTGCCCTTTTTAGGGCAGTTATAACGTTTTCTTGCGAAAGGCGTTTTAATTCAAACACTCTACACCTAGAAACTATTGCAGGCGTCATTGAAGCGTAAGGGTTTTCGGTAGTAGAACCTATAAATATAATATCACCGTTTTCGATTGCAGGAAGCAAACTGTCGCTTTGCGTTTTGGAAAACCTATGACATTCGTCTAGCAATAAATAGGTTTTCTTGCCGTAAAGTTTTGCCGTAGCCCTTGCGTCTTCCACCACCTTTTTAACGTCGGCAACGCCACTGCTTACTGCGTTAAGTTTGGCAAAGCAACCGTCGGTTGAGCAAGCAACAACGTTTGCAAGGGTGGTTTTTCCACAACCGGGTGGCCCCCAAAAAATGCAACTGCCAAGTCTATCTAGTTTAATTGCACGGCGAAGCAAAGACGTTTCGGAAACGATATGCTCTTGCCCAATAAACTCCGAAAGGGTTTTTGCGCGCATTCTTTCAGCCAAAGGGATATTATCGTTATTTTTATTAGCTAAATCAAATAAATCCATACGGATATTTTAACACAACGGATATAATTTTTCAAGGCTTAATACAATATTATATAGGTTTTAACCCCTTTATTTTCAGTTAAGGAGAAAAAGTTTGACGCTAAAGCATAAAACCATAGTCTACGAATATTTTTTATTCGCTTTGCTTGTTTGTTTGGGGGTTGCCCTAGTAGTTGGTGGTGGCTTTAAGGATGCCGTTACCGAAGGGCTATCTATTTGGGCTTTTTCGGTGTTGCCGTCTTTATTCCCGTATACGGTTATATCCATAAGCCTTTCTAAACTTGGCGTAACCACCTTAATTTGCAATAAATTCACCCCAATAACCAAACGAATTTTTAACACTAGTGGGGTTACTGCCTACGCATATTTTATTAGTTTACTTGCAGGATACCCAATGGGCGCTAAAACGGTTGCCGACCTTAAAGAAAACGGCTATTTAACTGACGCCGAAGCCCAACGCGCCGTTGCTTTTTGTTCTACTTCTTCACCTATGTTTTTGATTTCTACTGTTGGTGGGATTTGTTTTGGAAGTATAAAGTTCGGTTTTTTGTTGTTTTTAACTCAAGTTATTTCTTCGCTAGTTTTAGGAGTTGTGTTTTCCTTTTATAAACGAAACGATAAGCCTAGAACAACGTCTGTGCCTTATAAATCTTGCGACAACCTTTTTTACGAAAGCGTTTTTTCGGCAATTACTTCTATGCTAATGGTGGGTGGAACTATAACTTTTTTCTCCGTTGTTAGCAAAGTTTTAACACACTTTAACGTATTAGCCCCGGCCGTCTATCCACTAGGTAAACTTTTTGGAAGTTATACTCTTGCGAACGGTTTTATCGTTGGGCTTTTAGAATGCTCTAACGGGCTAACTATTTTAGGCTCTTGTGGAATAGGATTTCTATCCCTTCCAATCGCTTGTTTCATCTGTGGGTTTGGTGGAATTTCTATTATAATGCAATCGCTAACCTATATAAAAAGCGCAAAAATAAAAACAGCCCCCTTCCTTTTGGCAAAGGTAGGTCAGGCAGTTTTATCTTTTTTATTAGGTTTGATTTTTAATTTATTTCTTTAACGCTTGCAAAAGCGCTTGGTGGCAAGCCTTTGGTATATATTGCAAAAATTCCTTGCCGTCTTTGATTGCGTTTTTAACTAGAGTTGAAGAAACGTTCTTATACTCTTTATCGCAGTTTATATATTCCGTTTTGATAAAAGGATATAATTTTTTATTCTTTTCTTCCATAGTCTTTTCAAACTCAAGGTCTATATCGTTTCTTATACCACGCGCGTAAAAGCAAGCGTTTTTAGACTGCAAAAATTCCGTGTAATTATCTTGATAGTCGGAATACAAAACTACTTCCACACTATCGTTATCGCCGTATAATAATTTTAGAAGTTTTATCCTATCACTTTCAGACAATAAACAACTTTTTTGTGGGTTGCGCCCAACCACCAATAAAACTTTATCGAAAAGTTCAAGACATTTATCTATTATGTTTTTATGCCCCGTAGTTACAGGGTCGAACGTTCCTGCAAAAACACAGGTATTCATACTACTCTCCTTTTTTAAAAAAGGTTAAATGGGCTCTGCCGTATTTCCTACGGTCAACTATAATAAGCCCGTCGATTTCGTCGGTAAAAGGCTTTTCGTTTTCATAAATAGCCATTCCGTCGTCTGCTAAAATCTTGCTTATACCATTAAGAGCCTTTTCGCCTAAATCACTTTTGTAAGGTGGGTCGATAAAAATATAGTCGAATTTTTTATCGGTATAGTTAAAATATTCCCCACCGTTATACGAAGTTATTTCATAGCCGTCTACGATACCAACTTTTTGCAAGTTAGATTTCGTTAGAGCAATACTATCACGACTAACGTCGTTAAAAGTAACGTGTTCTGCCCCACGAGAAATGGCTTCAATACCCACTGCGCCCGTGCCACAAAATAAATCCAAAAAGGTTTTGCCTGCTATTTTGAATTGCAAAATATTAAATAAACTCTCCCTTACCATATCCGAAGTTGGGCGAACGGCTTGTCCTTTAAATTCTAAAAGCGTTCTTCCACGGTAAGCGCCACCAACTATTCTCAAACCTTATCTCCGTGAATGGTGCGTTGTATTTGAGCAATTTTATCGTATTGCTTTTGCGCTTTTTTTGCACCCATAACGTAAAACCCACCGTATGAACCACATACAACGGGAATAATTAATAACACAAACAAGTAATACGTCCACGTTTTTACGGCAGAAGATACCATAAAGAAAGAGAAAACTACCGTTGAAAGCACGCCACTAGCCACGCCAAATCCGTAGTGTGGAACGGGGTTTACAAGGTTTAATATAACGTGGATTAAAATCAATAAAACGGACGGAATACAAGCAACTAATCCGATTACAAAACCCTTCCAAGGTTTATATTCTTCTTGTAAGTTTAGTGGCAAGTCCTCACCCGTTTCGATAATAACCTTTCTAAATTGGTCGTTTTGATTTCTTACTTTAATTGATTTTTGACCGTCTTTAAAGCCTGCAACACCAACGACCAACACGTAGAATGCTAAATTTACGCAACATAAAGCGTATTGCAAAAAAACTAGTTTTTGGTCTATTAGTATTATACCTATACCTAGCATTGCTGAAAAGAAGATATAAACGAAGGGCATTATTGCCATTTTAAGATAAAACTTCATCTTTCACCTTTGTAAAAATATTTTATAACGTATAAATTTTTTCCGAACGCATAGCGCACTTTACTAAAACTTCGTAACTAATGGTTTGGTTTTGCTCTGCCGTAATGTTTGCGTTTACCATAACGGGATAATGATTTTTCCTGCGTTTTACCGCAGAAACGTCCATGCAACGATTGTTTAGCGTAGTAACGTTTTGCCGTCTATCTAGCCCGTCTGCATACCCGTATCTAATAATGCTTGCCACACAATCGTGTTCAAGGGGCGCTTGCCCGTATAAAAGATTTTCGCCTTTACTAACCACTCTGTTTTTTACGACGGGCGCAAAAACCTTCATTGCAGGCGTTACGGTAAAATCACTATCAAAGGGAGTATATCCGTAAAGCAAAATTCCTATTCTAACCATATCGAAAAGTTGCCCTTGCAAAAAGCCACCACTTGCCGACATGTGCGAAGTTATATTGCTATTATAACCCTTTATGATATTATTTGCAAGTAAAAATTTATCCGTTTGCTTCATTAATAGGCTATTATCTTGTGGAGCGCAATAATGTGAATAAAAACCGTCAAGAAAAATCTTTTCTTTTCTGTCGCAAAAATCAATTAATTTTTTTAGATTATCAAGCCCGTCTACCCCAAGCCTGTTCATACCCGTATTGTATTTTATATGAACCAAACAATTCCTATCTAGTTTTTTACACGCAAGGTCTATATTTTTAAGGTCTTGTATGCTTTGGCAAGTTAAGGTTAAACCATATCGAACCCCTAATAGAGCGTCTTTATAAGTTGGTGGCGTAAAAACAAGAATTTGTTTATCTACGCCACTAAGTCTTAAACTAACCCCTTCTTCAACAAGGGCAACGGCAAAACAGTCGGCAATTTTATAGAGCGAACTAGCCACCATTTCTGCCCCATGCCCGTATGCGTCGGCTTTAACCACTGCGCATAATTTTGCGCTAGATAACTTTGACTTAACTTTTATTGCGTTTTGCTTTATTGCACCAAGACTCACTATCGCTTTATTTAACATAAAATATTATATGCTTTTGCGAATGCTATTTTTAACCCACAGTCTAACAATATTTTATTCTACACTTGACAACAAATTTTCAAATAAGTATAATAAGTATGAAAAGTATAACTAGTTATACCTATAAGGAGAATATTATGGATAAAAATAAATTCGTTGGCATTTGCAAAGTGGGTGAAAAGGGGCAAATAGTTATTCCCAAGGAGGTAAGAAATATGTTTGGCATTAATGCCGGCGATTCGATAATAGTTTTGTGCGACTTAAAGAAAGGAATTGCGCTTGTAAAAGCAGACGCCATTGAAGGCTTAACCGACCAACTTCTAGGCAAGGAGAATAAATAATGAACATTATAACTATTGACAAGGTTTGCAAAAGTTATAAGCAAATAAAGGCGCTAGATAACGTTTCCTTAGAGATTAAAGAAGGTGAATTATTCGGGCTTTTAGGGGTGAACGGCGCAGGAAAAACCACCCTTATAAAAATTCTTTGTGGGCTAAGCAAGAAAAATAGTGGTAAAATTACCGTAGCGAATTTCGACCTAGATACCGAAATTGATAGAATAAAGGAAATAATTGATATTTCCCCACAAGAAACGGCTGTTGCAAACAACTTAACCGTTCAAGAAAACCTTGAGTTTTTTGCAAATATTTACAATAACAACAACGCAGAAAGCATAAACGAAGTAATCGACGTTTTTAGCCTTAAAGAAGTTATAAATCAAAAAGCCAAAACCTTATCGGGTGGATATAAAAGAAGGCTTTCTATCGCTATTGCCATAATTTCCAAGCTAAAAATCTTGTTTCTTGACGAACCGACGCTTGGTTTAGACGTTTTTGCTAGGCGAGAACTTTGGAACATAATAAAAAAACTAAAAAAAGATATTACGATAATTTTGACTTCGCATTATCTTGAAGAAATTGAAAGTCTTTGTGATAGAGTTGCAATTTTATCAAAAGGAAAACTATTAAAAACGGGAACTGTTGAAAGTCTAAAACAAGCGACTGCTTCAGACACCTTTGAAGACGCTTTTATAAAATTAGTGGAGAAAAATAATGAATAAGGTTTTAAATTTTTATAAAAGAAACTTAAAAGAAGTTTTGCGTGACCCTATTATATATATTTTTTGTTTGGGCTTTCCCGTGGTTATGTTCTTTTTGTTTTATATAATAAACCAATTCACAAACGGCAACACCCCCATTTTTGAAATTAACTCTTTGCTATCTGGTATAATCGTTTTTTCTTATTCGTTTATAATGTTGACGCTTGCCCTTACCGTTTCAAAAGACAAGCAAAGTTTTTTTCTAAAAAGATTGTTTTCTTCACCAATGAAACCCCACCACTTTATCCTAGGATATTCTCTAGTTGGGTTTTCTATCGGCGTATTGCAAACTATCGTTTGCGTTATTACGGGGCTATTAATTTCCGTTATTTCCGGCGCAAGTTTTATTTCCTTTTTAGATGTTTTACTTTTAATCGTTAGTCAGTTGCCAATGCTCTTTATTTCCGTCTTTTTGGGGATACTTTTCGGAACTATATTTAACGATAAGTCTGCCCCCGGTATCTGTTCGATATTTATAAGCCTTTCGGGGATGCTTGGTGGGTGTTGGATGCCCGTTGAAACGATGGGAAGCTTTGAAATCTTTTGCAGAGCATTGCCATTCTATCCTTCCGTTTATATAGGCAGAATATTTACGGGCGCAACTAACTCTTTTGGTATTTCATATACTTTTGATAAGATTGCATATCTAGGATTAATACCTATTGTAGTATTTATGCTTGCAAGCATTTTTCTAGCCGTGTTTACCTTTAAGAAAAATATGGTGAGCGATAAATAAATTTATATTCAAAGCATATAAAAAAATCGGGCGAAAACGCCCGATTTAATTTTTTTATAAGAGCCTATTTATAAGTTATATTCTTTTTCGACGAAGATATATCCAAAAGCGTTTGGCCCCCAATGAGCAGCAATCGCTGGGGTTATATTATCTTTTTCTATCATAACGCTATGATATTTACTATCCGTTGATAAAATCATTTGGTCAAGATTGTCCGTTTTATAGGTATAAGACGGAATAATTGGATAACTAGTATCACAGTTTTCTAGCGCTTTTATTATAAACTTGGTTGCGCTTTTTAGCCCAAGCGTTTTGCCTGCTACCTTGACCGTGTTTCTTAACTCTATAATAGGTTTTATTCTTAAAAGCGTTCCAACTGCCCAACCGGCCTTGCTTAATCTTCCACCTTTATGAAGATAATCTAAGGTTTCCGGCACGGCTAAGACTTTAATGCGTGGAATAAGCGCATTTAATTTTGCTACGACAAAGTCAATGGGTTTGTCTAGATATTTATTGGCTTCTTTTACTAGAAGTTTCATGCCACCGACAGCCGTCTTTGAATCAACAACACGAACGCCTTGGTCGTCTTGAAACAAGTTTTTTAATGCGTTATACGTTCCCGATATCCCCGAAGATATGGTCAAAACGATAACTTCGTAACCTTTATTAACGTATTCGTCTACTCTATCCTTGGCATCTTCTAAACACGGAAGCGAAGTTTTTGGAAAGGTTTTATCTTCAACAAGCGCCTTGTAAAAGTCTTCCATGGCTGCCCCTGTCAGGCTCGAACCATGCGACTAATTTCTCGCTTGCGAGAAATCGAAGTTTTTCTTTTGAAAAACATTCGCCCTGCGACAAGCTGAACGCTACGCCTCAATCCCAACATGAAAAAAAGAAAACCCGAGGCTCTACCTCGAGTTATCTTTTTGAGTTACCCAAACAATTTTAAACCCTTGAACAAACTTTATACCCAACGCTTTTGTTTTTGCATCCCCATCATTTCACAAGGGGACTTTTTGAGTTAATTTCCGCGATGGAATGGATATCTACTTTGGGGATTCTGAAGTAATTTCTTCCGTTACACTTGCTGACATCCAGTGATTTGCCTTCGGGACGAAGGACCACCGTTTCTACACCTATATCATCGCGAAGTGAAATGACAACGTTTTCAAGCGGCGGAATATAATTTTCAGTCGAAAGATGCCGATCGCTGTGTCCACCGCCTGCGTTTATTACTTGAAGCATAAGCTTGCCGTTTACAGAAAGACAGACGATCTCGCAGATTCCATCGACACTTTCCACCCTTGCTATGGGGTTATAAAGCATTGCGGTCATTTTTCGTATAAGATCACGGTGCTGATACTGTACGGCGTTATTATACTGTGTACCGATATTAATACCGATAACACCTATTTTTCCTTTTCCGTAAGCAGTAACAATAGCCGCAGGCTTTCCCTTTTTATCCTGAAGCGAGGAACGAAGCGTTGCAAGAACGGTGGCTTTCTCCGCATTTATGGTAAATGCGCCCGAGGTAACACCGTAGTCAGCCCCTTCTCCAACCGCCAGATATGCAGGCGTCCCGTCGGGAAACTGATGCTTCATATACCCCGTATTGTTATAGCTCCATCCGGGCGTATAGGGATACTCGGTATATTCCTCCGCCGCAAACGGAAATCCTGCGCCGGCAAGCTGAATTGCGTTTTTGGCTCCCGTTATCATAAGGCTACCGCCCTGCGTTACGTACGAACGAAGAATCTCGATAATCTCGCTTTCCAAATCGGAATAAAGTTCCGGAAGAATAACAAGCGGGTACTTGGAAATATTCTCTTTTAGCTTGTATTCATTTACCATGCTGAGTGATTCTCCGCTATCGCAAAGAAGAGCGGTAAGACCGTAAAGCCTTTCTCTGCCTTCTCTGGTAAACGGTCTGCTCATCTCTCTGTATCTGTCGCTACTCGGAACAAGCATTACTGCCTGATCGATAATTTTACCGCCGTGGCAGTACGGACGACGCTCACGCACAAAATCTCCGAGGGAAACGTAAGTCATTATTCGATCCACATCGGGAGAACCGTCCGCAAACTGAAGCAGGTTGTTTTGATATGCTCCTCCGAGAGAGATGACCGCCGCAGCTTCTTGCATAAGCTGAAAAGGATGCTTCGGGGGTGTTAGCGGTGTGTCGTAAACATTGTAACGGAAACCCCACGACATAAGATCCCAAGGTCTGCCCTGTAACGCCAGCATTCTACCTGCGTACCGCGACGCACAAACACAATTTTGCGGATCCAGATCTCCCGAAAGGAAATCAACGTTTGCACAAACAGGCTCCGGCATATGATCGGAGAAAGCCCAATTCGAGCATATCTCAAGGTCAGGATATTTTTCGTGAAGCTTGTCTACGTAGTAATTCAAATGCTTTCTGTATTCTTCTCGAGTAAATTCAAGAAGCTCATTGAAATACCTGTCTCCCTTTTTTGTCGGAATAACCCCATTAAGAGCAATACCGGTCGTTTCTTCAAATCGCTTTAACGCTTCGGGGTGGTAATCGATATGAACAGCCCAGCATTCTCCGTCTACCCAAATTCCGTCAACGCCGTATTTCTCCACAAGCTCGCTGACCTGAGGAATAAAATATTCGTCAAGATATTTACCGTTAAGGCGAACCATAGTAGATGGCTTTTCGCCTGCAAAAAAAGTAACGTCCTCCGGATGCTCCTCGCAATAT
This sequence comes from Christensenellaceae bacterium, assembly GCA_045591355.1. Lineage (GTDB taxonomy): Bacteria > Bacillota > Clostridia > Christensenellales > Borkfalkiaceae > UBA1259. The sequence goes on along the minus strand of JAZNSS010000053.1, from coordinate 59,000 downwards.
TTTTTATCAAATACACCCGAAATGTGCATATAGAGACGGATACCATACTCTGCGGTTATCCTTCTCCACATCTCAAGCGTATCAAAAGCCATTGGCATGGCGTTTCCCATCTCGGACGGATAAGAGGCGTATCCGGGATGCCCTTTACAGTCTATCTGTATAAAATCCGGCTTTGCATTCTCGCAGATGGATCTGATGTCTTTTTCTTTAAGGGTTGCACCTATTATAGTACCGTAGTTTGGGTGCGCATGAAAGTCACTGTGCATTCCCCAAAAGCACTCAGCTCTGTTTTTCCTTTTCGCTTTCATTTTGTCGTTTCCTTTCAAAGAGAAAATATATTTTCGGCGAATAAGCATACTAAACAATCAATCCATATCAAAAATAGAATGCAACAACATTTCGCCGTCTTGTAGCATATCAGATAATGTTTCTATCATATGATTATCACTTCTGCATTATATAACAATATCGCTATGCTGTCAATCTATCTCACATGGCAAAGCCATCTTTCACTCGCCGAAGGCGAATTTCGTTGAAAAAACACTTGCTTTCGCAAGTGTTTTTTTCTGTATGTGTGGGACTAAATCTCGTTTTTAGGGTATGTGTGTGGGACAAAAAGTAGTTTTTCAGGCTTTGCTAAGAATAATCCACTATCCATGTTAACTTTCAAGAAGTCTATCTACTTTTTTCGCTTCATGATATGATATGGGAAAAACATCACCGTTAGACATGTATAAAAAATATTTTTCGTCTCGCGTCTTAACCATTTTTACCATTTGAATCATATTTAAAAACACCCTCGTACCATCTGCTAAATCAAGTATAAGTTTGCACTTTTGCATATATCTTACTCCTCCTTTTTTATAACATACCATATATTTTCAAAAAATTCAATCTCTTTTGCCATTCGCAAAACAATTATATAGTTCAAATTCAGGTGTAGGAGAGTTTTGGCTGCCCCTGACAGACTCGCGAGCGTGTTGAACTAATTGTTGACACCCACTTGCTACATATTAAATATCACAACACGCCCTCGGTAGTAAGTGAAACGCACGGACGAGCGTCGACGAAGACAACTTGCAATAGCAAGTTGTTCGGAAAGTTCATCTCCGTCGGAACGACGGCAAAAGAAAAGACCAACCCGTCGTTGGTCTTTTCTTTTGATGTGAAGGGGCGATAAAAAAGATATTTTCGCCTTTTTTTGTTTGGGTTTGAACTGTCGCGCCTTTTTACATCGTCTGCGTGACGGGGGCTTGCGATTCTTCCTCGGAAAGCGTTTCCGTTTCCTCCTGTTCCTGACTCTGTTCCTCGGTGAGCTTCTGTTCGTAGGCTGCGAGAACTTTCTTGTTGAGTTCCTCTCTTGCTTCGCTTGATACGGGGTGGAATACCTCTCGGTAATTCTCGCCGTCTTTTCTTGACGGCATCGATACGAACAATCCCTTTTCCGAGTCCATGATACGGAGTCCGTGGATAGCAAACGCGCCACCTATGTTCGCGCTTGCAAAGGCTTTCGTTTTACTGCCTTCGTAGTCGACGAGCGAGTCAATTCGCACGTCGATGGACGGGAGTTTGGCTTTCTTGGGTGCCGCCTGCTTTTCCGGGGCTTTGGTTGTGGTTGCATTCTTTTTTGGCATAGTGTTTTCCTCCATTTATATATTGTTTATTAAGGTTTCCGTGATTTCCAAACCGCCGACGAATACCACCTTGATGCGTTCCTTGGACTCGACCACTACGCATTCGATGATCTGACGAACGAGTCGGTCATCGTATTCCATCGGACGATTTTTAATGCCGTCAAGTATCGTGAAAATCTCATCAAGTCGGGATTTCGTATTTTCACGTTTTTGCTTTCTTTCGGCTATCTGTGCAAGCTGTTGTTGGAGCTTGCTTTTTTCATCCATAAGCTCTTTCACTCTTTGCTCGTCAAAGGTGTCTACTGTATCGCTTGACACCGCATTCAGCATCGCCTTAAATTCTGCATCGATCTCGGCAATCTTGATTTGTAGGTCAAGGCTTTCGTCCTCGCTCTCACCCATATCCAAGCCCATCCCGATGTGGAGCTTTAAGGTCTTGAGGAGTTCGGCATTTTCTTTAGCCGTTCTTGAGATGGCGTTCATAATAGCTTCGTGCAGTACGCTTTCTTCTACCGTAGGTGATTCGTGGCAGTATTTCTTGCCGTAGTCGAGGCGGTTAATGCATCGCCATACGATTTTCTTCTTTCCTTTGACCGTCCATGTGCATCTTCGGTACGGGGTTTTGCACTCTCCGCAGACGAGCAGTTCGGTCAATGCAAATTTACTTGAGTATTTGCCTTGCTCGGTCTTTGTGCCGACCTGCTTGACCTTGAGCTTTCCGTTTCGTCGTGCAAGTTCCTCTTGCACTCTTGCGAATGTCGCCCTGTCGATGATGGCAGGATGATTGTTTTCTACGTAGAATTTCTGCCGTTCGCCGTTGTTGACCTTGACTTTTTTGGATATACAGTCCTCGATGTAGGTCTTATTGATAATGGCATCGCCTGCGTATTTTTCATTCGTCAGTATGGATTGGATCGTCGAGTATCTCCACGTGGGTGTTCCACTTGGGGAGAGAATTCCTTTTTCTTCGAGCTTCGCCTTGATACCGCCGAAGCTGTCGCCTGCGAGAAAGCTCTCGTATATAAAGCGTATCGTTTCAGCTTCTTCGGGGACTATTTCGGGCTTGCCGTCCTCTCCCTTGCGGTAACCAAGGAAATTCTTGTAGTGGAATGCCACATTACCTTCTCTCGCACTCTGTGCCTTGCCGAATTTCACGTTTGCGCTTATGTTCTCGGATTCGCTTTGTGCGATGCTACCGTAAATGGTGATGTAAAATTCAGCCCCAGGCTGTGTGCTGTGGATGCCTTGTTCCTCGAAGAACACGTCCACGCCGATGGCTTTCAGCATTCGGGTGTACTTTAGACAATCGAGGGTGTTTCTTGCAAATCGGGATATTGACTTGGTGATTATCATGTCAACCTTGCCACGCTTGCAGAGCTTAATCATCTTATTGAATTCGTCACGGTTTTTTACGCTCGTGCCTGTGATGCCCTTGTCTGCGAAGATCGCCACGAGAGTCCAATTCGGCTCTGCGTTGATTCGCTCGGTATAATAGTTCTTTTGGGTTTCATAGCTATTAAGCTGTTCCTCTTGCTTGGTCGATACTCGGCAGTAGGCGACCACTCGCAGTTGGCGGTATAGGTTTTTCGCCTGTTCTTGCGGTGTAACCGTAGGGGCGATAACTCGTACTACCTTCTTCGGTTGTTCAGCTACGGGTGTCTGCATAATATACCCCCTTTCTAATTTCTTGTTTGTTTTCGAGGACGATGCTTACCGTTCCGTCCGTTGCTAACCTTATTTCGTCCACCGTTCTCTCTACAAATTCAAGGGAGAAGGTTTCCATTGGGCTTGTCTGTATAAAGATGTCTTTCAGCCTTATTGCTGTACTCACATCATTACCGATCTCGCTATATCGCAGGGATGCGTATTCCATCATTTTCTTTCTGACAAGCTCTCGGTCAATTTGCAGGCTATCAAAAAGCCTTGTGATCTCGCTATTGAGTCGCCGTCTTTCGAGGCTCGGCTCATTTTCTTTTTCTGTCGGTATGTTAATTCTTTCGGGATTTGCTATCACTCCGTTGAGCAGTTCCATTATTGCGGTAAACAATCCTTCGTCCGTTATTCTTATTGAGGTTTTGCATTCGGGATTTCTGCATACCCATCTGCTTTGCGTTGTTCGGCGTTTATCGTATTTTCTTCGCATAACGCCGTTGCAGGTGGGGCATCGGACGGGAGTGCTTAATTGGAAAATGTCAGCCTGCCTGTCCACATTCTTTTGGTCACATTTGTTTTCTTTTAGCGCTTGGGCAGCATCGTATGTTTCCTGATCTATCAAGGCAGGGTATTTCTCGTCGCCCAAGTATCGCTTATCATCAAGAATTCGCATTACTCGTGCCTTGTTCCAATTCACCACGCCGGGCATATACTCGATCTGCTTTTCGTTCAGCATATTCATTATGATTAGCAGGGATTTTCCGTTGAGGTATGCCTTGTAGACCTCTTTTACAATCTCGGATTCTTGTGGGTGTATATCGATTTTTCCGTCAAAGTATCCGTAGCCGTAAAGTATGTTTCTGTTTTTCATGCCGTTCTGCACCTTCCTTTCTCTTTGATTTCTTCTGTCAAGGTCAGACCGCCGATTAAATGGAAGGTCAGCCTTGAGGTATCGTCAACGATGATTGATTCTATAATTTGCTCGAACATTTCCTCGTCAAAGTCGCTTGTCGGTTCGTACTCCTTGAGAATTTCGTTAAGCCTTTTCAGTTCGTCGAGCATAACATCGTTTTCGTCCTCGGTGAGCTTTTTCCTACGCTCAATTCGTAACTCGGTTATCTTGTTGCTTATTTCCGAGGTCTGCATAGAGTATTCGGCTGTGCCAAGGACTCCGCTTGTATGCAATCTTGTTACAACAAGGTTTTTAGCACTTAAGTCTGCTATTTCCTTATCGATCTGCCGTATTCTCTCAATGTTCTCACTCGTTCGGCTCTGTAAATATTCGAGCCGTTGGATTAAAGGCTCAAGCAGATCCTGCCTGTTCGCTTTTAGCTTATAAATCATCATATTGAAGGTGTCATAAACCATCGGCTCTCTCACTCGTCTGCTTTTGCACTTGCTTGCATTTGCTGTAAGGAGAGAACAGCACCAATATGCCTTACCGTTCGCCACGTGTCTGCGGAAAAGCCTTCCGCAATCGGGGCATCTCATTGTTTTGGATAGCGTATAAACCGTGTTGCCACGTTTCGTTCCTTTTTTTATCGCTATCATCTCTTGGGCAGCCTTGTATTTTTCTTGGCTGATTATTGCAGGGCAATAATTTTCAACGTAGTATTTTTCTCGTTCGCCATTATTTCGCTTTTGCCTATAAGGTAGGCAATTCGTTGTGTATGTCTTTTCAAGGATGGCATCTCCCATATATTTTTCGTTGCGTAGAATATAGTCAACCGCTGTTGCGTGCCATACCGTGTAGCCATTTCTTCTCGGTACGCCTTCCTCGTTGAGAATGGTTGCGATCATTTGCTTGCCCATCCCTTGAAGGAACATATCGAAAATTCGGCGGACAATTACCGCTTCGGCTTCGTATATGACCATCTTGCCATTTTCAAGCGTGTATCCGTATGCAGGGTTGGAGCAGATAAATTCGCCACTCTCCATCCGTTTTTTTATCCCCCAACGAACATTCCCCGATATGGTTTCGCTCTCTTGTTGAGCTGCCATACCGGGGAATGTTACTATCATTTCCATATTCATTTGTTGGGTGTCGATGCCTTGTTCCTCAAAGTAAACGCTTACGCCGAATTCCTTGAGCATACGCAAAGTAGCGATAAGTTCTTCCGTGTTTCTTGCAAAGCGAGAGACAGACTTCGTGATGATACGGTCTATCTTTCCACGTCTGCAATCTCGGAGCAGACGGTTAAACTCGTCACGCTTTTCCATTTCCGTTCCCGTGATGCCTTCATCCGCATAGATATCTACGATCTCGTATTGCGGATTCTTTTTCGCATACTCGCTGTAGTACCTTATCTGCGTGGCGAAGGAATGCATCTGATCGGCGGAATCGCTTGATACTCTGCAGTAGGGTGCAAGCCGTATCTTTTCAGCCTTTTGAGCTATCTTTGGGGTTATTTCCGTGATATGCATTTCTTCCTCCTTTCGCAAGGGTTTCCTTGCTGTTTTTTGCCTTTCGGCACTACACACAATACCACAGGAGTTCGTTACTATCCAGCGTTTTTTCGTATCTTTTTCATCTTTTTTTGAAAATCTACCTTTTACACAAAAAAGCGGTGTCAATACCACTAAATGTAAACAAAAGGTTTTGTTTTTCGGTGTTAAATAGCGATTTCCACGCCGTAATGTTCAGCTTGGATTCTCACGATCTTCCTGAATTCTTCTTCCGTGATGAGCTTCATTGAGAGGAGCAGACGGAGCATATTCACGCCGTATGCGAAAGCTGCGTTGTTCTTATCCTTCATAGCATTCCACCTCCCATGCTCATCGTAGGAGCTTCGCCCTCGTCCTGTTCTTCGCTCGGATTGGTCTGTTCGATTTCTTCCGCACGCTGACCTGCACTCATCTGCTCGAAAATCTTTCGCCATTTCGTTCCATGTTCGGTTTCTCCGTTGAACACCGCATCGCTGCCGTCTGCCGTTCTTAATTCGTAGCCTTTATCCGTTAGCTTATCGTATATCTCAATGGATTCGGCAATCCGAAAGGACATATCTCGTATTCCTCTCATAAAGAGAACGTCCACTCCGTCGCGCTTGAATTCGTTGTTGATCAGATTGTCGATAGCCGGACTCGATTTGTACGATGCGCCGATGACCGTCGTTTCTCCAACCACCTCGTATCCTCGGTGTTCTGCCTGCGCTCGAAGGATGTTCATTCTCGCATTGCGCTCTGTGTCGGGAATGCCTACGCTCGACCTCATATAGAGCCACGCCTTTTTCTTCGGCAGAGTTACAACCTCGCACCCTGTGGCTTTGAGTTCTTCGTGGGTAGGAATTTTGTGTTCCTGACCTCTTGTGTCAATCTGTTCCTTATTTCCAACTCGCATATAAGCGGCTACTTTCTTCATCTCAATAATTCCTCCAAGTATTTGATTCCGAAACTTATCACGATGGCCTTGTCAACCTTGCCCATCGTTTCCTTATCTAATCTGCCAACGTAATCGGTCAGCCTGTTTTTATCTATCGTTCTGATCTGCTCGAGAAGGACGATGCTGTCCTTCGTCAGCCCATCTACTGCCACCTCCACGTGGGTGGGGAGCTTCGCTTTTGTCTGACGGCTCGTGATCGCCGCCACTATCGTTGTCGGGCTATGTTTGTTTCCTATATCATTCTGTATAATAAGGACGGGGCGGATGCCACCTTGCTCACTCCCTCGTACAGGGCTTAAGTCTGCATAATAGACTTCGTTTCTTTTTATTTCTCTCATGGTAATCTCCTATAAGTAAAAAAAGGCTATCGTCTCTGCTTTTACGCTCAAACGATAGCCTTTGGTTTTGTTTTAGTATCAATCGTTTCTTTTCTGCTTGTATTTGTCCTCAACGCCCCCAAGCAAAGGGAACATACCTTCCGTCCATGCATTTGGACTCATGGGACTCTCACCCCCGTGTGGATCTCACACAGATGCCCCCATCGGTTGCGACGGCTCACGGCTCTGCTACCGCTTCAACGCTCGACCTGTGGCTGGACATAAGTATCATTATCCCCTCTGCCTGTCGTGGCCTTCGTCACGGATTGCGCCGTTCGGTCAGAGTCCTGAAGACCTCGAACGGCTCTTGTCGGTTGGCTCGTTCGGGTGTTCGCTCTTGTGGCTCGCCCTTTCGGACAGCAGAAGGAAAGTAAAAGGAATGCTGATATTCAATTTTCAAGGATCACAGGGGAAGGCAGATTTTTATCCCCTCACCTATGTAAAAGAAGTTTTTTTACATGAGTGACCACCCTGTGAAGCCGAAAATTGAAAATTTCTCAAAAAATTTTTTCTTCGAGAATGGGTTTCAGCTTGTCCAATGCCGATTGATAGCTTTTTTGTATTGTATAAAGGCGTTTGCCCAACATACGGGCAATTTCTCTGAAGGAGTAACCACGGTAGAAGAAAAGAACGACGATTATGCGCTGATTTTCGGGGAGCGTTTGCACAGCTTCCCATATCACTCGGTTTTCTTCATTCTGTATGTACCATTCCTCGGGAGACGGCTCGTCCTCATCTACGAGTTCAAAGCCTGTTTCCTCTTGTTTCTGTTCGTAGGATATCTCGTTCTCCGCAATCTCGCTCTGCTTGTCCATCTCCTTCTTGTCTTGCCATTGGATGATGTGCATTGCTTTGTTCCAACGGAGGATTTCCTGATGCTCGTCCGAGCCTTCGATAACCTCAACGGCTATCCATTTTTTGTAGCCGATAATTTTATTAACGGTTATTTTATTCATGCTTTTATCTCCTTTATCGAATTTTGATTAGTGGTTTTCATCAAAATCCGATAAGGAGGCGCACGAATAGGCATAAAGCGATATTTTTCGCAAGGGCAAACGAAAAGGCACTTATTGCGTGATACGCTTATTTGTGCGTACCATTCAACAAGTGCCTTTTCAAAGTTGTTTAGTTTTTTATTATGTAGAGCAGCAGTTAAGCCATAAGTTCATAATCACTACTCATGACGAGTAGTGATGCGCAGTTACCCCAACGCATAATAAAATACCTCCTTGAATTAAGAATTGGCGTGGCTCGTCCAAGGGGGTCGGAAGATGACCACGTAGATGTTTTTCATCCAAATTGTTGTTTGAACATTTTTACTCGAATCCTGATAGGAGTGCGAGTGTACGGCTTGTATGGTGCAAAAAAACGATGAGCTTTAATAAGCCCATCGCGCTTATTTGCTTGTGGATTCAGTTATCAAATCGTTTCAGTAGAGCATTCTTCGCAAGTTCCGTCTATAACGATTTGTATTCGCTTAATTTTTGCACCGCCTGACACATTACAGGCTGCCGTTGCTTTATGTATATCTGCATCCATCATATCAATGACTCGTCCACACCTCTCGCATACGAAGTGAACGTGATCCTCACAGTTGGCATCGTATCTCTCGTGATTGTTTACGTTGGTTACTCGGATGATCCGTCCGAGATCCTCTAACTGTTTGAGATTTCGATAAACCGTTCCGAGCGAGAGGTTGGGGTTGTCACCTTTAAGGTCGTTATAAATCATCTCGGCAGAAGGGTGTTCCTTGGTGCCGCAGAGATATTCATAGATACTGTTTCGCACCACCGAATTGCGGAGCTTCTTTTCTGCAGTAGAAAGCATTATTTTCCTCCGTAGGAATAATTTTCTCTATTATAGCATAAAATTATATATTTGTCAATAATGATTATCATTATTAGTAAAATAGAAATTAAAAAAGGCTATTACTGTTAGTAATAACCTTATGTATATTTACTTTAATTCAAGCCCCTCAAGCAAGTTTGCCACGTTATCTATTTCATTCTTTGTAACTGAATTCCTTGCAGTAGTTAAATCTGTTATTCGCTTTCTTTTTTGAGGATTGAATATCCTAAACCATCTTTTTATCTGATAAAAAGGCAAAAGCATAGGATGCTTGCGAAGATTTGGATAAACAAGTTCGAGGCTTGTGCGCGATAAAAACATTAATTTGCAAAATGTTTTTATTTTGCTTTCCCCTTTAGCTGCTTTTACTGCAGCCGAATTTGTTGTGCTTCCGTATACACCTCCCGTTAGAATATAGGATTCCATCGGTTCGGTTATGCTATCGTGTGATTTGTTTTCAAACCAAACCCCCACGAGCTTCATTACCGACTCGTAAAAAACCGTTAAATTAGCTTTTTTTAGGAAAACTGATAATTGAGGACTATTGCAGAAATCATTATTTTTTAGCAAATAGAGATCAATAAACGGACGAATACCGCACCCACCTGCAATAAAATGTTTAGCCATATGCGCGATATGATAAAAGACAAACATTCCACTATCCATTTGATAACAGTATTGAGTTCCTTTGTCAAGTGTACTATACTCCCATACTGTATCAAGAATTGCATTTGTTTCTTGCATTTGCTCTCCCTGATTCAATGAATAGTGAAGCTCTAAATGCACTTTGCCAGGTGCTATAAAGGAGCAGTCGTGTGTTGTGGCATCGCTTTGGCGTTTATATCCGCTTTTGTTTAACAGCTCTATCGCTTTATCCACATCTTCTTGATGAATTAAAATATCTATATCACAGCTTGTTCGAAGCCATGCTGTGGGATATAATTTTTGCACAACAGATCCTTTGAGAGGGATGTGTGGGATTTTCGCGCTATCTAATAAATTTTTTAGTTCTTCCAACACATATTTCTTCTGCTCGTAACGATATACAGCCATCATCATTTGCTGTTGGTATTTCTTCGATATCTCGTCTTGAGCAAGCATATCATTCTTTGACAGTACTGAAGCCATTAAATGCGAAAGATCATGTCTTTTTGAAAAAATAAATAAATCGGAAAGAAGTATTTGATTTTCAAGCAATCGTTTTGTCGTTTCATCTACCTCGCTATTTGTTAATTCACAACGAATCAATGTAAGCAGTATTTCTTTTATTTGTGATAGTGGTGTTTGCATAGTGGTTTTTGTTATTCCTTAAAATTGAACGATAGTCCAACCCTTTCTAAATTGTTTTTCTGTTCGTTTATACTTTGATTATCCATTAATTTTAGATCTTCAATCGTTCTATCTATATTTTTTCTTTTTTGCGCTCTTGCTATCAGATGTAGTTGCTAATTTTACACCTTCGGACAAAACATGTGCTTCGTGCTTTCCAAATACACCGCTACTGAATATTGTTTCAGTAATCAAATCAGTTGTTTCATTTGCTTTTCCGTTTTCAAACCATACTGATAATGTGTCAGATATGTTTTTATAAAAATCATACAGAGATAAAGATGTAAGTTCGTTTTTTAAGTATGCTTTATCTAAAGAGGATTTACTCTTTTCATATACCCATAAATCTACCATTTGCTTAATACCGATGCCACCATCTCTATAATGCTTCGCAAAATGTGTAAACAAATAGATTAATTGATCTTCGTCTGTCATTTGATACTTTGTGCCTGTATGTTTTTTCGCAAGTGTCCATCCATCGCCAAAGTATGAATAATAATCCTTATTATAAGATGGAATTAATCTCTTGTGCAATTCAATTTGTACACCATTGCTATTCCATATTAACTCGTGGTCGCTTTCGGAAATTTCAGAATAATTCAATGCTTGGAATACGGATTTAATTAAGGGATATTGTTCTGTTTTAATTAATATATCAAGGTCGCCCATTACTCGCATTTCTGAACATGGGTACATTTTCTTTAGCAAAATTCCCTTTAACGGCATATAATCAATACCATTTTTGTCAAAGGCAGAAAAGACTTCTTCTGCCACATAATCTTGTTGTTCACTATTACAAGTATAGAGACAAACATAATTAAACAGCGCACGCATTTCCGCAGAATACTTATCAATTCCACACTCAATTGCCCCATAATAACACAAGGCGATTATATTGTGTTCTTTTATTATAGGCATAACAGTTTTGAAGGAAAAATCAATACTCAGCTCCATCTTCTGTTTCATAATGGCCGCATAGATAAGTTTTAATATATCGCTTCTTTGCGTGTTCATGGTATAAATCCTCTTTTATCCACTTATTATTTTTTTATTCTCTGTAAAACCTTCTTGAAAATTGCATTCAAATTTCCCTTATAAAAGACGAGTTGTCCGATAATGCTAATGGTAATACAAACAAGCGTGACAACCATTGCTTGAAGTATCCAAGACCCGACGCTTCCCGTGAATAGATTGATTTGTATAGCGATTATAATCGTAGCTGCAACGATTAGTCCATCCACAATAAATTGTTTCAAAAATTGTCTAATCGGTATAAATACAATGTGTTTATTAAAATAAACCGTTTCATAGACAACAAAAAATACAGTAGCTACAATTGTTCCTATCGCAACGCCTGTTAATCCAAAGAAGAATACAAGCACAATTGAGATAGACAAATTTAAGAAACATTCAATCAGCGATGCCGTTTGTGTCTGCTTGAAATGACCTGCGGCACGAATTAAAACATATTGGCAATTTCTTAAGCTGTCGAAAAAATATGCTATCGTTATCAATAATGCAAACACCGGCAAATTGTAATTCGTATCGGTTATGCCGGAAGTGTATATTTGCACGAACGGAACAATCATAAGTCCTGTCACCGTGAATAAAATCGTGCAGATTGTGTGGATGCCCCAATTATATAACGAGTAAAGCGACTTTAATTTATCCGTTTCATTTCGCGCAATCATATTTCCAAATAATGATTGCACTCCTGTGGTAGCTGCCGTGATAATTTGTTTTATACTGTTGGTGACCAGTGTGTAGACCGAATAAATCGAAACATCTTTAAGTGTAGAGGCGAAAGTAAGCACCATAACATCGGTATTTGTGTACACCATGTATGCAATATGCTGTACTATACCGTTTCTTTTTTGTGGTATTGCAGATTTATCAATCGGTACGCTTTTATCAATTATATAATTTTTCTTAACATACAAATACATTGCAAGTGGTCGCAACAAATATATAATTGACGTTGTCAGCTTTACAAGTTGTATATTTGCCCCCGAAACCATTAATAAAACGCTTACAATGGTATTGACTAAAAGCGTGCTACCGTTAACGATTAACTGCACGTAGGACTTTTGGTCTGAATTAAGCAATAATTGATAGGAAATGCCTATAAAATATTGACCGAGCTGCGACAAGCTCATCGCGGCAATAAGCGCAAAGGTAAACCAAAAATCGAATGTAGTATTGATGAGGGTTGGATATACTCCAAGTAAAATAGCAACATATGCCAATAAAACAAAGCCTATTATTCTGAAAAAGCGCTTTGAATAAACAAATATTTTACTTATGGCATATGTATCGCCATCGGCAAGCGGCTTATAATAAGCTGCCGAAACAACTGCGCTTATTCCTAAATCGCAGATATTAATAAAAGCTAAAAACTGTGTTATTGATGAAATAAGACCATTGACTTCAGAGCCGTAATAGTGTAAAAAACACCTCGGCAATATCAAACCCGTTATAATGAGTATGAATTGATAACATAACGCCAATATCGAATTCCATTTTAATTTCTTAAATCTGCTATCCATTGCTTACCCTAATTTCTTCTTTTTCTGTTCGTTGGCATAACGACAAGCAATACTTAATAAAATCATAACCAAAAAGCCATTAACGGTAGACTCAGTCAAACCATTTATAAGCAAAACACACAATGCTATAAATACAGTTCTGTGTTTTGCATCATCTACATTTAAATTCTTAACAGCCTTGAAAAATAAAGTTCCGAAAAGTAAAAGTGCAACGATGCCACCTTCCATTAAAATTTCCAATATAAAGTTATGAGCTTCATAAATCGTTTGCCGTTCGCCCCATGTATTAACATAGGAAAGCTCGACACCTCGCCCTGCACCAAACAACCAATTATCTTTGATTAAACCTTCTGCGATATTCCAAATTGTAGTTCTCGCAGTTAGTGTGCTGTCTTTTCCCAATAAATCGGTAAACTTGAGCCAATAATCTGTTAAGAAGAAATCCTCCGAGAATAAAAGGAATAGTGCATAGAATGTGAAAATCACGCCGAGATAGATTGCCTTTTTGGGTTTGAATTTAATGGCTAATAAAAGAAACAATAAGGCGCAAAAGGCTACAACTATGCCCGTTCCGCTTGAGCCGATAAAAACGGTTATTAAACTGAAGGCTATAAAAAATAGAGTAAATTTTCCAACTTTACCATTTTTTTCGAGTGAATTAATGAGTAATAAAAATATTCCAGGGATTAAGAAAATTCCCAATGCATTTTTGCCACCGATAAAGAATTCGGCGTTAACTGATCCCCTGTTCTGTAGCATGATGGGAAAGTTAATTAATAACGAAATGACAACAATAATACTAACTGCGCTGATTATTTCATAATAGTAATCAGTTTGTAAAAGTATGAAAATTAAGACGGAAGCGATAATAACTGCTATAATACCAGGGCTTATACCATTATTAAAAACACTACTAAAAAGAATAATAATTTGGTATGCGGAAAAAAGCCCGATTGCCCATCCGATTTTTATCTGTGTGTTTTTAAGGAAAAACATCAAAAGTAAAAAACATATGGAAATTATCTGCCATGCCTGATATATGCTTGAACTCATTGCGTTCTTGATTCCTGATATACTAAAAAATGGCGTTATCAGAAAAACAAAAAATATTATTGTGCCAAGATTAAGTTTTCTTTTTGTATTTATCATATCCGTTCGCCTTGATTGTCCTACTTTCTAAAAATTGATTTCACAAGTTGCCTTAAGTTGAAATACCAAATACCCATGATAAAGTGTAAAATGTTCACATTCAACAGCTTCGCTGATTCAGTAAGTTTTAATCCTTTGAGTTTTGCTACGCGGCGGAATTCTCCGCATTTATTTAGGGAAGGAATAAAAGCATGAGTTTCTAAAAACAACTTGGAGCAATAAATGAAACCTCTAAAATTTCTTGCATAAGTGCTTTCGTTTGTGTTTTTTGTTAAGCCATCCTCTATATACTCACATATATAAATGATCTTACTATAAAAACGAATTTTCAATCCATCCTTAGCGATACGATCCCAAACTGCTGATTCTCGAATGAAATTCTCTCCCTCAAATTCGGGGAAAGGATATTGCTTTAATATTTCGGTTTTATATATTTCGGCTTTGTCGCCCAATAAGCCATATTTCTTTCTTTCCAAATTAGTTGCATCTATGTATTCTTTGGAGGGAGTTCCTCCTATAGCGATATCTGCCTTTCCTCTTAATCCGGCAATACCTGCAAATCCTTTTAATCCGGCAATACCTGCAATCCATTCATGAATTGTTTCAACAGCATCATTAGCAAGACTATCGTCACTATCAAGAATAAGAAAATAATCATATTTTGCCAACAAAACACCTCTATTAACTGCACGATGCTTGCCACCATTTTTTTGTTTTTCATATACTATGGAGAAGTTCTTTTCTTCCTCCACCCATACTCTAACGATTTCTTCTGTTTCATCAGTAGATCCATCGTCAACTATAATCCACTCAAAGTCAAAAGAACTTTGTTTCCTTAATGAGTCGTATGCTTCTTTCAAAATGTAAGCTCTATTGTATGTAGGTGTCATTATCGTAATCATAGCGTTATCCCTTACTTCCGTTTTTTTAATATCCACTTTATAGAAGCGCCCAATCCGTCATATTTAGTTGTGGCAACAAATGTTGCCAGTACCGCTGCAATTTTTCGAGGAAGAAATCGCCCCATTTTTCTTTTTAGTTTTAATGCGTATCTTTGAGATTCATTATACCAACTCGCTGTATAATGGTGTATTGAGTAGGTCTTATCTGTTATACTAATCTCATTTGTGTCATGATTTATTGGACAAAAGTATTCACTTGGATATATAGTAAATGTGGAACAACTTGTAATTTGTGTTGAAAAAACATATCCCAGCTTATAAAGAGCCGTAGTATGTATTTTAGGTGCTGGTGTCAAATCCAATTTTCCATTATTCTCGAAATTAATTCCGTCATAAAAATCGAGAATGGTCTTTACTGTTATATCCCCTTTACAAGCCCCGAAACCAAGTCCTAATGCAACATATTCAGAGTTTTGTTCAACGCCTGCAAATGCTTCAAGTTTAAGAAGATCGTCTATTGGTTTTATCAGTTCGACATCTGTGTCAAGATAAATCCCACCGTGTGTGTATATAATATCAAGTCTTGCGTAGTCGGAAACAAAAGCCCATTTTTTATTCTTAAAGGCTTGATGCATATAATTGTTTTTTGTTATATCGTAGTTCGTTTCATTCCACTCTATAATTTCATAATCGGGACAGTACTTCTTCCAACTTGCTATGCATTTTTGGGCAAGTTCCGGCAATGGATTGCCACCAAACCAACAATAATGTATTTTCTTTGGTATCATTTTTTACCCCTTTGCTTCTTTATATATGAACGTTTACCCATCTGCATTAGTTTAATCGCCTTTGAAATCGACATATTGCTTTTATATAAGCTCCGTTTCCTGATCGCCCATTGCCATATCAAAAGCGTTGTGAATGGCGTTTTCATAGCTGCAAAGGATGCACCTTTGCCTATAAAAAACTTTTCATTTCTCTCTGTAAACCATGTAGAGTTTCCCACGTGCAAATCAGCAATAACTTTGGGGATGTAATATATCGTAAGTCCTTTGTGTAAACATTGGAAAAGCAAAGCATTTTCTTCGCCCATCATAAATTCTGTGCCTGCCCCAATAAGCTCGTCAAAGCGAATATCCTTTTCTGCAAAAACTGCTCTTTTAAATGCGAGTTCTACAGATGCCATTTTCATCGATTTCAAGTAGGTTATCTTCTGTTCTTCTTCTGAATAGTCCTTGAATTTATCCTCGATACCGCAGACTTGAAAACCAATAATGTCGGAACTGATACGGGAGAAGGCAGAGAGAACAGTATCGACATAATCGCCCCTATATTCCATATCATCATCTGCCAGCATACAAATGTCAGCCGTTGCGTTGCGTATAGCCATATTTCTGCTTTTACTCAAGCCTCTCTCTGTTGTGTCTATCCAAAGCACATTATGACCGTTATATTCAATTGTTTGGGTGCTTTCTCGATCACATTGATTTACTACTACTGCACTCGAGGAGATTTTCATCCTTTCAAGTAATGAATAATCCGTTTGGTGCATTGTTGAAATTAAAAGCTG
This sequence comes from Christensenellaceae bacterium, assembly GCA_045591355.1. Classification (GTDB taxonomy): domain Bacteria; phylum Bacillota; class Clostridia; order Christensenellales; family Borkfalkiaceae; genus UBA1259. Next base: position 42,613 of record JAZNSS010000053.1, on the reverse strand, counting down.
TATGGTCATTATCATTTACCTGTTATCACATTAATTATTTCTTGATATGTCTTGTTTCTGTCAAATTTATCTTCAGCTAATCTGCGGCTGTTCATCCCCATTCGCTTGCGAGCTTCCTCATCTTCAGCGAGGAAACGAATAGCCGTTGCCAATGCCTGTGTGTCGCCAGGCGAACACATTAAGCCTGCATCATAAGCCACCAAAAGCTCACCGAATTCTTGATTTTTCTGAACGTTAATTACAGGGATCGCTGCCGACACATAGTCTGCGTGTTTATTGATGATACTTGCATCCGACTTGCCAACAAGCACGTTAAGTCCTATATCACATTTAACAAGCATTTTAACCATGTCGGTATAAGCTAATCTACCCGTAAATCGCACAGGAAGATTGTTTTGCTTGGCATAGTCCTCAAATTTTTCCTTCAAGGGGCCGTCACCCATAATCAACAACTCTACTGTATCAGAGCCTTGCTCGATCAACAGTTTCATTGCATCCATCACGCCACAAAGGTCGTAACTATGTCCTAACATCCCTATATATGCCATTGTAATCGGACGCAATTTTCCGTCTAACACAAGAGCTTGTTCGGCTGCTTTGTCAAAATAATCTATATCTGTTCCTATGAATACGCTGTGACCGATATTTTTGCGCGGATTGTTTCTAATCGCTCTTTGGACATAGGTGCTTGATACGGCAACCACCTCATCTGCATTATTGTAAGCAAATTCTACCGATTTCTTCATCGGATTTAATAGCAACTTTGCAATGGGAGCAGGCATAAGTATTGCAAATGCCTCCGGCCAAAGATCCAACACGTCAATCACCACACGGATATTATTTTGCTTCGCATATTTGACAACCTTTTTTGCCAAGCCTGCAGGGGGAACGAAAAGATATATAACATCGGGCTTTTCACGGTTTGAAAGATAGTTAATAACATTTTTAGCAAAGCGACTATGAGCAGACAGACGGGCAGGCGATACATTTCTGCTGTATGAGCTTTCCTCGAGCAATGTTGCCTTATATGAAACGCCATCTAACACTTCATCTTCATTGCGCTGTTTCTTTTTTGTATGGTAAAACCGAGAAGTAATAACCTCTACTGATAGACCTTGTTCCGTAGCAAGTGTTGCGATGGTATGATAACGGCTGCTTGATTTTTCTTTTGGAAAATGCCAATAATTTGATATAATAACAACGTCCATTTTTCACACTCCCAATAGGTATTTTAATGGCTTTTTGATTTTTTTGAACGGCAAAGCTCTTATAACAAGAATTACAAGAATGGGTATAATGTATCCCAATATACACATAGCGATTGCGGTTAAAGCTACACCGACATTCAAGATAGAATGGAATAATATGCGTGTAGCCATCATCACAGGCCAATGCATGATATATATTCCAAAAGAATACGAGGCGAGATTTTCAAAAAATGGCGGTAGTTCCTTCACGCAAACAAACAACGAAAGGAATGACAATAAGATAAATGCACACGGGATGAAGTGGAGTATTTTCGTTTGCTCGTACCAAATCAAAGCAACTGCCGAGGTTGCAATTGCACCGATAATAAACCAAATGCGATATTTTGTCATCATTGAAACAAATTTCTCAAACTCAATTTGTCCGAGCAAGCAACCGAATACAAAAAACAGTAGATCCTTGTGTAAATCACTTAATGCAAAATATTCGGTGTTCAATGGCATCATATAGAGTGCCGTGCAAAAAGCAACAACAATTATCACGCATAGAGGCTTCTTGAAATTCAACAATTTTTTCAATAAGGGAGTTGCCAAAAAAATGAGAAATAAAGCGAATAAAAACCATAAGTAAGTCAAAGCATTTGTTCTCGGCTTAATAAAACCGATCAGTATTTCTGTAATAGTAAGAGAAATACTGCCTTGTATAATTTGCCACGCCAGCATAGCAAGCCAAACCAACGAGTTAATAATCAAATACGGAATCAATAATCTTTTTACCTTGCCAAGCATAAATTGCCCGTAGGTACGATCTCTTAAATATCCTTTGTAAGACAGCAAATAACCGCTAACCATAAAGAACAACGGCATATGGAAGATATAAATCCAGTCTTTTGAAAATACCCACCACGCGCTCTCGGGAGAAATAAATCCATTGTTTGCTACATGACCTAATATTACAAATATTGGGCCGATAATCTGCAATAGGCTTATATATGTAATTTTTTTATCTGCCATATTCTATCAATGCCCCTTTTATGTTATTTTCTTCAAACAATATCACTAACGCATTAACGGTTTCATCGGTTAATTCCACGCTTCCGTTGTTACATAAAGCTCTCTTTCTATTACCGTTTTCTCCGGGATAGCACACATCGTTTCCTGATGCCTTCACCTCTGCAATGTATTCGTCTATCGTTCTGCAAAATTCCTCTCCAAAAATCAAAGAGGGATTTATGGCGATAAAGCAATGTCCAACATTCATACACTCGTTATGTTCCGAGTAAAAGCGATTTATGTGATTGAGATATCCGGCTCCTGATAATACGCCTGCAAGGATATCAATTGCCATCGCTATTGCATATCCTTTATGTTCTGCCATAGGCAAAACCATTCCTTTTATTGCTTCTGTCGGATCTGTTGTTGGTAGTCCGTTTTCATCAACAGCCCATCCGAGTGGAATAGCTGCCCCTTGTTTGCGAGCTTCGTTTATCTTCGATTTTGCTACGATACTTGTAGCCATATCAATTAAAATAGGGCTTTCCTTATCCGCAGGTATTCCTATCGCAAATGGATTTGTACCAAGGACTTTCTTCTTGCCACCCCATGCAGGCATAGCAGACGGGCTGTTGGATAGACACATTCCTATCATTTTTTGATCTGTTGCCATTTTTGCATATCTGAAAGCAGCACCCAATGTATTAGCGTTTCGGCAGAAAACAGTATAAATACCTGATGTTGCGGCCTGTTCTATGGCAAGTGCCATGCACCTATGAGCCGAAACCATTCCGAATTGATTGTTTGCATCTACAACAGCAAAAGCTCCCGTTTGTTGCAAAACAATGCTTTCCGTTGTCAAGTTGAAACCATTGCTCTGAATTTTTTTGATATATGCAGGAAATATAGATATGCCATGTGTGTGAACGCCACGCATATCAGCCTCAAGCATGGTATCAGCCAATATTTCAGCTTGCTCATCGCTAACATGATTGATTTTTAGGATTTTAATTAAAGCATTCTTTAATTCAAAAAGGGCATATCTTTTCATTTTATCCTCATTTCAAAGTGCTATCGGTGGTAGTAACAACGGTTTCTTCTTCTGTTGCTTTTTCGCCAACAGCAAGTTCTGCTGATGTAGTTTGGGGATCGCTCTTTTTTTCAACGGTAACGCCTTTATTCTCGTTATCCGCATTGGATAAGACCTTCCATATAGTTGTGAAAAAAATGCGCAAGTCTAAAAGAAGCGATACGTTTTCAGCGTAGTAAACTCCCATTTCAATTCGGTCAACCCACATGACATCTTTTCTGCCGTGTATTTGCGCCCATCCTGTAACGCCAGGGCGGACATCAAACATCTTGCGTTGTTCTTCGGTATATTCCTCGTATGGCCAAGGGTGATATGTAAGCGGAGGACGAAAGCCAATCAACGACATATCGCCTTTTATAATGTTTATAAGTTGAGGCAGTTCGTCAATACTTAACGCTCTAATAATGCGTCCGACCTTAGTCACTCTCGGATCGTCCTTGAAAGAGTACTGTCCAGAGCCTTTCTTTTCTGCCCCCACGCACATCGAACGGAATTTATAAATAGTAAATGGTTTTCCGAATCTGCCCAATCTCGTTTGCTTGAAAATGACGGGACCGGGCGACTCAATTTTTATTGCAATTGCAACAATGAGAAGAATGGGCGATATAATAATTAACACCAACAACGAAAAAAGAAAATCAAAAATTCTTTTGAAAAAATTACGGTATATCTTCATTTACCCTTTAATCCTCCTCACAACCTCTGCAACACATTGTTTAATTAAATTTGCATTTTCGAATAATGCAGTTTCTTCGGCATTTGTCAATGTTGCCTCATAATCCCTCAACTGTGCCATGTTTTCAGCAAAAACCTTTTCAATCTCGGAAATATCGGTTATTTCCTCCGTGTTACAAAAGCTCCGTGAAAGGATTGCTCTTGTTGATCCGAGTCGATAATGCTCCATGATAACTCTTTCGGCAGGGAGCATTCCTTCTCCGATCCGAGCTACACCGCCAAATCCGTATTTTATGCCTGCGTTCTTCATTTTTGTGCAAAGCTGCTCAATCGTTCCGTTTGCAAGCAATTCAAACATAAAAGTCAAGCCCAAACTCAAATGTAAATCATTGAGTCCAATATGTATTTCATCGATCAAGGGAAGGCATAAAACACTATCCAAGCACTCTGCCGCTTCTTTGGTTTCAAGGAGTAGGGTTGTTTTGATTCTGCGGTTAACTGTTTTCAAAAATATATCGGCTTCTTCAACGGTTTTCCACATCGGAAGCATTATTCTGTCTGCACCTGCAGCGATAACTTTCTCAATTTCATCAACCGAGTTCTCGTTCCAGGGGTTAATTCGCACCATGCATTCTGATTTCGTCAGCATATTGGAGATTACCTCCACATCTTGCAACGTATGATGCGATTTCACCGAGTTCATATTTTTTTGGCGTTCTTCTTTACCGAGCGTTTCAAGGTCTATCCAAATTCGATCTACGCCATTCTTTTCGGCTATCAAAGCAACAGCAGGCGAGTTCGTGATGTACATCAATTCCAAAGCCATAGTTGTTTCACACCCCGTCCTCAAATGAGTATTCCTTGCCATTGACTGTTTCGGGGCCGCCTTTGGGAACTTTGACCGTTAATGTCATCAAATGTTCTTGCCATCTTTTAGGATCGAAAAAGAAATCTTCGGGTTTGATTTCATCTCTTTTGTAAACGATTCCGCATCCCACTTTTGTTCCTGCAGGAACAAGCGTATTTTCCGCAACAGTTGCATTGCAATCTATATGCGTACCATCACAGCACATACTGCAATAACTGATAACAGCTCCGGCAGAAATGATGCATCCTGTTAAAACAACAGATCCCGTACTGATAACTGCCTTCGGCTCTACAATGCTACCTTTTCCAATTTGAGCAGAGGCGGACACATAAGCGTGAGGAGAAACAAGCGTTACGATTCTGCAAGGCGTTTCTTCTTCCAACTTTTTGATGAGCTGCAAACGGTATTCGGGATTCGGAAGTGCGACGATTATGTTATAATATTCGCTAACCAAGTTATCGACATCACATACTTTCCCGATCACAGCAATTCCGTTTGGCGTTATTTCGTATTCATCGTCCACAAAAGCAATTTTCTCAAAAATCCCCATGCTTTCTGCAATTTCCTTTGCAACGATTCCAAGTGCGCCTGCTCCAATTATTAAAAGATTTTTATTCATGTCAAGACTCCTTTGTTTTATATAATTCCAACCATGCCGAGATTTACGAGTGCATCAAGTTTATCTTTCGGCAATCTCTTTCTATGTGTTCTTTGGCTATGTAGCCATTCACCGAGTGGATATCCATCGGCACACACGTAACTGACTTTTACCTCTAAATTTCCGTTGACCTCGTAATACTCTTTAGCTTTTCCGTATCCACGTTCCCAAGCTCGCTCATTGGTATTTAACCAATCCATCCCTATAGCAGAAAGCCTGTCGATACGTTCTTGCTGCAATTTGCCTTCATTCCGCTTTATTAATTGCCTGCGTAGCCATTGACAAATATGAAGTTCGGCTTTCGTTTTACAATGCTTTGGTTCGAGTGGCAGGCAACCGTGAATTTCGTAATATGCTTTTGCGATTGCAAAACGTTCCTCAAAATTATCAGTTTGTTCCCACACAAAACCAATTTGATCTAACTGTTCGATTTGCTCATCAGTAAGCTCGTCTTTTTTCTTCCTGATTTTATCGATCCAAGAGCCAAGCCAAAACCCACTTTTATGTTGAAAATTGGTCGGGACATCTAATGTACCACATTCTTCATAATGTGCCTTGGCAATCATATAGCCTTTCTCGAAAGGCGTTTTTTGAGGAGCAAGCCATTCCTCGGTGATACCTATTTCTTTAAGCCTTTTTAATTTGCTTTCTGTTAGGTAACCAAGCCGATAGCTCTTTCGTTGGTTATGCAGCCATTGAGCGCATTTCTTTTCCGTGTCATCCGTTGCTTTAAGGCTCGGTAAGACATGGTTTTCAGCAACGAACTTCTCAATTAAAAAGAAGTTTTTATCCCATACCGCATCAGGTTTCCACTCCATGCCGATTTCTTCCAACGCCTGAATTTGCTCTTGCGTTATTTCAACAACAGATTTATTGCCATTGTACGCATTTCGATAGTTAAACACCCAAATTCCGAGTGCATATCCATCTTCGCATTTATAGGCACGAGGCATATTTAAATGACCATGCTGACTGTAGTATTCTTGAGCGTAGCGATAACCTCTCAACCAACGGCTTATTTCCCATTCAAAGCCTATATCTTCAAGCAATTTTATCTGTTCGTCGGTTAATTCTCCGAGCTTCTTTTTTCTTCGTTGAAGAATAAGCCATGCGCCCAATCTAATTCCGCTTTTTCCTTTATAATCTTTCGCCATATTAAGATGTCCGTGGATTTTCCAATAATCCAACGCATCTTCATATGCAGTAAACCATGCCTTGTTTTCGGGCGATACCTGTTCAAGCGGTAGAGCGCGGATCAGTTCAGCCTGCTTATCGCTTAATTTGCCTTGCTCATAATATTTTTTTTGCATGGATATCCACTTGCCAAGCCATACACCTTCTTCAACATAGTTTTGGTTGATACAAATTGTACCGTGCTTTTCGTAATACCTCTTAAGCAATTCATATCGACTCATCCATCCATCGCCGACAGACCAAACCATGCCTATTAAATCAAGTTTTTCTTTGCGTTCTTTTTCCAGACGTCCGGCAATAAATCGTTTTCTTTGATTTTTCACCCATGCGCCTAACACCAACCCCGACTCTGTTCGATAATCCATCGGAACATCAAGATTGCCAAATTTTTGATAGTAGGCTTCTGCTGCGGTATAAGCCCTATCCCATTTGTACTCTATGTTGGTCGTCCAAACCATTCCAATTGCATCTAAACGTGCTATTTGTTCTTTTGTTGGAGGAGTACCTCGTCTTGCCGTACCAGCTCTTAATTTTCGGAGTCGTGATATCCAAGAGCCAAGCCTCACTCCGTTTGGCGTTATATAATTACTCGCCACTTCGAGATTCCCATATTTGCGGTAATACTCCATTGCGGCGACAAAATTGTTTTCCCAAAAGAAATCAAGCACATCCCAAACCATACCAATGGCATCTAATTGTGCCTTTCTCTCTGCCGTTAGATACTTCTGATGTACATCCGCTTTTGCCCAAGTGCGAATATTAGAAAGCCAACTACCAAGCGTTACGCCATCCTCAGTTACATATCGGGCGGATATATTGAGGTTGCCATGTTCTTCAAAGTAGGCTTTTGCCGCTTCATAGTTTCTGCTCCAGTTTAGGTCGGTAATCTTATCCCACACCATGCCGATAGCATCGAGTTTTTTTATTTGTTCTTCTGTAAGTGTGCCTTCTATTGTGCCTTTACGTATTCCTCGCTGATTGAATATCCACTTGCCGAGAGAATAACCATCTGTTGTAAGATATCTCGCAGGCACTTCGAGATCTCCGATTTCCTGATAATACTCTTTGGCGTGCTTATACATCAATTCCCACGATGCAGTTAAGGTATCATTGAGCTTTTCAAATAAAACGCGGCAATCACGAACCTCGTCTATAATTTGAAAATGCTCATTTACAATGGATTCTTGCTCACCAAGATAGCGGTAATAGGTTGTAGCAATCTCCATTTCTTCTTCAATCGCACCAATGCTATAAAGGTTTTCAATGTTGAGTACGATATCAAAAATTACCGCATGATTTTTTTTGCTTGCAGACAAAGCTCTGCCAATCTGTTGTTTGTAAATAATTGGAGATACCGTAGGGCGCAACAAAATAACACCGCTAATATCATCAAGATGGATACCCTCGTTAAGCGCATCTATGCAATAAAGTAATCGCAAATGGTTAGTATCACGATCTTCTTTGAACGACTGAAATGACTTGCTTGCAGAAGGATCGCTTGAATAAACAGAATACAAGCGTGGTTTTTTGTCCACTTTTGAAAACCATTCTGTATGGCTCATCATCTCTTGCATATGCTCATAATTCGCACAAAACACAATGTACTTTCCATTTTTCTCGGTCATATGCTTGTAGAATATTTCCTCCAAGCCCTCTGCCTTTTCGAGCGTTCTTCTTAATGCATCTAAATATACGGTTGCTGCATCTCGCACAACCTTTGCCTTTGTACGCTTAACTCTTGCCTCATATTTTTCCAAATCCTTTTGACAAGAGAAAACGGAGAGAACATATTTTGGCGGATTCAGTATCCCCTTAACTATTGCTTCACCGAGAGTAATTTCCGAAGCCACATTTCCATCAAATAGTTCAGCAACCATATCACGCTGATTATCCAAATAGCGAATTGCGGTAGCGGATAAGCCAAGAATGCGAGCATTAGAAAAAATCCGCAATAATCTCTGAACGCCCTCGCCCCACATTTCTGCACCGCAACGGTGAAATTCATCAAGGACGATATAGGTTGGATTGATTGCGGACATTTCTTCCTCGCTCATAAGCATGAGTTTGGCGTAAGTATAAAAGCAGATGTTTGTCGGCTCGTCACCGCCTGCCTTCTTTAAGTTCTCTATCTGCGTTTTAAATATATATTCCGATGGTGATAACCAACAAATTGTATCGTTCTTTTTTTCTTCACACAACTTAAAGCCTATGAAAGATTTTCCTGTTCCTGTCGGATGAACTATTGCGGCTTTACCACATGACTCAAGCATTTCAAGAGCCGAATTGTATGCTATTTGGTTGTGAGGGAACAACTGAACGCTCATTTTTCGACTCCTTTCTCAAAAATAAAAACTCAATAGCGGAACAATTTGAAAACATCATAACCACCTATTAGTTTAATAGGCGTATTCTTTGAATAATTATTATACCATATTATAATTAAAATTTCAAGTATTTCTGCAAGAAAAGGCTCGTTTTTTTCTTTTGAAAGTTCATTTTTAGCCATATAGGTGATTAAAACGAACAAAAATGACCGCCTATTAAACTAATAGACGGTTTACCTGTCGGCATTTTGCGCCCCTTAAAAGGGGGCTTTTTTATTCTTCTTCAAGGGCGATGTTTTTTATCTCTATCCCTGCTTTCTCTGCCTTTTTCAGGCAAGTGGCTGCACCGCCTTTATCTTTTTCTACATACGCCACGAGCAAGTCGGAATGCTCTACAAACCACTCGTTTCTCTTGGTGATGGCGGCTTTATGATGTATCCCGTAGAGTTCATCGGGATACCATATTTCATCATAGAATTGTTCGAGGCAATCCATATTGGCAACGGGATATGGTATAACTAAAATCAAGCTGCTGTTTGCCGTGCCGTAGGCTTTCTGACCTCTCTTAACGGCAGAAGCAACCATTGTGTCAAAATCGCCGTTTCGCCCTACGTAAAATTCCACGTATTCTTTTCGGCTCATTAGGTCGCTGATTATTCGGTCAAGTTGTTCCTCCACAAAACGAAAACGGTCAATCTGTCTATGACCGATAAAGGAAACACGGTATATTTCTCCAAGCATATTGCGGTTTTGTCCTTCGCTGATAGATGAATTTCCGTAAAGAAAAATTGTACGCCTATTGTTATAATAGGCGTACAAAAAGTACATAAAAATTCACCTACAAATCGCATAAATGCCTGTTTTCCTTGCGATATATCCCCGAAAATATTGACATATCCCTATAAATGTGATATAATAAATCCTGCTATTATAACAATAGATGCTGGATAAGGTTTTACAACAATTTGCCGAGCCTGTTCATCATCTCTTTCTTGTGTTCCATAAGGGAGTGAACATAGCGGTTAAGGGTTACAGTTGGATTCTTATGCCCGAGTATCTCGGAGAGCGTTTTAACATCCATTCCGCATTCCAGGGCGCGCGTTGCAAAGGTGTGGCGCAGAGAATGAAAGCCCCGATGCGGTATATCGAGATTCTTCTGCAACGTAGCAAAGGTGCGTTGATATGATCTGATTGAAATAGGTTTTTCGCCATTCGATACGATGTATATCGAGTGGCTTTTCTTTTTAGCTTCACGGAGCAGAGGCATAAACTGTTTCGGGAGAGGGATTGTTCGGATGGAGGATTGTGTTTTCGGTATATCCGTTATTCTTCCGAATACACCGTCCTGATCCTTTCCGTCATGGCAGGTCTTGTTCACTCGTAATTCGCCCTTTACGAAGTCAATATCCGTCCATTCAAGCGCAAGCAATTCGCCTATTCGGAGTCCTGTATATAGGCACAGGAAAACCCCGAACAGCTTCGGCTTGTCCTTGCTCATGATATACTGTTCCATCTTCTTTTGCTCGGCAGAAGAAAAACACTCAACCTTCTTTTCGCCCGTTTTAGGTCGCTTGATTTTATCTGCCGTGTAATCGTTCATATAACCGAGTGCGTATGCCGTCTTTAGCGAGTTCTGCATCACCGTGATGATTGCATTCACAGAGTTCGGGGATAGCCCCTTGCCGGTCTTTAGGTTTCCACTATTGAGTAGTTCCGTCACAAAGCATTGGAGCGTAAACGGCGTGAGTTCGTTGAGGTCAAGCTCTCCGAGCTTCGGGATAATGTGCTGATTCACGATCTCGCTGTAGCGTGTGTATGTCCTTTGCTTTGAGGAAGGCTGAATATAATTATTTAGCCAATTGATTAGCCATTCTTGGTTTTTCATTGCTGTTCTCCTTTTTGATGATTTTTTGTGGGCGAATGGGCGAATTTTGATAATAATATTTTACACCTATGAGCAGAAAAAGGCTTGTTCTTTATGTGTACGGCAGAAAGAAAAAAGGCATTGATTTTCGTATCAACGCCACAATCTCACTTTCAAGTCACCGCAGGGATTGATCGTTTATGCCTACCCCCTCTTGACAAGTTGCCGCAATCCCTTGATTTTTCTCGACTTTTTCGCTCCTAAATGCTAACACTTAAACTGTGCAGTATCTATCTCTTAAGCTATATCATTCTTCTTTTCTGCCGTAATCTCTTTCGGGTGGGTAGTTCACCTTCTCCTGTCATGGTGACAAGTACCACCTGCCACCGTATAGAAACACTACCCCCGTGGCAGTAAGGGATGTAAAAAATGAGCTTTCGGGCTGTAATTCGACACCGTTTTTGGGGGATTTTCCTCCCTGTAGGCGATGCCTTATTACAGCCCTACGGCTCACCCCTGCGGAGTGTTAATCCACAGGGGCTTTTGGCTTATGGGCTATCAGATGATCTCTTTCTTTTTCAAGATGAATACAACGATGCCGCCGACAAGAAGAAGGCTGCCGAGGATAATCAAGAAGATTACCCATCCGCTGATGCCTTCCACGATCTCGAAGCTGTACTCGGTGCTGTTGCCGATCTCGTCCTCGACGATAATGCGGTACGCGCCTGCCTCGGTGATCTCATCGCCAATCGTGTATTTGATTTCCTCGCCGTCCTTGATAACCTTGACGGTAGCGGTTTCGGAAGGCGCGGTGACGGTTACCGCATCCTTGGTTTCGCCGCCGTTTTCAACGCCGTTAATAGTTACGGTGGGAGCAGTTCCGTCCACCTCTACGGTGAAGAGATAGGTGTTGCCGCCTACGATAACGCCTACCTCGTATACGCCGTCCTCCTTGAGTTCAAGCGTGCCGTAGTTGAGGCGTTTGTCCTCGCCGTTAACCGTTACGCCGCCGAAGCCCTCGACCTCGTCAAAGTTGTGGGTGAATTCCTTAACGAGAGGCTCAACCACCTTGAACGCTACCTCGGAGCGATTGCCGAGCGCATCGGTGAGAACAAGGACATAATCTGCAGGCTCGGTGATAGCCGCGCCGAGTGCGTATTCCATAGCTTCGCCGTTCTTTGTGAGGCTTACGGTCACCTGTTCGTTAGCGGTTGCGATTACGGAATTGGAAAGCCCCTTGTCATTCACGTTGATGGCATAGTCCACCGTCTTGTCGATGGTGAATTCTACCTCGACCACGTTGTTTGCCTGATCGCTTACACGGATGCGATACTGTCCGTCAGCGGATACGGGGTTGCCCGAGGTGTATTCTCCGAGAGATTTGCCGTCCTTGAAAAGCTCGGCGGTGAGGTTTTCCTCGGTGTAGAATACCTTGACATCCTCGTTTACGGATTCACGGTGATCTGCGCCCTCGGTCTTGATCTCGGGAGCTTTGGTGTCAATAGTGAATGCGTAGGTTGCCTTGTAGCCGTCATAGTTCTCAAAGGTGAGAGTGTACGCACCGTCCTCGGTGAGTTCATCTCCGCTTTCATAGGGAACAACCACGCCGTCCTTGGTAAGCACTACGGTTGCTTCGTCCGTCCAATCAAAGGTTACCGTGCCGTTGGTGTAGCCGTTGTTGTCTACGCCTACGAGCGTGCCTTCGGGATTCTTCTGCACGTAGTCAAGCTGTGCGGTGATGGTATCGATGCCGGTGCGGAATTCATCGGTTACGGATACCTTGTAGATCGCGCTCGTTCTGAAGGAGTACGCAAGGGTGTCGGTGGTTACAGGCGTACCGTAATCGTCCTTATCGACCTCTACCCAGGTTTCGCCGCCGTCCGTAGACTTAACAATTACGAGGCTCTGAATGTGGCTCTCGTCATCCGCGCTCTTGGTGATCACGACGTCGAGCTTCTTTTCCTCTGCGTTCTCGGTCACGCTTACCTTGGGAGCGTCAAGAGAAATCACGAGATTGAAGGTTTCGGATTCGCCATAGTGGTTTACCGCTACTACCGTGTAGCTTCCGCTTTCGGTAATTGCGTAGGTGTCGGTGAGATTGAAATTACCGAGCAGATCGCCGTTCTCATCGTAAACGGAGAACATTGCCCACTCGTCAAAGCTGTCGGTGATGCTTACGGTCACCTTATCCTTGAGATAATAGGTGCGCTCGTATACTACGGGGTTGGTATTGCCTTCACCTACTGCGTAGAGAATTTCGGGAGCGTTGCGGATAACCGTGAGGTTATAGTCGCAAGTGTTGCCCCAATCATCGCATACGGTAAGCAGAGCCTTGCCTTCCACGTCGTAAACGCTGCCGATGAATTCCTCGCCGTCAATGAGTACGGCAATGTTTTCTCCGAGCGTTACCGAGCTTGCAAGGATATTCTTACTCGTAGAGTAAGAGTAAAGGTTTTCACCCTCGCCTGCGGTTGCAGGATTCTTTTCCCAATAGAAATAGTCAACGATGCCGACCTTTGCGTATTCCGCAATGACTTCATTGAGGCGATCCTCGGTGAAGTATGCCACGAGTTCATCGGGGCTGCCGGATTTCTTGTAAACGAAATACTGACCGTTTACAGCGTTAGCGGAGTCCTTTTCATCCATGGCGATGCCTGCATCCCAGGAGTCGGAGTTCCAAGTGCCTGTGGTCACGAGGCTCTTTTCTCTTGCGGTTGCAAAGGCGAGAGCGTTCTCGTAGGTTGTGAATGCGAAATAGTCGCCGTTCGCATCGTAGATTTCATAGTATTCCTTCTGCAAGGTGTCGGTGAGAACATTCTTTTTGGTCGATCTGAATTCGGTTGTCCACTCGTTGCCGCCTGCATCCACCACCTCTACGGTGTAGGTTGCGGTGTCAATAGTATAAACGGTCTGACCTTTGGTGTACGCCTTGCCGTTGATGGTTACAGATTTGATGGGAGCGAAAAGCCCTGCATCTCCGTCCGTCCAAGTGATGACCACGTCGCCGTTCGTTACGCCGTCCGTCACGTTCTGCACGTCAACCGTCTTGACGGTGCGGTCAATGATAACGGTGTAATAGCCTGTGGAGGTGCCGCTTTCGGATACGCCGTAGAAGGTGTATTTACCTGCCTTGTAGTATTCCGCGCCCGAGAGGTATTCCACGAAGGTGTCGCTGTCGGGGAGTTTCACATAACAGGTTGCCGAATCGCTCTCAAACTTGATGTGATCGCCGTTGGTATAGCCGCCGTTGTTGATGGGCTTTTCGTCCACGTAAAGCTGTGCGGCAGGGATCTGTCTGTCGAGCGTGACGGTGTAAACTACGGACTGATTATTTGCTCTGTCAATCGTGTAAAAGCTATATTCTCCTTCTGCTGTATACTGCGTTCCCGAGGTATAGGTCGTGTAGGAGGTGCTTCCGGGGCGTTTCACATAGGTCGTTGAGAGCGCGATGTTGTCGCTCGGTACGAATTTGATATACGCCGCATTGGTAGAGCTACCCGATGTCACTACCGAGGTGCCGCCGTAGAGCGTGCCTGTGGGCTTGGTTTTGTCGAGCGTAATGCTCACCGTCGAGGAGGTATTGCCTGAACGGTCAACCGAGTAGAAGTAGTACGTTCCTTCCGTTGCAAGCTGTGTTCCCGATGCGTATGCGGTGTAGTAGGAGGTGTTCGGCATTCTCACGTAGCAGTTTGCAATGCCAGAGTAGGAGTCGCTTGCCACGTATCTAACGTAGGAGGCGTTGGTATAGCTTCCGCTTGAAAGGCTTGAGGTGCCGCCGTAGAGCGTGCCTGTCGGTACGCCTGCATCGTAATAAACGGTGTATTCAGCCGAGGTGTTGCCTGCGCGGTCTACTGCTCTCCAAGTGTGCCAACCGTAGCCTGTAACCGCAGTTCCCGAGGTGTAGGTCGTCCACGAGGTCGAGCCGGGCTTTTTGTACTGCAGATAGGAAATACCACTACCCGTGTCGGATGCGGTGTACTTGATTGCGCTGTTTGCGTAACCGCCATTAGAGATGGTTGATCCGCTTGCGTTGGTTACCTTGCCTGTAGGAACTACGGTATCAAGGTAAACGTAGACGGTAGAGTTGCTTGTGCCGTTATCGTCTACGGCGTAAAAGTACCACCAACCGTTATTGCCACTCGTTGCCGATACGGTGTATGCCGTGGAGTAATAATAGGAATAGCTGCTTGCGGAGGGGCTTAAATAGCGGATATAATTAAAGTTGGTATCCGTTGCCGTGTATACGATCTGCTTATTGGTGTAGCTTCCGCTTGAGATGGTCGAGCCGCCTGCCTTTAAGGTGTAGGACGGCGCGGTCTTATCTACCTCAAATCTGTAGCGGTAGGTGTAATCTCTATTGCTGAAGAAATTACCGATATTAACGATATACTGAATTTCGTATTCGCCATCGGAAAGGCTACCCGAGTAGAGTGTCATATCACTCTCGCCTGACAGAGTCTTACTGCTATAAAGCGAGCCGTTTCTGTAGAGCTTGAACGAGATGTGTTCGCGCACGTCAATGGCATCTACCTTGATATAGTAGTACGACCAATCGGTAAGGGCATCGTTATACATCGTACCCGTTCCGCTTGTGGACGAGCCGTTCATGGTGATTTTGAAATACGAGGACGGATAGCCCGAATAGGTGCTTCCGTCATAGGTGTATGAGCCGTAGGTGGTATAGTTCGCTGTCGTATAGGTCGCCGCCGATGCTTCAAGTGTTCCTACGCCGAGGAATACGGTGAGCATGAGGGCGAGTGACAAAAATGCGGTTACGAAGATTCTTTTTCTTGTTTTCTGCATACGATTTGTTCTCCTGTTCATTTTTAGATTTTTTGTTTGTTTTGGGGTGCTTTTGCAAAGTTTGATTTACTTTTTTGCTACTTCCAATGCATACCTGCTACCTCCTTTGCGATTATTTGATATAAAAAACGCCCACCGCTTTTATTGCGTTAGGCGTTCGTTATTAAGGTGGTCTTGGGGGGTTGAGAGTGAAGCATAGGCTACTCTTGCCACCGTTCGTTCGGTATCGCTGTTTGGTGGTTATAAGCCCTGCCTTCCGCAGATCTCGCAAGGCTCGGCGGACGGTGGATTCCGACAGCTTCAGTTCGCTTGCAATCGTAGGGATTGCAGGCCAACATTCGCCCTGCTTATTCGCTCTGTCCGAGAGGTAAGTGTAAACCGACACGGCTCGGTGCGGAAGGTCGCTCTTGTATAGGAAATTAAGGCGATTCATCGGGGTTTGCCTCCTGTTCCGTCATCGTCGTTCGCTTATGAGGAGGCGTTGTCCTTAACGCCGTACCTCCACCGCCGCTTGCGGTTTTACGCTTATCCGTCTTTCTCGTAGGCGACACCTGCGGCTCGTGGGTTTGGCTTTCGGTCTGACTCTGTCCACCCGAAACCGCCCCCACCGTGCTATCCGCAGGCGGTTCTTCGAGGAACTCGGGATGATGCTTTATCACGATAGCGTCCATGATCTCCTTGCGGTCAGCGTACTGCACCTGTCGGTTAGCGTTTTCCTTGACCGTATAGGGATTATCCTTGTCAAATTCGATGCCCCACTCAAAGAAGAGCTTTAGCCGTACTTTCATGGGATGCGCACCCGTTTTCATAACCACAAACTGTCCTTTGGGCATGGATTTGAGTTCATCGGGTGTCATGAGAGGTCGCTCGATCATTTGCAGGGATTCGCTCGGCTCGTTTTTTCCTCGGCTCACCGATCCTGACAGCACCGTTCTCGAGCCGAGGGCTTTGGAGAGTACCTCTGCCGAGGTGCTGTTCGGAGCGAAACCGCCGAAGATTGTGAGCTGCGTATTGTCTACGATGATTTCAGCCCCCTCTTTGCCGTAGTTCTTATCAAGCTGTGAGAAGGATTGGATGATCGGGACGATCTGAAGCCTTCTTGAGCGCGATGCGGAGAACATCATCTCGGCATCTTGGATTTTTGGTAGCGTTCCGTACTCATCACAGTAAAAAACGCATCTGTTTTTGAGCTTGCCGCCGTTCTCATCGGCTACGGAGAGTATCTCTCGGTATAGCTGTTGGAGGATGAGTGAAATCATAAAGAAGGTATTGGGATTCTCCTCCGGCATAATTACGAAAATAGCGGATTTTTCGGAGCAGAAGACCTCGGCATCGATCTCGGTGTCAAAGCATAAAAGCTGTTCAAGCTCGGAGTCCAGGAAGGCGTTGAGTCGGGACAATGCCGTTGACATTACGCTTGCCATGGATTGCTCGCCTGTGTTAAGTGCCGAGCCTGCAAACCACTTTGCCTTATGGTCGTTCGGGAGTAGCTCCATAAGCTGTTGAAACTGATTTTTTCCTTTTTTGCCCGACGGTGCAAGCAATTCCTGTATTACCTTGAACACCGACACGATATGCCTTTTTTGAGGCTCGCAGAATTCCGCAACGAGCAGAATTGTCGCCGTAAGGATGCCCTCGGCTGCATCGTAGAAGTATGCGTTCTGACCGAAGGACGCGGCATCCATGCCCGATAGGATTATCGTCTTGGAGATGATCTTTGCGTACTTTTCCGCTTTGGCTTTATAGGCGAGTTCTTCGGGATGTTCCTTGTATAAATCCATATACTTATTGACAAGGTGCAAGAGGTTGTTTCCGTTGGAGCGAGTCGGGTTTCGTAGGTCAATTACGGATATTTTATATCCGTAGTCCTTGGCGATGTTGCCATAATTCCTCATGACATCACCCTTGGTATCGGTGGTGAGAAAGCTCATACCCGAGGCGCAGGCGTACTCAATGCAGGGGTACAGCCAATAGGCGGTTTTGCCTACGCCTGCCGCACCTATCATAAGGGCGTGAACGTCGCCTGTATCCACCATTGCAACGGTGTTATTTTTCTTTCCTTTGCACCCGACCACGATGCCTTGCGGCAGAGCTTCCTCGACGACCTCGCCTTTCTTTCCGAACAGCTTTTTTATAGGTCGGGACATAGTCGGCATTTGACCTTTTCTCGCTTGCTCTCGCCATTTCTTCGGCGTATAGGGAATATGCCTGTAGGTCTTTTTGATCTCACCGCTTGATGCCCATCTCGCCGTTCCGTGCTGACCGTCGCCTACGGTCTTGCTCTTGATGTGGTTTAGGTTGTAAACGTAGGCAAGCAATGACACACCGCCGAGGGTGCAAGCCATCGCCGCCGCTATGATGATAAGAGTTGTAATCCCTGACATTGCTCGTCATCCTCCTGTTCTTCGCCATCTTCCTCGGTCTGCTCACCGCCGTCATCGCCATTCAGCAAGTCCTCATTCCAATCCTTAAGGATTGGCGTTAAGATTTCATGCTCGATTCCTCGCTGTGCAAGGTTTGCGGATATGCGTTTCGTTGCCTTATGACCGCCGTCATCGTTATCAAGGCAGAGCTTCACTCTGCGGATGTTCGGGTTGTCCTTCAGCATCTGATTCATGCACCGGTCGCTAACTCCGCAACAGGTTGCGTAGCTGTGTTCCTTCCAATTTTCCTTGTGCATGGAGATATACGATAGCAGATCTATCGGTGCTTCAAAGAGGTATAGCGTATCGCTCTTACCGTGCCAATGGAAGGAGTATTCGGGGGTGCTGCTCGGCACGTTTCCACGGAATTTTGACTCCGATCCTGTGCCACGAAAGCTCACGTGCATGGGCTTTCTCGTTCTATCGTAGCCAACAAATACGGCGTTGTGATAGTCGGCGGATTCGTAAATCATTCCGTATCTTGCAAAGGTATCCACCACCTCTTTGTCAAGTCCTCGCCTTGTCAAAAGGTAGGCGTAAACTCTGCGCATATTATCGTTCCTTTCGGGCAGTTCAAAGGGGACAGCTTCTTTTTGGGGGACGGGATCGGAGCGTTTGAGCGTACCGCCCTCGGCATCTCCTACGAGGTATTCCATCGCCTCCACGTAGGTCTTATCCATATACCGCTGAACGAACGACACGGCATCGCCGCCTTCCTGTTCGTATTGGTGAAACCACAGATTGCCTTTGATGGTGACCTTTTGTCCGTTGTCGAGCCATTCGTATTCCGAGCCTGCGCGTTTTACGGATTCGCCCATTCTGCGGAGGATATCCACGATATCCGTTCGGCGCGCCATTTCTCGTTGGGCTTGCGTATAATGCTTATAGTTGTTTGCCATTTTGTTCTCCTTGTTTTATTCGTGTTTGAGTCCGTGAGCCTGTTTCTTTTCTTCGATCTGTCGGCGGAGCTTTCTATCGATTGCGCCGATGCCTTTCTTGCGTTCGTCCACGGCGTTTTGTATCGTCCGTCCGAGGTGACGAAACAGGCGGAGTGCGCCAAGCCCTGCGGACCAGTTGCGGTTGCTTTTGATGCTGTTGATGAGCTTCTCGGCATACTCGTTACCGTGTTCTGCGGAGCTTTTGAGATATTCCATACCTTTGTCCTCATCCCTTGGCACGTCGCTGCCGAAAAAGAAAAGCCGTCCGAGTTGATATTCAGCATAGACATTGCCTGCCTGCGCCGCTATCTCAAAGTTTCGGATGGCTTTTTCTATATCTTTTAAGGTGTCCTCGGTCAGCCGTATCTTGCCTGCAAGGTATGCGGCATAAGGATTTCCGCGCTCGGCTGCTTTTTCGAGGTATTCGATGGCTTTCGTTAAATCTTTTTCCACAGTTTTGCCCTCGTATAACAGCTTGCCGATGGTGTATTCTGCTTGCGGAAATCCTTGATCTGCCGATGCCTTTAGCATTCGTATCGCTTCGGGGATATCCTGCGGCAGTACCTTGCCGTCAAGCAGAGCTTTGCCGAGTGTGTATTGCGCGTATTTATTGCCTTGATCGGCGGCTCGTCGGAGCAGTTCTTCTGCTCGTTCGGTGTCCTGATCGGTGTCCTTGCCCTTGAGGTAAATCTTGCCGAGCAGATATTCCGCATAGGCGTTTTTATCCTCGCAGGCTTCTTCAAGCCACCGCAGAGCGTAGTCGATGTTCTTCGGTAAATGCTCGCCACGGTAGAAGAGCTTTCCGAGTTGGTATTT
Source organism: Christensenellaceae bacterium (assembly GCA_045591355.1). GTDB lineage: Bacteria > Bacillota > Clostridia > Christensenellales > Borkfalkiaceae > UBA1259. The sequence goes on along the minus strand of JAZNSS010000053.1, from coordinate 22,762 downwards.
TGCAATTCCGTTGCCGAGCTTTGCCGATTCCATGAGCAGTTCCACAGCACCTTGGGGATCGTATTCTTCGCTCTCTTTTTGGAGCTTCGCTTTTGCCTTGCGATAGGTATCCCACATGGCTGTTTTTCGCTCTTTCCACGTCATCGGCTCGTCATCTTCGTCGGTTGGCTCGTCATCGGGAATGTCCGTGTCGGTTTGATCCTCGACAGGCTCTTTACCGAGTACGATGTTCATAGCTTCGTTTATAACGGCATTGCGTATGGTTTTGAATTCCTCGTTTTGAGAGAGAGGAACTCTGTCCGGCATCGTGCTTTGGTAGGTCTTGATAGTTTCTTCTTTCTGCTCGTACCATAGGTCGTAAAGCTCTGCGATCCTCTCGTCCTTTGCAAGCTCATCTACGATGGAGCAGACGATGGCTTTCACATCGGCTTTAAGGTATCCGTATTGCTTTTTGCCTTTCGTCCGTGAGAGGCGTTCGTTAAGCAGAGCGAGCTTTTCCTCGACCACGGGATTATCGTATCCACCCTCGTTAATCAGACGGACGATTTCCTCGATGCGCTCACGGCTCACCTTGCGGAGTTCATCACGATGCTCGGTCTGCTTTTGGTATACGGATATAAGGTCTTGCGAGAAGATATCCCTTGCAAATTCCGAGCGCAGATTGTCTATACCTTGGGGTGTAAGATACCCCTCGTTTGCGTTCTCCGAGTAAGCGATAATATGCACGTGCGGATGGTGTCCTTCGTTATGAAAGGCGGCATACCATTTGAGGTTTTCCATCGGTATTTTTAGGTTTCGGGCGAGGCTTTCGGTATGTCCTCGGAGCATATCTCGCCACCTTGTTCCTGTGTCAAAGCCGAGGCGTTCCGCATCCTCTCTCCTTAAGGAGAGAATGAGAGTCCACACGTTGCCTTCATGCTCGTTGAGCTGCCGTGAGACCTCGTCGAGCTTGACCTCTACGCCATCGTCTGTAAAGAGTCCGTGAGTACCGAATTTCTCGGCTCTCGGACGGGTTGCGATATAGTCGGCGTAGGTCTTTGTTCCTTCCATCTGCACAGCGTTTTCTTCTATGGCTCTGCCGATAAATTCCGAGGCGTTCCCGAGCGTAGGCTCTCTCATATAATCCTCGTATTCGTGGCTGTCCTTGGTGTCGGGAAAGTCACGGAGTATTTTCTCTATGAGCTTCTGTTGCTTGAGTGAGGAGGGTGCTAATTTGAATGACTCATCCACCTTATCCACGCCTTCTCTCGTAGCGATATATTTTGCGTAACCGCCCACCTTTTTCTTGCCGTTCGGCTTATAATAATTTGCTTTGAGTATGACTCTTGCCATCGCTTATCCCTTTTGCCAATTGAGGGCATCTTCAAAGGTAAAATTACCGTTGAGCCGTTTGACCTCTGCCACGCACGCACCACGCAACCGTTCGAGCATTAGCTCGTCAACGTCAGACTTTGCGGCGATTAAATTCATCATGATCGCCATCTCCACAGCGAGCTTGAACAGGGCGCGTCCTTGCTTGTTTTCGCTCTCCGCAACGATGCCTTTCATCGTGGAAACTATCACGCTCGGTAGGTAGGCTCGGTTGTCCTCGGCGGAGAGATATCCCGTGTAGAAAAGGATTGCTTTTTCAATGAATTCACTCTGTGAGGAGCAGTTGTCAGCCTTGTAGTGTTTCTTCGCCAGATCAAGCGTTGACTCCTTTACCCACAGCGCAAATTTACGCTTACTTTCTTTTGATTTTTCTTTTTCTGCCATATTTGCATCACTCCTTCCGTTTTTGTTCTAACCCACGCCCCAACCCACACTTTTTGCCTTGAATAGTTAGCATTTTTGTATTTTTAACCCATACCGCCAACCCCACAGGGCGTTTACCGACCCACAGGCAAATTTCGGAGAAAAGTGCGAAAACCCCTTGTAAACAGTCGGCGTTGCCGTCTGTTGTAAGGTGCGGCAGGGCGTTTACGACCCAGTCGCTTTAACCTGCTTGATTTTCGACCCTGCGAAAATCAGAGTCTTGGCTCTCAATCCGTGCTTTTCCCACCGTCCGAAATTTGCCCTCATTTTGCCGTTTCCTCGCTTTCGGGGGTACTTCCTCTGCCCAGGGCGGTTTTGTGCCGTTTTGGGCTGAAAATCCTTGACACACGGCGTGGTCGGAGGCTCGTTCTTCTTGGGGGTGGGGTGTTTCCTTTACCGAGGCTTGACCTCGTAAAATCTACGGGGTATCTCGTCGGTATTTCCTCGGCTGCACCTGTTTACAATGCTCACGGTAGATTTCCTTGCTATCCTCGCTCACAGGCTCTCGGAATATGACCGTGAGCAGTTTCTTCGGGAAAATATACGTTACGCCGCCGTGAGCGTTTTTATCTTTCAAGCGATACAGTTCGGGGTGCTTTTTTGCTATTCTCGTGAGCTTGTTTTTGAGCTTCACGTTGTGCGTATAGACCTCCGCATTGGCTTCGCCCTCGTTAAAGAGGATGATGGTTTCCTGTTCGATTTTCGTCAAGCTCATCATCCGTCCTCCTTGCTTTTAACGCCCACAGCAGAAGAGGAAACAGGCTTGATCTTCTTCGCCTTGGGAGCAGAACCGCCGTTGCGCCTGCTGATGAATTCTCGCACCCCTACGGGTACGGTTTTGTTGTATATCGTATCGATTGCTTTCTCGATCTCGCTCTCCACGCTCACGCCTTTTTCTTCAAGATACATCGTGATTGCGGAGAGCTTTTCCTCATCGTAGGATACTGTGATCTGTGCCTTTTTCATAGGGCATTCTCCTTTACATTTTCATCTTGATTTCGCCTGCATCCGCAAGCCATTCTTGTTCGTTATCGCTCACACCTTCCATGTGCATATTACCTCGGTATGCGTTCCCGAAGTCCGTTCCATCAACACAGCAGTTCTGAAGGATTGTATTTCGCATATCGCAATCTATAAATCTTGCGCCTGTCATATTGCTGTGTCCGAATGCTACCCATTCCGTATCTGTCCGAATGAATTTCGCACCCTTAAAGCTGCATTCCTCGGCGGTTGCTTTTGTCATATCGCAATCATAGAAGCTCGTACCTTCAAAGGACGAAAAGCAGAGCGATGCATCCCCCAGCTTCACGTCTACAAACCGTGCGCCGTCAAAGATAGCGTTCATCAAATTTTTGTGTCGAAGGTCAACGCCCTTGATTAAGCAATTCGAGAAGTCTGCCTGCTCACCGCCTTGGTCATTGTGCCATAGCACGTGCTTGGCACACATAACCTCCACCTCGTCCTCGTCAACCTCACGGAGTTCTACTTGCGGACGGTATGCCTCAGTTATCGTAAAATCGTAGCCCTCCATGTCCGATTCGATTTCCTCAATTTCGGGATGATCGAGTATCATATCGAGGAGGAGTTCTTCGTCGATATGATCACGAAAAGCTCCGCTGTTTAAGTCGTTATATCGGATACGCCCGATGCCGTCGAGTTGGCTGTCCACCGCCTGCTTTGCGTAGCGGTCTGCAAGCCTTGACATTTCCACGGCATAGGCTAATATTGACGGATGCCTTTCAAGCATCGGAGAAACACCTTCGAGCGTTAGGTTTTTGCAGAACAGGGTGTCATAGGACACGTCGATTCCGTCCTCGGTAATCGTGATACCTCGCACCTCTTTCCTTTGTCGGAGAGCTTTCGCAAGTTCCTTGCAGGTTTCATTGTTTTGGCTGATTGCTACGCCGAAATGGTTATATAATTCCTCGTATGAGGTTTCCCACGAACCGTCCTCTGTGTTCTGCGTGCCTTCGCTCACGGCATAATCTACAAGGGTTTTCACATCGATTTTTTCGTTCATTCTATACCTCCAATTTCGAGCTTCGGGCATTCATCCTCATCGTGATACACGTCCTCGTCCACGATGTTTGCGCCAAGCATGGAGAGCATATTTTCTGCGTGATCCTCGGCACAGCATTCGGGTGCGTTGGCTGCATATACTGCCTGTTCCACGATGTCCTCGGCGGTGATCATGTCGGTGGCTTCGTCCACCTCTTTTTTGTGTTCTTCTTCTGCCGTAATCGTTTTGTCCGATTGCAGTTGTTTGATCTGACCTTCGATATCATCGTAATAGTCAAGAATAAAACAAAGCCCAAGCCTATCTTCCTCTCTTTGAACGAACGGGACACCGTCGTTGTAGTCATCCTGCAGTTTCTTTGCAAGAGAGTCGAGCGACGGGTAATATTCCTTTATCGCCCGATACAATTGCGCCTGCAGTTCCAATATTTTTTGTTCGTTGTTATCCACTTTCATCGTCCTCCTGTTCTGCATATTTATCTCGTATTTCCTGTACTGCTATGGTGAAATCCGAGGGGGTGATTGCCGTGCCGAATTCGGCGTTTACGGCAGATATAAGCTCCGTGTCCGTCTGCTCGGTTTCAAAGCAACCGACAAGGCGATCCACGAAGTTTTCCTCATCCGTTTTGTCAAAAAGTGCAAGCAGATAGATTGCCTGCGCTTCCTCCACCTTAAGCTGCGAGTAGCCCTCATCGAGCATAGATTCCTCTATGGCGGTGAGCGTAGATTCGCCCACCGTCTGTTGCTGTTCTATGAGGCTGTTGATATCGTCAAGCCCGAGGTCTATGCCACCCGAGAAAATTCCCATAATGGCGATGATCGGCATCATAATCACGAAAATAATTCCGAGTACAATGCCTATCACCACCTTCCGTCCTTTCTTGTCGGATACGATGGCTACGGCTACCTTTTTCAAGATCGGTATAATCGGAACTGCCATCTTATCTGCCTCCGGCTTTACCGAATAACGCCGATTTATATTCGGGCGCAATCACTTGGAGGAGGTATCGTTCGTTTCCGCATCGGTAGAGGCACGTTCCTCTCTCGGGCTGTCTTATCAGCTCAAACTCGCTCGGCTCTATCTGCAGAGCGTCGATATACTCCTGTTTGTTGACCTGTCCTGCGTTGAAAAGGAATTGATGCGTTGGGATCGAGAATAAGGGCTTCGTAAATTCACGGATGCTCGGAATTAGAAAATCATCGATATTCTGACTTGCCAGAATGACCGATGATTCCTTCTTACGCACACGCTTCATAGCATTGCGTATATATTCGATTGCCGTCATATTCGAGAGGAACAAGTAAAGCTCGTCAATGGATGCCGCCGTATTTCCTACGCCGAGCAATTGGTTGCTCATATAGGACAGAATATTAAAGAGCATTGCATCCTTGAGCCGCTTGTTCGTATCCATAAGCCCCTTGACTCCAAAGCATAAAAAGTCGCCGTCCGATACGTTGGTATGACCGTTGAAATACTTGCTTTCTGATCCTACGCACATGGAGTTGATCCCGAGGCATACCACTTGGAGCGTTTCCTCGGTGTAAAGGTATTTCCGTGTCTTATCGTAGGTCATATATTCTTCCTCGCAGAGCTTATAAAAGTCCTCCATCGTAGGATAATCGGTAGCCTTCATCACCGTATAATCGGTGGTGTCGGTGATGCCGAAACGGGCGTACAGCTTTGCAAGGAGTATTTCTATTGTGTCGATCTGCGTATCGTCAAAATCCTTGTAGCAACGGAAGAAGTCTTTAAGGAAGGCGATATGCTGTGACAGGCGCGTTACCTTTTTAAATGCATCGGGCGAGTCCTCGTCCGTATCCTCGGTGGTGTCTGACCACGCCTTTGGCTCTAACGGGTTGATCTTGAATTCGCCCGAAAGGAAATCAATATAACAACCTCCGAGGTTTAAGCAGAGTTCCTCATATTCGCTCTCGGGATCGAGTACGATGACTCGCTTTCCTGACTCACGGATATTGGTCAGCAACAGCTTCATGAGGTAGGATTTGCCTTGGCCGCTGTTGCCGAGGATGAGGATGTTCGAGGTCGTTTTGTCCTCGGCTCTCCTGTCGAGATCTACGAGAATATTCGTACCGTATTTGTCGCGCCCGATATAAAGCCCATGCTCGTCCGTCTTACCCGAATAGTTAAACGGGAACAGGTTGGCTGCCGAGCTTGCAGGGAGAACGCGCTCGTACTGTGTGCCGAACATATTAAAGCCTACGGGCATAACCGATAGAAAGCCCTCACGCTGTCGGAGAGTGAGCCTGTCAACCGATATCTTGGAGCGAGTAAGCTCCATCATCACCTCGGATTGCAATTCCTTGAGGTCATCGAGATTTTTTGCCTTTAATTCGATGAATACCGAGCAATGCAGAAGGCACTCTCGGTTTCTGCGGATGTTGGCGAGTAGCTCGATAACGTCCTGTAGGTTGCCCTCGGCTTCTACGCACTCGGTCACGTCGTTGCCACCCGATTTCATCTTGTTTTTACGCATAGCGTTCTGCACGATCCGTTTCTGTTCAATGGCTTCTACGAGCCTATGATAAATACGGAGCGTTACGCCGTTACGGTCTGCAATCTTGGAGAGCAGAGCCTGTTCCTCGGTGGACGGTGGATATTCTTTGACCGCCCAGGCGCAACGGTAGCTATCGCCTACGATATAGTGGTCGGTCATAAATCTGACCGTGCCGGGCGATATGCAATCAAAGTAGTCCTTGGTGTTGCGTAGCTCTATTTTTTCGGGGGATAACTTCTTAGCCATCGTCCTCCACCTCCTGTCTTAATTTTTCAATGTCGAAATACTGTGCGCCGTCAAAATCGGGCAGATGCTCTCCGAGCATGGAGGCATCAAAATAAAGAGCGAGAAACCGTTTGATCTCGCTCTTTTTCATCCTATGGCAATCAAAGCCTTGCTCGGCTATGATTTTCTGAATGCTGTTCGCACGCTCGAATACCTGTTGGGGCTTCATGTTTCGGCATCGCGCGGTAAACATAAACTGACGGGCTGTCGCCATCTCCATCTGTATGCTGTCAAGGAAGAGAATGTCCTTTTTGAGTATTCTCTTGACCTTGGGATTGCGCTCCGCTTCCATACGCCCTATGAGGTATGCCTTGTTGTTGTCAAAGCATTGCGCCGAGTCGGTGCATTGTATCTCGATGTCGGGGATTGCCGACAGCACGAGCATGAGCTGCCATATCTTCGTTTCTACGCTTGTTTGCGATAACACCGATATATTGGTCGGTGTTACGAGGTAGTATAAAAGCTCGCCCCTGTGGGTGACGATGCCGTAATCGCTAAAGGTTTTCACGCCGAGCAGTTCCTGCACCGACGCGCCTTTTTTCTTCTTTTTCTGCTGTTTCTTTGACACGGGTGTCACCTCCATTCATAGTATTGTTGTGCCGTTATGAAGTAGCGGAAGGCGTATTTTATAAAGTCGAGTATGGTGAGTTCATCCTTGCGGATCGTCAAAAACGCATAGCACAGCGTGATTGCCGCAGGGATGAGCCATCCGAACTTTACCAAAAGTGCCACCGATATCAAAACGGCGATGCAAAGGATTATAAAATCTTTCATCCCCCATAGCCATATATTTGCCTTTGACCTTAAGTTTTGAGGGTATAAATATTGTGTCATGTGATTCCTCCCATTCCCATATCTTCCGTAACGGAGAGGCAAAACTCTTGCGGAGTCTGCCCATAATCGTCACGGATTTTCTCGGTTATCATTTCCTTGATGAGCTTCGCCTCGTCCTCGGTAGGCTCGTAGTCATGGCACTCCCAACTATCATCCGTAGAGACCGTATATTCAAGACGGAGTGTGTCAGCGAATGGATTATAAAAGGCGTATAAATTCAGCCATTTACCGTCCTCCGATGCCGTATCCGTTCCGAATTTCCTGTCCACGTCAAACCATGTTTCAAAATACGCCGTGATCTCTTGTCCGATATCGCAATCGACCTGCATATCGTGATCGACCTTGATGTCCGAGCGTTCCAATTCATTATTTTCTTTCATGCCGTACCTCCGTTATTTCCTTGCGACCATTCGGGTGAGGTTGATCGCTGTCGTGGTTGCGTGTACTACACTCATCACGTTGAATTTCGTGGACGTGTCCATACCGAACTGTTGCGCGATCTTCGGCACTTCGCCTGCCGCAAGCATGATTCCCAAGCCCATGAGCATATTGGTCGGGAAGGTCAACAGCCCGAGGTATAGGAGCGTTGTCTGCATAAACGCCGTAAGGCATAACGCTACCACCTGTTTCATCCATTGGACGAAACCGTCCGAGTATCCCCTCGGTACGGAGAACATATAAAGCGATCCCACCGACATCTGTATGAGGAGTATGCCACCCCTCTTGATGTTTTGGAAAAACACCTTAATCACGCAATAAACGAATGCAATCAAGGCGAGGAGCGAGAACAGACCGCTTGTGCCTGCCATCGTGGGCGAGAACGTTGTTCCAAGCACGAACAGGCTTCTTTCGGCTATGTCTGCCACCTGTTCGCCTGCCACAAGGAATGCGATATCATTCGCAAAGGAGTTTTGCAGGGTGATGCAAAAGCGGTATAGCTCTATCGGGACTATGCCGATGAGCGAACACGCAAAAAAGCCCTTGAGAATGTTGAGCATCGTATTCTTTACGTTACCGCGTCCGTTTTGGTATTCAATGGCTAAATCGAACACCGCCACGATAACGCCTGCGATGAATAGCCCCCAACCGAACAGCGTAAACAGATAGACGGTGGCTTGTACCCATTTTAGGTCGAATATCTCCGCACCCATGTTGCCCATCATAGAGAAGAAGTCGGCAACTGCGCTGTAGACGGTATCGTACATCCACGTCATCATCGTTGACCATATCGTTTGGGATATCTGCTGTCCTATACCCGAAAACGCCTCGGAAATGGCGGAGGATATGCCGTCGATTAAGTCTTGTAACCATCCAAACATATTGTTTTACCTCCTTATGCCGTACCCGCCTTTTCCGACGGGTACGGTGTGTTTATCCTACATACCGAGGATGTCCCAGATATACAGGGGTGCTGTCAGCGTGAAAATCAAGCACGCAAACAGAATGCAGGGCGCAACGAATTCAAACTGACCGTGTTTGCGGTAGTCGAAGTAGGCTGTGCCGAGCTTCACAAAGAACATAACCGCAAGGATTAAGTCGACAACGGGGAAAATCACATTATTGACCACCTGCTTGATCTGTCCTTGGGCATCATTCCATGTGTTTTCCACCGCCCCTGCCACATCGCCTGCCACGCCTGTGTCAGCGGATGCAGCCACAACGGAGAAGGAACAAAGGCACGTGACCATCATCACGAGTGCCACGCACATGATAATTTTCCAATACTTACTTTTCATAGCTTCTTTTTCCTCCGATTAATTTTTTGATTTCGCCGTATTTGATTCTGCGTATCTTCCTGTTAAATGCCTTGCAAAAGTCAATCTCTGCCTGCATCCCCTCGGTGATCTCGTGTCCGAATATCCATAGCTCTTGGCAGTTCCACAGCATACTCATCGCTGCCGATCTGCCGAGTTCTCGTTCTTCGGGGATGTTATCGTCAAGGCATAACGCCAAGAAGTGAGGCGTTGTCGGCGCAACGCCGCTTTTAAGGGCAAATCTCGTATAGAGCTTTGCGTTTTCGATGTTTTTCCTGATGGCTTCGGGGCTACCTCCAAGTGGTGCACAAATATACACGGTTTTCTTCATATCGTTCACCGTCCTTTATAGCGGAATGAAGGTAATGCCCATGCTATCTGCAACTTCGTCTTGAGTGAATTCCTCAATTTCGGCAAAGCGATCCATATACTTTTGTGTTTCTTCGTCCGTAAGGGAGCGATAACCTCCATTATCGCCTTGTCCGATTACCACGAAGGGACCGGCAATGATTTCCTCGCCGTTGTTGTAGCTTCTATTTCCGTCCATGCCTTCGATCTTTGCATTTTCATTGCATATAAAAAAGCAATTATCTGTTGTATAGACTCTTTCGTAATGACCGCCAACGGCTCTTTGGAGTCCTTTTTCTTCGATCTCTGCTATGACAGGCGGCTTGTGAGGCTCAACGTATACGACCTTGAGCAGATTATCGGGCTTCTGTGTTTGGCTCTCGTCAAAGTCCACTTTCTTGAAGCCGATGCTATCGCAAAAGTATGCGCCGTCCTCATTCACCACGATGTCCGAAACGGAGAGCGAATGTCCACGATGCAGGGGCTGCGGTTGCGTATTAAACGCCATATATACACCCTCAAGGTCGGAGCATTCGACATCGCCCGAGAACACCTCGTCATACAGGGATGCATCGATAGCAGATGTGCCTTGGTATTTCTCCAATAGGTCATGCCGTGTGAATTTGACTCGGTTTTTATCCCTGTCACCGTTGATTTGATAGATTTTTATTTTCATGTGATACCTCCCATTTTGATGTCTGCGCCGTCCTGTTCGATATCCTCGGCATCGTCTTGCGTACCCGTGATTTTCGCATATTCGGTCTGCGCCCAATCGGGAAGGAGGTCGAGCTTCAAAACGCCTATAAAATCGCCACGCTGAAAGTGAGCTTTTTCGCCGTCCACAAGGAATTGTCCGAACACCTTTGTGCCGAGTGCCTGCGGTCTGCATCCGTTGCCTCCGCTTGCATAGAACAGTTGGTTTTCGGGGCTTTTATCCTCATCGTTCATCACGCTCGGACGGAGAACGACCACCTTGCCTGTGAAATCCATATTTTCGGCGTAACAATGGCTTTTATCGTAGAGTCCGAGAGCCTGCCACTCCTTCCTCGCAAGGTTAGTGAAAATATCCACGAGTCCGGGATGAGAGCCGACGGCAAAGCGGTATCGCAGATTCCGTTCCTCCTTGGGAATAAAGAATTTTTCTGCCCATTCCTTGTTTTCTTTGCTGTATCTGCCATCGTGTTCGCCGTTCTGAATGGTGTTCGCAAGCACCCAATTGACACGGTCAAAGCCGTACTGCTCGATGACTCCCTTGGCACATTCGCCGTTTAAGCTGTTCTTTGAGTAGTTCGTCTTGATGGCTTGCTCTATGGCTCTCGCACAGGCGCAGTTTTCACTAAAGCTGATGATCCAATCGCCGTCCTCGCCGTTTCGTTGAGCTTCCTTTCTCGACCACGGATAGATGTCGGTGTATTTACTCATTGGCGACACCGCCTTGCTGTTCTGCCCATTTTACCGAGAGATGCACAAGCGCGGCTTTCTGCTGATCGGGAGAGAGTCCGTTGAGGAACTCGAATAGAGTGATTTCCTCATCGTTTTTCTTTTTCTGCTCGCTCTTTATGCAATCGCAGATGCGTTCACGCTTTACGATGACCGTTCTGCCGTCATCGGCTTCGGTAAAGGACAGCACGTCGTTGTACGCAAAGCCTACGCGCTGTCTGATTTCAAAGGGTATTGTGATTCGTCCTCTTTTGCCGAGGATACGGAGCATTTTTTTCATGTTTTCACCTCTCTTATTTTAATTGTTCAAGTTGGGGCAATCATCGCCCTCGGTTTCGTATACGGGACAGTCCTCGCATTCGCCGTCGCAGACGATATCCTCGTCCTCTACGCTGACAGCTTCAAATACGAGCCGTCCTTCTTCTGCCGTGATCTGAATGAGACCGCCGTTCAAAATACCCGATTCCTCAACGGCTTCTACGGGGACGGTCATCAGCACGAAGTTGCCTGTCAGTTTCTGATCCTGCATTGTATGATACACTCCTTCAATATTTTTTCGTAGTCAAAATGTTCCTCTTGGAACAAGGTCATCTGTAGCGGTCTGTTCCTCTCTCGCTCGTAAAGGTCGTAGTTACCGATGAGCAGTTCTTTGAATTCCTTGCCTGCCTCGTAGCGTTGCACCATCGAGTGCGTTCGGGAAAAGTCAAAGATGGAAAAATCCTTGTAAAGCTCACGGATTTCGGGGCAATCGTTATATGAGAGAAGGAACTTGCCCTTGATTGCCTGCAGAGTATCACGGAGCCGCACGTGGTCGTTCCAATTAAAGCCTACGGCGTACATTTCTTCGCTTGAAAAGTACGGCGGATCGGCATAGAAGAAGGTGTCGCTTCTGTCGTAATGCTTTATAAGGGTTTCAAAGTCCTGATTTTCGATTACAACATTAGCCATCCTATCTTCAAGCTCTTGGATTAGCCCGAACAGCCTGCGGATATCGAAGGGCTGACAGGCAAAGGATTTGCATCCGCTTGAGTAGCTGTAACGGAGCAATTTTAAGAACATTGCGGCACGTCGCACGTCGTGATCCTCGGTGATGCGTGTTCGCATTTCCATCAGCTCTGCCGCTTCGGGCGGTGGGAACGTCAGCTCGGTGAGCTTCAGTTCTTCCGACAGATACCTGTCATCAAACGTTTCATGCTTGAAAAACCGTTTCCATGCGTTGAAATCCTCGCGCGAGTTGAGGTTGCAAAAGCCCAACTCTCGGATGGTCGCCGCCGTTCTGTTCTTCATGCAATGAAAGAGATTGACGAGGTTTCGGTCAAAATCGTTATACACCTCAAAGGGATGCACCTCCGGCTTTCCGAGCAAAACACTTCCGCTGCCGCCGAATACGTCCACAAATCTGCTGTATTTCATAGGAAAAACAGCGTATAGGATATGGAGAAGGGACGATTTGTTTCCCACTCGTGACACAGGGGTTTTCATTGATTCACCTCGCTTTCTTGCAAGGTATGTCACGCCCCGAAATAAAAAAAGGTATCAACCGTCTTTTCGGGGCGATTGATACCTTGTCATTCTTATTTTTTCGTTTTAATTTGTTCCTCGATCCTACGGATTTCGCTCTCGTAGTAGTTGCATTTGTTGATTTGGAAAAGGCACATAACGACTACGCCGATGCACCCTCCGAGCAAAAGCCCGAGAAAAAACCATAATGCTGTCATGTTATATTCCTCCCATTTTTATATCCATTTCTTCTGCTTCTGCCTGTTCATAGTCGCCGTTCAGAAATTCTCTCGGTGTGACTTCCTCGCATAAAAAGTTAGGCGATGTTTCCCCCGTCAAGGGTATATGGTCTTTGCCGTCAAACTCGAACGGCTCTTTTACGAGTATCGTTCCCGAACGGTTAACCCTGACTATCGGCTCTATGGTTAGGAAATCTCCGATTTCACCGCCTCGAAGGTCGTATTTATACAGCCCCTTGGGGATGTTTTCGGGCTTTATCATTCCGTTACTGAAGAGAGCCTGTTGTCCGTTCACCTCGATTAAATCGAATTTTTCGTCCATGATGGGATTGTTTCGTGGGATCGGCTCGTATAAGCTGCGGTTACGAGCAGAAACAACGCCGTAATCTGTAAAGGTAGCACCGAGGCGTTCTGCGAGTTCATGACCTTCGTTTCTCAAAAGCAGGGTGTCAAGCCATTTGGGATCAACCTCTTTGTCCATGTGGCGTATGAGGTAGCTCTTGAAAAATTGAGCCGGATCGTCCACCTGTGTCGCAAGGTCGTATCGTCTTAGATTCCTTGCAACGTCGAGGATTTCCTCGATCTTTTCGGGTTCTTCTGCGGAGAGTACCGCCTTGAATTTTACCTGATCGGACGGTGACATCTGCAGCATCATATCCGCAAGGCTGTTAAGCATATTGAAATCCTGCATATTGCCGAAGTGGTCACCCTCAATCTGCGGTACGGAGGATTCAAAGCCGAGGTATACGCAATCCTCGATTTTATCCACGCCGAGCCTTCGTGCAACGGCATCCGCATCCTCTCGCTCAACGGGGAGTCCGAGCCATTCGGTTGGCTGTTCGCTGATATCCTCGCCATCGCTCGGCGGCTTTGCAAGCTCCAAGCGGAAAGCATAGGCGGTAGACACGCCTTGGTTGGGGAGATTCCTTCCGTCATATACCTCTTGGAACTGATACTCGCCTGCGGCGATGTACATTCCGTTCTTGAATGCGCCTTGTTCGCTCTCATATAACTCTTGTCCGATTTTACGCCTATCAAGATACGGCAGAGCTTCATCGGGAACACCCTCCATCCATGTGAACATTTCGCTTTCGATAGCCAATTCGCCAAGCTCGCTTGTGTTGCCCACGTTATGCGCGACGGTTACCTTGTCAAGTCCATAGGTCAGATTGATGAGATCCTTTGCGCTGACCACATCGCCCTCACCCACGTTCTTGATTATTCTCGGTGTTACGGTCAGAAGCACGTTCCTCTCATAATCTTCGAGAGAGTCGAGTCGTTGAGCAAGGAAGTTCAGTTCCTCGATTCCTTCAGTTTCCACTCTTGCGAATGAAAGCATAGGGATTGCATCGCAATCGTAAACGGAGAGGTATCGCTCGTCATCGTTACTCATCACTCTCGCTCGGTGCAAGGCATCACGGATTTCGTGTTCCTCGGCAGGGAGATCAAGGGATGCGTAAAGCCATTCGCCGTTCAGCCCCTTGGGAGTTGATATTTCTACCTTCATCTGCTTCGCCATATATTACATCACTCCTTTTTTCTGTTTATTTCATCATCGAGAGCCTTGAGCCTTCTCCCGATTGCAGAAACGACAGGCACGCTGACCGCATTGCCTGCCATCTTATAAAGGTGGCCGTCCTTCAGACCTGTCGCCACCGCCTTATTAAATTGTTCATCCTTGAAGCCCTGCAAACGCCAGCACTCTATGGGCATAAGCCTTCGCACCTTGCCGTGTCGGATGATACCGTGTCTATCGCAAACGGTAAGAGCGAACATAGGCTCGTTCGGCTCTTTGTACCGTCTGCCACGCTGTCGGACGGTCACTCGTTCGGGGGTGAGTATAGCCCTCGGCTCGTCCTCGATAAAGACTCCCGAATGCTCACCCTTACGGTTACTGATGCCCGAATCCTGTCTTGCAGTTATGCACCTTGCGATTTCGGTTAAGTTCGGAGGAGAATTCATATCAATAAACGAATATTTCCGTCCGTGTCTTATGGGAGGATAGACGAGCTTCACACCGTCTGCCGTCCTGATCTTCACGGGTGCGTTTATATCGTAGAGTCCTGTTTTTCCTCCAAAACCGCCTGCGTTGCTTGTGAGGGTGATGGCAACTCCGCTTGGGGAGTAGATTCGGTTTCCTTCTCGTCCGGGGATAATTTGCATAAGAGTCTTTGCATTTGTTTCTCGGAAAGAAAGTATTTCGCCGGAGCATCGTCCTCTAAAATATCCGATAATATACACTCTCTTTCGGGATTGGGGGACTCCAAAATCCTTGCTGTTAAGAACCTCCCATGTGACATCGTACCCCAGGTCAGAAAGCGTACCGAGGATGGTAGCAAACGTCCTGCCTCCGTCATGCGATAGCAAGCCGGGTACGTTTTCAAGGAGCAGATATGAAGGTCTTTTAACGGCGGCAATCCGAGCGATTTCAAAGAACAGCGTTCCTCTCGAATCCTCAAAACCTCCGCGCCTTCCAGCAATTGAAAATGCCTGACAAGGAAATCCGCCGCAAATAAGGTCGATATGCGGTAGGTCATAGGGGTTGATTTTTCTTGCATCTTCAAAGTATACCTCCTGTGGTTTTATATCGTATATTGCGTTGTACGCTTGGTTGGCGTGTTTATCTATTTCGCAATGCCCGATACATTCAAAACCGCCCACCGCCTCGAGTCCGCTGCGAAAGCCGCCAATCCCCGAGAACATATCAAAAAAGCGAATGCTCATATAGCATCCGCGCCCTCGTTATTTGATTCTTTTATCTCCTATGGCATCACCTCACATTCCATTCATCGCCATGCCCTCGGTTTCTTCCTCATCCTCCGAGAGTTCCTCATCCTCGCTTTCATCTTCGTCCTGATCGATATCCTCGTCCTCGTCAGCTTCGTCAAGCTCGCCGTCCGTTTCTTCGATATCCTCATCCTCGGTAGGATCGTCCTCGGTGATTTCTTCGTCCTCATCGTCAACGATTTCCTCGTTGTATGCGGCTTCGTCCTGTTCCTCGTCAAGTTCATCATCGGGATGCTCGGCTGCCTTGAGTTCGGCACGCTCGGTCAGATCTCTGTCGATCTCACGCTCGATTAAGCCGATGACAAACTGTTTCTGCGAGATGTTGTTCCTCTGAAGGTAATCCTTTACCTTCTGAAACAGATCCTCGGGTACCTGAAATGCAAGCGTTCTCATTTTTTCCATGTTGTTTTCCTCCATATTATTATTGAATTTAGGGTGCAGTTCGTTGTCAACTGCCTTTTCGATAAACTGTGCCATCGTCATGCCTTGAGATTCGATATACTCCTTGATCTCGGCATGAAGGTCGGCATCGATTTTGACGGTAATGCCTTTCTTTTCGTTACTCATCGTCGTTCTCCTTGTTTATATAATTCTTGATGGCTGTGGCGAGAAGCTCATCCACCGTAACGCCACGCTGTTCCGCTTCTTCCATGAGCTTTTCAGCAAGCGGAGACGGAATAAAGATGTCCTGTGTCATTGCTACCTCCTATAGCTCTTGCGTTATTTCTTTTTCTGCCTGTTCACCCGACACGCATAGACCACCACCTCCCGTGATATTGATTGTTCTCGGCACTCCGGCTGTGCATCGGCTTTCCAAAAAGCCGGGCTGATTCTTCCATCTCATATCCATATACGCCACTTCTTCGGGGGTTGCCTTATAGGGCTGTGCGCTGCCGTATGAGTACGGTTGAATTTTAGCCGTTGTCATGCCTTCGTGCGTTTTTATAAAATCCTCGTATGCCACCCATCCCTTGAGTCCGTTTTCGTTTCGGGGGCTTCCGCTTACAAGGAATTCTATGCTTTCGCCATCGTTGTCGATGGTAACCTTGGAAAATACCAACGCCATTGCTACATTCCTCCCATTTTCATGCCGTGATTTTCTGTCAGATCTTGGTCGGCATACATAGCGATATAATCTTCGACCTTGGAGGCGATTGCCTCGTATTCGGTTTCCGTTGGCGTAAATCCAAACCATTGGGCTTTGCCGTTATCATCCCATACGTGAGGCTTACGGTCACGACTCGCACCTTTCAGCCCTATGACCTCGTGGAACATAACGGTGTGGCTGTCCACCACTCCTTCCTTGCGGTTGATGATGGATGTCTTTAAGCCCTCATATTGACCTGACACTCTTGCCGTGACGAATTCGACCTTTGCGCGTAAATCCTCGCCAATTTTGCTTATCATTGCTTTGCCCGAGAATATGGTGTCGGCAGAGAGCAGTTCTGACTCTCCGAACATCCTTTTTAATTGGTTTTCGTAGAAAGTTCCCATGTTTTAACCTCCGAATTTTATTCCGTTAGCCTGTGCGAGATCATTCATTTCGTCCTCGGTATAGAGGAAATATTCATTTCCGCTTTGCCAATAGGACACGTAGAGGTCGCCTTCGTCGATAGGGATTTCTCTCTGCTCGAAGCCTTCACCGAGACCGTCGCTATTCTGACCTGTGATGGCATCACGGAGGCGTTCGGTTTCCTCGGGAGTGAGTTCCTCCGTAAGGTAGCAATCAATTTTGCCGTAGAGCATTCCGCGCCGTTCTTCGACACCCCATTCTGCGAATACGAGCTTGCCTTTGATATCTGCGTGGTCGCTGACATAGTCTGCCATATTGATTTCCGTTGCTTGCTCTCGTGCGATTGCTTCTTCTATGGCATCGGCGTTCTCGGTCAGCACGTCGTTGCTTGTTTCATAATAATCGCCGTCGTGGTCGCTGATATTGCCCGACAGCGGACAGAAGAAGGAGAGCTTCGAGCTTGCAATGGCTTTCAGCATTTCCTTGATATCATCGTACATTTCCTCCGTGTCGCTGTACTGCTCATATACGAGGTTAGCTTCGAGGTCATCGTGGAGTTCCTCTCTCACGCCGGATACCGATTCATCCGTAACTCGCACGTCGTAGAGGCTATCGTTGTCGGGAAGAATACGCAAGAGTCCGTTTCCAACGTCGCTGTCGGCGTGAAGTTGGACGGGAGCATCTTCGGCTCTCATATCCTTAACCTTCAAAGAGAAGATTGAGTTTAAGAGACCGTATTCTGTGGCTTTGTTGTAAAACTGATTGAATTCTGTTACCACATCGTAGGTTTCGTTGGCCTGCGTGGTAGGATTTTTAATCGTTAATTTCAGCATTCTTTCTCTCCTTTTACTTTATATTGAATTGCGCCGAGTCCGTATCGGCGGATTGCCATTGCGTTGCAGATGATTGCAAAATCCTTGGGATGCACAACGTCACCGTCCGCAAGGTCGCTGATCGTCATGTGCTTTGAGCCGAGTGCGAGATCCTTTGCACAGCAGAAAAGGGTATATGCTGTCGGTGTACTTTTGCCGAGCCTAATGCGGAAAAAGTGTATTTCATCCTTGCCGATATGTCGCTTGGCTGCACCCCACAGGCATCCGTCTGCGGTTAAAAGGTAAAGGGCGCACATCTTGATTTTGTTGTTGGTGTTCATACCCTTGATGGCGTTCTCAAATACCGATCTGTGTTTCTCGTTTCTGAATTGCATAGGCTTTCTTTCACACTCCTTGATGTATCCGTTAATTCGGATGATAAATTCGGGGTTGGTTAC
Organism: Christensenellaceae bacterium; assembly: GCA_045591355.1. Taxonomy (GTDB): domain Bacteria; phylum Bacillota; class Clostridia; order Christensenellales; family Borkfalkiaceae; genus UBA1259. Next base: position 4,466 of record JAZNSS010000053.1, on the reverse strand, counting down.
CGCCGTGAAGGTTTCCATCAGCACTCTCGGCTGTGGGATTTGTCCTTCGTGGATTCGTTGCTCCACACAGGGCGTTTTTTCGCCCGACACGCGCCTTTTCTTCTTTCTGTCGGCACATTCCTTGCATCCGCACCTTTCAGCGTTGTACTCGCTTTTTTCGCTCACAAAAACGCCGTGTCCTCTCGGACGGAAGTGGGGTGTTTTCTGCATCATCTTTTCGATCTCTCTATCGTGAGGGTTATCTGCAAAAATCATCTATTTTTCTCCTTGTTCCTGAAATGAAAAAAGCCGAGGATATTTCTATCACTCGGCTCGACGGTTGTTATTACATTGTTTGATTTAGCCCCTGTACGGGTTCTTCGGATATTCTTATATCCATTAAAAATTTGGGATCGACGATTACCTCCGATTCGTTTCGTCCGTTAAATAAAGCGAGGATATGTTGCTTATCTATCTCCGCTTCGTATACCGTTCCGTCCTCGTTAAATCGGTGAGCAAACCATTCGGCTTTCTCTCTATCAAGTGTCCACGATAACGCCTTAATATTTTTTGCGTTATGCGAGGTCACTCCACGGTAAACCGTGACGGTATCGTCCAATTCTTCGTACTGCCGTAACTCGTCCTCGAGCATAAGCTCGTGAGGATCGGCTTGTTTGAACATTGATATTAACTTGCTTTTGCTCACGTTGGTATCGCAGTTCGGGTTTTCCGATCTGATCCACGCATCTGCAAGGATTTTTGAAAAATCCGCTTTCGATAAATATGGAGAAGCGTATTTGAGGAAGGTCAAGCTGTAGGGCTTGTTCGTCATCATATAAATCTCGTAGGCGTTGTCGGTGCTGTTTATCTGTTTCCTCATAAAGCTCTGCCACGCCTGCAGATTTTCTTCGCTCTCGGTTATGTCTATGAGTTGCATCACTCCGTCCTTGGTTGTTGCTACAAAGCCGGACGAGGTGAACGGATGCTGTACCACCATCGGGGAGTACGGTGTCTTATATACCTCCGTCATCAACAGGGCACGAGCTACCGATTTCACTTGCTCTATATCTGTTGTAGGCTTCATTGTATCTCCTTATTTTTGGCATAAAAAAAGCACAGAGCTTTTCTTTCTCTGTGCTGTGTGTTGTGGGCGTTTTTTGTTCTCACGGGAGTTCAAATCCTTTCAGTATCGGAAAATACCCATTTTTCATCTATAAAATCGAACTAAAAAATTTCGCCCGAAAAAAGCAAAAAAGCCTTGAAAAATCAAGGCTTTTTGCGGCGATATCTTTTTTATCGCCCTTTTATGGCTGCCCCTGACAGACTCGAACTGACGACACTTCGGTTAACAGCCGAATGCTCTACCGACTGAGCTAAGGGGCAATATTTTCAAATGCTTTATTATTATATGTTTTTTAATAGATTATGTCAACCATTTTTCCACTATTTTAATAAAAATTTTATTTTTATTCCTTGTCAATTTTTAATAAAACTTACGTTGAATTTATTTATATTATATGATACAATTATTTAAGCAATATTTCTTAAGGTTTGGAATTAAAAATGTCTATTCAAAAAAGTAATACTGACAAACGTGCAAGCACGGGTAAAATTGCAAGTTTTGTCGGAATATTTGCCAACTTAATACTTGCTGGATGCAAAATTGCCGTAGGAATACTTTTTGGCGTTATAAGTGTGCTTGCTGACGGACTTAACAACTTAACCGACTGTGGTAATAGCACGATTTCGCTAATTTCCTTTAAGTTATCTTCTCGCCCAGCCGATAAAGAACACCCTTTTGGGCATGAACGCATTGAATACGTATGTTCTTTAATCGTTGCCTTTTTGGTGCTTTTAGTGGCGTTTAGCACGGCTAAAGAAAGTATAGGGAAAATTATTTCTCCAACTAAAACGGTATTTTCTTATTGGGTTTTAGGGGCGCTTTTGTTTTCTATAATAATAAAATTATGTTTGTTCTTGTATTATAGAAAAACGGCTTTAAAAATAGATTCTTCTATCCTTAAGGCAAACAGCGTTGACTGTTTAACCGACTGCATTTCAACAACCGTAGTTGCAATAGGTTTTATCGTAAGCAAGTTTACGTCCGTTAATATCGACGGATATGCAGGCGTTTTGGTTTCGCTATTTATTGCTTGGTCGGCTATCGGTATATTAAGAGAAATATTTTCCAAACTTATCGGTCAAGCCCCCGATGCGCAAATGATAGCCGATATCAAAAGCAAGATTTTAGCGCATGACGGCGTTTTAGACGTGCACGACCTTTCCGTTTACAGTTACGGCCCAAACAAGTATTTTGCTAGCGCACATATCGAAGTAGACGCTAATAAAGACGTTCTTATTTCTCACGAACTCGTTGACGATATCGAAAGAGAGTTTGCCACCACCACAAACGTTATTCTAACGGGGCATTTAGACCCTATAGTTACCGACAATGAAGAAGTTAACCTACTAAAAGAAAAGGTTTTAACAGCCGTTCAAAACCTTGATTCTGCCTTTACCATTCATGATTTTAGAATGGTTTGTGGAGAGCGTAGAACTAACGTTTTATTCGACGTGGCTATTCCTTACGAAACAAAAATTTCAAAAGACCAAATTTTAAACTATTTAGTAGAAATTTTGCACGCTATTGACCCAAAATACTGCCCTATTATTACTGTGGAATATTGCCTATAAAATCATATTTAGAAAATTTTAATAATAAAAAAGATTAGCCGAATCCCTTGTTGGGGTTCGGCTTTTTAGTTGCTTTTCCTTATAACCTATTGTTTAAGACTTATTTATTATTCCTTGCCTTTTCTATTTCTTTAACTTTTCTCCAAAGTTTTAGGCTTTCTTCAGGGGTGGTAGGTCTTGGCTCGTCGCCAAAAACGTGTGGGTGACGACGAATTAGTTTTTCGCTCACCACTTGCACCACGTCGTCAAAATTAAAAAGACCTTGTTCTTCGGCAATTTGGGCGTTCATAACTACTTGCATTAAAACGTCGCCTAGTTCTTCCTTTAGGTTGTTGTAATCTTTATTATCAATCGCTTGCAAAACTTCATTAGATTCGTTTGTTAAACATTCTTTCATGGAATTAAAATCTTGCGCCCTATCCCACTCGCAACCGTTTGGCGAACGCAACACCTTAACAATCTCTTTAAGTTCGTTTATATCGTGTTTTTCGTCTTCTATATAAACCTTTCCGTTATGCTCTCTCATAAATACTCCAAAACTAAAAATAGGTTTTAATATATTGTATAACAAACTCTACCTTTTATCAACAAAAAACCACTCGCTTGAGTGGTTTTTTAGTTATTCTTCCGTCTTTTCTTCATTAGGTTTTGCGATATTGTCTTGTGAAATTTCATTCTCATTTTGACTATTTGCATCTTTTTGTTGTAAATCCTGAATAAACTTCGCACTCTTTTCTGCAGAAACTGCAATCTTATCAATTAAATCATAAAAAACAAGGTTTATTATACAAGAGATTATAACACCTAAAGAAGAACAAACAATATAAACCGAATGACTAAACACTAAAATAATTAATATAGCGGCTACTAAAGCAATTATATGAATTGCTTGAAGAAATTTTAACACACCCCTATTCATAAATCTCCTCCTTAATGAACATAGTAATATTATCATTATTATACTACGCGTATCGCGTATTGTCAACGCGAAACGCGTAGTTTTTGATAATATAAAGGTATTATGGAAAAGGATTTTTGTGAAAAGTTAAAAACCGTTCGCCTAGAAAGTGGACTTAACCAAAAACAAGTTGCTGAAAAATTAAGCATTTCCACTACTTGCTATGCTGGTTACGAACAAGGCTATCGCCAACCAGACTTAAAAACCCTGAAAAAGATTTGCCTTCTTTTTAATATTTCAGCCGATTATTTATTAGATATAGATTAACAAAAAACCACTCAAACGAGTGGTTTTTCTTTTGAATGCGGAACATAGCAACTACCATGTGTCACGAAGTGACATATCACTTTCTACGGATAATCTACCATTGTTTGTATTTGCCAACAACTATAAGTCAAATACTTTGAATGAAAATAGTGACTTCTTCCCGTAGGGAAGATTGAGTAGTTGCTGTAACAAAAAAAGAACCATTTGTTAATGGTTCTTTCTTTGTTTGGATGCAGCAACTCCTGTTTTGCGCAAGCAAAATGTCGCATAGTGGAAAATAGTTCTTTTGTAAAAGTATTTAAAAAGCAATTAAGTAAAACTAATGATAATGCAGGGGCGACCCTTTCCCGGACTCTATCCGTTAGGATAGCCGGGAAGATACGTTGCCGCATCTCAAAAAGAAAAGCACCCATCTTTTGATGGATGCTTGTCTTTTGGATGCAGCAACTACCTATCTTCCCGGACCGTCTCCAGTCAAGTATTGTCGGCGCTGGTGAGCTTAACTTCTGTGTTCGGTATGAGAACAGGTGGGACCTCACCGCTAACGTCACCGCAATGGTATATCATT
>JAZNSS010000052.1:0-2227 GCA_045591355.1 Christensenellaceae bacterium | reverse complement strand
GTGATATAGATTTAATTAATCAAACTGATACAGAATATGACATAAAAAGCGCAATTTCTTTTTTTGGTATTTCGTATTCAAAAATTTTCTATTATGCGATTAAGAAAGGTTTAGGGTGGCAAAACGCTTTCGATTACATACTTTCTAAATCAAAATTATAAAGAAAGTGTTGACAAGTTTATTATATAGGGTTTAGAATATGGTTACACACAAGGGGAAATGGATATGAAAGAACTTAAAAAGTGTATCGGCTATATACGCGTTTCGACGCAAGAACAAAGCGACCAATATGGGGCGACGGCGCAGAAGGACGCGATACAAAAATATGCGCGGGAAAATGGGTATCGGGTTGTGGCGTGGAATAGCGACGTGATTAGTGGCGTTAGCGACGATAGACCGGAACTTAACAAAATACTTTATGGCGACGATGTTGTTAATCCACCGTTTGAGGCGGTTATCGTATTTAAAAGCGACCGACTTGCGCGTGATACCAAATTATACTTTTACTATCTTTACTTATTAGAAAAGAAAAATGTTAAGTTAATAAGTGTCAAAGAAAACTTTAACGGCGACCAAGCGTTTGCGAACATTTATCGTTCGATGATGTTGTTTGTCGCGGAACAAGAAAGAAAAAATATCGCGTTAAGGACATCGCACGGACGTAAGATTAAAGCCCTTAATGGCGGTTTTGCGGGGGGACGCGCGCCACTTGGTTACGATGTAAAAGACGGGCAATTAATAGTTAATAGTAATGAAAGTATTATTGTTAAAGAAATATTTTCAATGTATGATGATAATGTAAGCCAAGTCAAAATTGCGGAATACCTAAATGCGCAAGGTTGGTTTGGCAAAAACGGAACACCTTTTAATCAACCAAAGGTTCACTATATTCTTGAACATAGAAAGTTCTATCAAGGGTATTATAAATATGGTGGTAAAAAAGCCCAATGGGTAAAAGGCGTTCACACACCAATACTTGACGAATAACTAACTTGTAGCAATCGGGCTACATTAAAAGCAATAGGGCGATTTATAATCGGTAAATAAGGATAATTTTATATTATCTTTATTACCCATTATACTCGTCTTTTTTTATTGTCTAAAAGGGGGCAAATATGGATACATTTGACAAACTTGTTGCTTTAATTAAGAAAAACCCAAGTGTTCTTGAATACTATAACGACGCTTATATGTATATTAAAGGACAATTTAATCGCGACAAATTACGCGCTATGCAACAAAGCAAGAAACTAAAAGAACTTTGCGTAAGCGCACTAAAGAATAATTTATTACTTGATGATAATAAGAAAGAAATTAATAATCTTTTATTTAACATTTTAGTATTAGAAACTCCATATAGTTTAGATAGTTATTTTCAAGCATTAGAGTTTAATAGACCATATAAAGAACAATTTTATCGCCCGCGTAGGAAACAACTTTTAAAAATAGTCCGTGATTTAGAGGACTTGGTTATAAACGACGTAATTGACGAATTATTTTTGTCGCAACCACCGAGAACGGGAAAAACCACATTAGTTTTGTTTCTTTTAACGCACCAATTGGGTTTACACCCCGAACTTGCGAACCTTTATGGAACATTTAGCGGACTTGTTGCTAATTCCTTTTACAAGGGCGCAATAGAAATTATTAAGGACGATTATACATATAATTGGCGTAAGATATTTCCTAACACTAAATTTGATGAAAAGTCTTTTTGCAATAGTAAAGAGGCGTATTTAGACGTTGGGCGTGTCAAACGTTATCATAGTTTTACATCGCGTTCAATTGACGGGTCATTAAATGGTTCGTGCGACGCGTCCGGACTACTTATTGGCGACGATTTAGTTAGTGGTATTGAAGAGGCGACAAACCCAAGTCGTTTATTAAACGTTTGGAATAAAACCGAAAACGACTTTATTACCCGTGCTAAAGAACACGCAAAAATGCTTTGGATAGGCACACGTTGGTCGATTGCCGACCCAATTGGACGTCGTATTAAAGTATTAACGGAAGAACCGGCTTATAAAAATAGACGTTATCGTATTAGAAATATCCCAGCACTTAACGAAAATGGCGAAAGTAATTTTGATTACGATTGTGGCGTTGGTTTTTCAACGGAATATTATCAACAACGTAAAGCGTCATTTGAAAATACGGGGGACATCGCGTCGTGGTCGGCACAATATATGGGCGAACCAATTGAAAGGTCGGGTCAACTTTTTAGTGC
>JAZNSS010000051.1:0-50373 GCA_045591355.1 Christensenellaceae bacterium | reverse complement strand
ATTATGTATATAATCTATTATAATGGTGAGAAAGGGGTTTTACTCTAATGATTTACAGTTCAGAAGTAGAAAATATGTGCGTTGTAAAAAAAGGCGCAAACCACGGACCAGCTCCTATTCCTGAAGAAGGCAAATGGGTAGAAGCAAAAGAAATTAAAGATATTTCTGCATATACGCACGGTGTAGGCTGGTGCGCACCACAACAAGGTGCTTGTAAACTTTCACTAAACGTTAAAAACGGTATTATCGAAGAAGCGTTAGTAGAAACGATTGGTTGTTCAGGAATGACTCACTCTGCAGCAATGGCAGCAGAAATTCTACCTGGCAAAACTTTACTTGAAGCATTAAATACAGACTTAGTTTGTGATGCTATCAACACTGCTATGAGAGAACTTTTCTTGCAAATCGTTTACGGTCGTTCTCAATCTGCATTCTCAGAAGACGGTCTAGTTATCGGCGCTGGTATGGAAGATTTAGGTAAAGGCGCACGTTCAATGGTAGGCACAATGTATGGCACTAAGGCAAAGGGCGTTAGATACCTTGAAATGACCGAAGGCTACTGCACACAAATGGCTCTTGATGAAAATGACGAAGTTATCGGCTATGAATTCGTTTCACTTGGCAAGATGACCGACTTTATTAAGAAGGGAATGACCCCTAACGAAGCATACGAAAAGGCAAAAGGCACTTACGGACGCTTTAAGAAAGAAGACGGCGCTGTTAAATACATCGACCCACGTAAAGAATAATAAGGAGGAAACGAAGATGGCACAATTTGAAGGTTACGAAAGACGCGAAGCCAAAATTTTAGCAGTTCTTGCTGAATACGGCATCAAATCCATTGACGAATGTAAAGAAATTTGTGATAAATATGGTATTTCTCCTTACACTATCACACAAGAAACCCAACCAATTTGCTTTGAAAATGCAAAATGGGCATATACCGTTGGTTCTGCAATCGCTCTAAAGCAAGCAGAAAAAACGGGCGATAAGAGCGCAGCAACTGCTGCAGCAAATATCGGTATCGGTCTACAATCATTCTGTATTCCAGGTTCTGTTGCCGAAAACAGAAAGGTTGGTTTAGGACACGGCAACCTTGGTAAAATGCTTTTATCTGAAGAAACCGAATGTTTCGCATTCCTTGCAGGTCACGAATCATTCGCAGCAGCAGAAGGCGCAATCAAAATTGCTCTTAACGCAAACAAAGTTCGTGTTAAACCATTAAGAGTTATCCTTAACGGTTTAGGCAAAGACGCTGCTTATATCATTTCAAGAATAAACGGCTTTACTTACGTAGAAACCAAGTTCGACCCATATACCGAAGAAGTTAAAGTATTATCTGAAAAGCCATTCTCTAAAGGCCCAAGAGCAAACGTTAAATGCTACGGTGCAGATAGCGTTCCAGAAGGCGTTGCAATCATGCAATTAGAAAGCGTTGGCGTTTCAATTACCGGTAACTCAACCAACCCAACAAGATTCCAACACCCAGTTGCTGGAACTTACAAGAAATGGGCTATTGAAAACGGCAAAAACTACTTCTCAGTTGCATCTGGTGGTGGCACGGGCAGAACCCTTCACCCAGACAACATGGCAGCAGGCCCTGCTTCATACGGCATGACCGACACTATGGGTAGAATGCACGACGACGCACAATTCGCAGGCTCAAGTTCCGTTCCTGCTCACGTTGAGATGATGGGACTAATCGGTGCTGGTAACAACCCAATGGTTGGTATGACCGTTGCATGCGCAGTTGCAGTTCAAGAAGCATTAAATAAATAATTAGCAAATTACTATTAAAATTAAAATTTTAATTTAATAGAAATAAAACAAAAAAATAGACACGTTATTTTGGGTTTTACCTTATAACGTGTCTAATTTATTTTAAATTTTTATTAATTACCAACAGTTTGTTAGCGTGGACTTGTATTATCGTAATCACGCAAAATCTTATTCTTCGTCCTTTTGTATGCTAAACTTTTCGTAGAAAGCACTAAGAGTATCGCTTCCCGCATTTTCAGGGCAATCAATTACGGCAATATCTTTAATCATATCAAAGTCAACAACTAACATAGGGTAGTCGGTGATTGGAGCATTAAACTGCATATTATTCTCAACCGAATATATCTTTCTAGTCATAAGGTCAACGATTACCGGATTTTCCATTTGCCCGTTCAGGTAAGGCATGGTAACGATTACGTTGTCAACGTATGGTTGGTCTTCAATTTCCTTAGGGAAGTAGTATGCAAAGAATACTTTTTCACCTTTTTTAAAGGTTAAAAATTTGATTGCAAGTTTATCTTCGCTAGACATATTATTGTCCATCCAATCAGCTAAAGTCATGCGATAGTCGTTGCATCTTTTTACGTCGCCGTCAAAAATATGCGTTAATAGTTGGAAGCAATTATAAGAAGGTTTTACGCTTAATGGTTCGTGACGAATAAGCCCGTAAAAATATCTACAAGCCCCACTAAAATGCACAAAATCGTATGCGTGGAAATAAGAAGTTAAGGCAATGTCATCATTGTTAAGGTCAGAAACTAAGTGGCGAAGAAGAAATTTTGCTTGCTTGGTTTCAGTAGCTTCTATTTCTTTAAGCGCACCGTTGCTTCTAGGGTCGTTATAGGACGGGCAACCAGCCTCACCACGCCAAATAGTAAGATTAGGCTTCTTTGCTTTTAGGTGTGATATAGCGTTGATGCGGTTGTCAACCGAGCATAGTTCAACGTAAAAGGTGTATCCATGGAAAGAATGAATGTCAGAATACTCTAATAGACCTAAGTCCATCATTCTCTTAGTGTTTTCAAAATGTGCCGAACACGTGATTATTGTGGCGTCTGGGAACACCTTTCTTATAGCAGGTGCTGTTATTTTAACAAGTTCTACGTAAGAGTCCATCCAAGGCAAATTGGTTCTGCAAAAAGCGCTTACGTCAGGTTCATTCCATATTTCATACTGTTTGATTCTATCCTTAAAATGTTCTACAGTTGCTGTAACGTAGTTGACCCATGCCGTTCTTTCTTCCTCAAACTCTATGGGCATATGACCAACGCCCCCATTTTCTATATTAGGGCATTTTTCAAGTGTTTGGCAATAAAGTTTATTTCCGTAGCAAAAACATAAGAAAGGCTCTATGTTAGCATTGACAAGAGTATCAACAATGTGGTCTAGCCAAGAAAAATCATAAACGCCCTTTAGTTTTTCGGTTTTTTGCCAACCACTTTGCAATCTTACATGATGAACGCCTAGTTTTTTGATAAGTGGAAACGCCCTATCAAAATCCCATAAATCCCTGTCAAGGCATTCAGTTCCAAGACATAACTTGCCACCGTTTACCGTTGGAACGTCATCTAAATTTAAAATTTTGCCGATAGGGGAGAATCCATTATCTTTAATCAAAGATAAAACGTTTTCTTCAAAATTATTGTTATTCATATTTCGCCTCAATAAAACATATTTATATTATTTTAACAAATATAAATGATGTTAGCAATAACTAAATTGTATTAAAAATAAGTTGTTTATAAAAATTGTTATTATTTGTTGAAATTTTTGATAAGGTATAATAATTTTTTTAAAGCAATTACGAAAAAGTTTCGTAAAAATACCTATTGACATAATATTATCCTTGAAATAAAATTAAAATAAGAAGAAAATAGGGGTATAGTATGGAAATTTTAAGATTTGATTTATCAAGAAACGACGGTAAATTCAAAATTTTAAATGCAACAAACGGTGGACCTTGGCATAAAAGACACGCTAAAGACCAGTTCCGTAGTAATTTTGAAGATTATAAAAATGCAAGGATTCCATATTCTAGAAATCACGATAGCAATGCTTGTGGAATATATGGTGGACCTTTTGCGCACGATATATCTGCTATTTTTCCTAACTTTGACGCAGACGTAAACGACCCTAACTCATACGATTTTGCTTGCACGGACGAAAGTATTTTAGCAACGCTTGATGCCGGCACGAAAACTTTTTTCCGTTTAGGTCAAACTATAGAACATCAAATTAAAAAGCATAATACTTTGCCACCTAAAGACTTTCACAAGTGGGCAAGAATATGCGAACATATAATTCGCCATTATACCGAAGGCTGGGCAGACGGGTTTACCCACGATATGCCTTACTGGGAAATATGGAACGAGCCTGATTTAGACACAGAAGATAGTGTAAATAAACGCACTTGGGGTGGCACTAAAGCGCAATTTTTCGATTTGTATGAAATTACTGCAAAGCACTTAAAATCTTGTTTTCCACATCTAAAAATAGGTGGGCCTGCGCTTGCTTGGAGACTTGATTGGGCAGAAGATTTTTTATCCGAAATGCAAAAGCGTAACGTTCCCATCGATTTCTTCTCTTGGCATATTTATTGCACAAGCCCATTAGACGTTTTTGCGAAGTCCCAAAAGGTAAAAAATTTATTAGTTAAATACGGCTATCAAAATGCTGAAACTATATTAAACGAATGGAACTTCGTTGCTAATTGGGGTGAAGGTTTTATACAATCTATAATGGATATTGGTGGCGTTAAAGGTATGGCGTTTACAATGTCGGTTATTTGTGGCGCTCAAGCCCTAAATTCACTGGATATGCTAATGTATTATGATACACGTCAAGGGGTGTTTTGTGGCGCATTTGATTTGTATTCTTGTAAACCACGTAAACCTTATTATGCACTTTATTGGTATGGTATGTTCTATGATATGGAAAAATACGTTAAGTGCGATACCGAAGTTGAAGATATTTATACCCTTTGTGGTGTAGATAAAGAAGGAAAGTCCCTTGCAATAGTTTGTTACTATAAGAACGAAGATTTACCAAACAAAACAATTACATTAGACTTTGGTAAAAAGAATGCAAAATATGAAATTTATGCAGTAGATAAAGATAACAACGGTGAACTAATAAAAACTACTTGCGATTTAACTTTTGATATGCCAATTAACAGTATGATTTTAGTAAAAGAAATATAAAAGGAGAAAAGTTGAAATGGGGCTATTAAAATTTGATTTAAACAGAAATGACGGTAAGTTTAAAATGCTTAATGCAACAAACGGTGGACCTTGGCACAAAAGACATGCTAAAGAGAATAGCCGTAGTAATTTTGAAGATTACAAGAATGCAAGAATACCATATTCTAGAAATCATGATAGTAATGCTTGTGGAATTTACGGTGGGCCGTTTGCACACGACATAAGTGCCATTTTTCCAAACTTTGACGCTGATGAAAACGACCCTAACTCATACGATTTTGCTTGCACGGACGAAAGTATTTTAGTTTCCCTTGAGACAAATACAAAAACTTTTTTCCGTTTAGGACAAACCATTGAAGGTCAAATAAAAAAGCACCATACTCTTCCACCAAAGGATTACCATAAATGGGCAAGAATATGTGAGCATATAATTCGCCATTATACCGAAGGCTGGGCAGATGGTTTTACCCACGATATGCCTTATTGGGAAATCTGGAACGAACCTGATATAGACCCAGATGATAGAGTTGTTAAACGTGCATGGGGTGGCACAAAAGCGCAATTCTTTGATTTTTATGAAGTTGCCGCAAAGCATCTTAAATCTTGCTTTCCACATCTAAAAATAGGTGGACCTGCACTTGCTTGTAGAGTTTATTGGGGTGAGGAATTTTTATGTGAGATGCAAAAGAGAAACGTTCCAATAGACTTCTTTTCTTGGCATATATATTATACTGACCCAAAGGTTGTAATAGAGCAAGCGGAAACAATTAAAGGTTTGTTAATTAAATACGGTTATAAAGATGCTGAAAGTATTATTGATGAGTGGAATTATATAGGTGATTGGGGCGAAGGGTTTGTTCAATCAATAGTCGATATTGGTGGCGTAAAAGGAATGGCCTATACCATGTCAGTTATATGTGGAGCACAATCAACAGACGCGCTAGATATGCTAATGTATTATGATACTCGTCCAGGTGCTTTCTGTGGACCATTCGATTTTTACACGGCTAAACCACGTAAACCTTATTATGCACTTTATTGGTATGGTATGTTCTATGATATGGAAAAATACGTTAAGTGCGATACCGAAGTTGAAGATATTTATACCCTTTGTGGGGTAGATAAAGACGGAAAGTCCCTTGCAATAGTTTGTTACTATAATAACGAAGACTTGCAAAATAAAACCGTTAAACTAGATTTTGGCAAGAAAGGTGCACAATACGAAATTTACGCAGTAGATAAAGATAACAACGGTGAACTCATAAAAACTACCGACGATTTAACTTTCGATATGCCAATAAATAGTATGATTTTAGTAAAAGAAATATAAAAAATAAAAGGGCTTGCAAAACTGCAAGCCCTTTTTGATGCTAAAAAACTATAAATATTTATCTAAATCATCAACGTTTTGAATAAAAACGTTGGAACTATCTTTGATAGTAATTTCCCCGTCGGTTTTGGTATAAATGGTTGGATTATTAAAGTTGGTTAGGGTAACGTTGTCAAAGTAAATTTGCTTAAAACTATCGGCTACCATAAAAGCAATGTTTTCATAACCTTTTTTAGGTGAAATTTCCACGTCAACAAGCCTAAACGTGCAAGGTTCGTTAACGTCGCTAAATAACTCTATCGGCATAGTAACGTTCCGGCATTTGCAGTTTTTAAAGGTAATATCACTTAGCGAAAGGTTTTTACACCATTGTCTTCCCCAGCGCAAACGGAAGAAAGAATTTGGGCTATCAAACTCACAGTTTTGTATAACTATATTGCCTTGTGGTTTGTCAACCTTAACGGGAAAGTCGCAAAAATATAAAAACGGGGTATGTTGGGTGTGCCTACAACCTTCGTGAGTAGGGGCAGAAGCCTTCTTTTCTTCCAAAGAAAGACTACCCCTAAAACCATAGCGAGAAGGCGCGTGTGTTTTGCAGTTGTCAACTAACACGTCAGAACCACCGAACCTTAATGCAGAGCAAGCGCAGTCTAACATACAGTTTTTAATAACTACGTTTTCGTTTGCAAAACCAGCAATACAATCGTCGCCAGTGTAGAATTCACTATTTTCAATCAATACGTTTTTGCAAACACGCACGTGAAACCCGTCGTGCCCACCAAGAACGGTAAGTTGATGAGCAAATATGTTTTGACTTTTATAAATAGTATGCGCCCAATTTGCGCTGTCTTTAATAGTGTAGCCACAAAGTTCCACGTTTTTGCAATATGTCATTTGAATTGCGTGTGGACCACGGTAACCTTCTTCGCCGTCAGGGTTGAAAGTGTTGTTTCCAACTATATATGAATCTTTATCCCCAATAATTTTGATATTTTCGGCTTTATACGCTTTAATCAAAGCATCATACCAGCGCTTTAGCACGAAAGTCCCCACACCGTATTCTTCGTCAACTTCTTCTTGTGGATTAATGGGCTCAATCTTATCGTCTAAAAAATGCGTATAATCTAGGTGATTAGTGCTTCCGGACAAAACTGCGCCCGACAATAGGTGCAAAGTAACGTTGGAACGCATGCGTATAGTTGCCGTGTTAAAAACGCCTTTGGGAATAACTACTTCGCCACCACCGTCTAAAAATGCTTTGTCAATAGCGTTTTGAATTTTATCAGTTTGAAGTTCATTTGCGTTTGCAACTGCACCAAAATCCGTTACTAAATAAATACGCTTCATAACTCACCTTAAGTTTTTTGTTTATTATAACACCGTAAAAAATGGCAGTCAATACGTTGATTTACGAAAGTTTTTCGTTAAGTTAATAATAAGTTAAAAAAGTGCTTGTTTTTTTAAGGCAAGCACTTTATAATATAAAAGAACAAAAATTAAGAGGTAACAAAATGAACTACGTTTTATATAATCAAAACCTTAAAGTTTCGGTAAGCGACTACGGTGCAGAAATTCAATCAATCAAAAGCGCAAAAACGGGCATAGAATATTTGTGGCAGGGTAGCGACGTTTATTGGAAAAACCGTGCAACGGTTATTTTCCCTATATGTGGAAGACTTTGCGAAGGCAAATATACCTATAAAGGTAAAGAATACAGTATGATTATACACGGCTTTGCTAAAAAATCCACTTTCAAAGTGGTAGAACATACTCCAGAAAAGGTTGTTATGGAACTTACGGCAAACGACGTAACACGTGCCCAATATCCTTTTGAATTCGTTTTAAGAATTATATACACTTTGGAAAAAGATAAAATTACCCAAACGTATTTTGTTGAAAATACCGACACTAAAGAACTTATCTTTACTTGTGGTGGTCACCCAGGCTTTAACGTGCCATGGAAAGACGGCGAAGCATACGAAGATTACTATCTAGAATTTGCAAATGATAAACCACAATATAATATCTTCTTTAATGAAGACGGTTTGTTTAACGGAAGAAAAGAACTTCAACCAATGATAGACGGAAAGATCTTGCCACTCAGTCACGATTTATTTGATAACGACGCACTCTTTTTGCAAGACGGCGCAAAGGAAGTGGCCCTAAAGTCTAAAAAGAATATCACCCAAATAATCGTTAAATACGAAGATATGACAAGGGTAGGTTTTTGGAAAGACGAAAAAACTACTGCGCCATTCCTTTGTATAGAGCCATGGGCAGGTATACCTGCAAGCGCAGGGGTTATAGACGATTTGGAAACGAAAGCAGAAATGACCCACCTAGCACCAAACAAAACCTACAGCGCAAGTTTTTCTATTGAAATAAAAGAATAAATTTTAACGTGTAAAAAACGGCAAGCGTATGCTTGCCGTTTTTGTCTTTTAAATTATTCCAAAATATTCGTCGTGATATAGTCAACGCCCATTTTAACAAGTTTTTCGGCTATTTCTTTATCGTTGACTGTCCAAACGTTAACTGTTAAGCCGTGAGAATGAAGTTTTTTAATAGTTGCTTTATCAATGCTTTTATAGTTAATGTCAAGATTAAAATTGTATTCTACTAGTTTTGCTATTTGTTCGTTGTTGATTACTCCACTTGTAAGCCATTGAATATGAGCATTTGGTAGAAGTTTTCTTAAATCAACGCAGTTTTCAAAATTAAAAGAAATATAAATCATTTTATCTAAATAGTTTTCCGATTTGATTATTTCTACAATTTCTTTAGTATATTCTAACTCAAACCTATTTTTTAATTCTAAAACACAAATTTTATCATACTTTTTACAAATTTTAATATAGTCGATAAGTTGTGGAATAACCGTATCACGACGATTAGTGCTACCGTCTACGTCGGGTAGGGTAAGGTTAGAGTAATCAGCATAATTGCTTTCTTCAATATTTATACTACAAACGTTATTGCTAACTCTATCAGTCGTTTCGTCGTGGAAAACAACGTATTTACCATCTGCCGTTCTATGAACGTCAGTTTCAATTCCGAAATAACTTCTATTACCAGCGGCAACGAAAGCGGGACAGGTGTTTTCCTTTTCTAGTCCAGATAGCCCACGATGCGCAATCATTTTAACCTTTTTTTTCTTAAATTTTATTGTATCCATTTGTAATCTCCTTTACTAAAACATTATATTACTAAGCCAACTTAATGTCAATACGGTGTTTCTTAAACTAAAGCCCTTTTTTTATATTGTAAAGGGGTTAACCCTGTCTTTTTCTTAAAGGTTTTACTAAAATAGTTGGGCGTGTCGAAATATAGTTTATCTGCAATTTGTTTTACGGAAAGTTCATTTTCACGTATAAGTTGTTTGGCGCGCTCTATCTTTAGGCTAAGGTAGTATTCCATAACCGTTTTGCCAGTTGCTTGTTTAAACTTTTTAAACAAATACGCTCTACTATAAGAAGTTTTTTTACATAAGTCGTCAATGGTAATCTTATTGTCAATATTTTGCTTAAGCAAGGCAATAGTATCGCTGACCATCTTATCTACATTATCGCTTTCGGATAAAAAAACCTTGTTTTCCCCTTGTTTTTCGGTTAGCGAACGCATAATACCTATAAGCATAATCTCTAGGTAATTCTTAATCATTTGCACCCCACCTAGGCTGGGGTTTTTATGAAGTTCCATCTTTTTTGTATAAGGGTTGGAAAAGGGAATATCAAACGCCCTTTTGCTTTCTTCAATAATGGCGTAAACGTATTTAAGGCTTTGTTTATCTAATGTTATAATCTTGTCCTCAAAAAATCGCATTGCTTCTGAACGGCAGTCAAAAGAAATTATAAAAACGGTTGGCGCGCGTTTTCCGTCAGAAGATAAAGTATGCCAAACGTTGGGCTTGTGGAAAAGCATTTGCCCACATTTAAGCAATATTTCCTTGTCGTTTGCCGTGCAAATTATATCTTCCTTGTCGGCGTAAACGATTTCCCAAAAATCGTGTGATTCGCCGTCGTGCTTAAAGTCTTTTGAAAACTCAAAATAATGCACGGTAACGATTCCGTTGATAACTAAAAGATTATTAATCTTGTGTTTAAAATATTTTTTCATATAAAAAGTATAACATAATTTATTAATAAATACAAGTAGATTAAATTACCCTTTTTGAATATTATAGAATATTGTTAAAGTAAAAAAATGGATTTAAAATATATAAAAAAGAGTAAGGAGTATAAAATGAGAATTTTAGCAATCGGCGCTCATCCCGACGATATAGAAATAGCATGTTCTGGCACGCTTGCAAAGTGTGTAAAAAGGGGAGATACGGTTATAGTTTGCCACTTGTCTAGTGGGAATTTAGGTCACGTAGTAATTCCACCTGAAGAACTTAAAATAATAAGGGCGAACGAAGCCAAAAGGGCAGGCGCTCTTGCAGGAATAGAAGTTATTTGTGGTGGCTTTGACGATTTAGAAATTTATCCAGAAAATATATTGTCCCGTGATAAAGTTGTAGACGTTATAAGATACGCTAATCCCGATTTAATAATTACGCATAATCCCGACGATTATATGCCCGACCATACTGCAACTAGCAAACTTGTTTTTGACGCAAGTTTTACAGCAACGTTGCCAAATTACAAGACGATTACTGATAATAAAAACAAGGTGGAAGAACCTGCAAAACTAGTTCCTATATACTATATGGATACTTTAGCAGGAGTAAATTTTAATCCAACCGAATACGTAGACGTTAGCGATACGATAGACCTTAAGATTCAGATGCTAAACTGTCATGAAAGTCAAGTAGTTTGGATGCGTGATCACGACGGGATAGACTTTGCCGATATGGTAAAAACTTGTTCAAGATACCGTGGGTATCAATGTGGGGCAGAATACGCTGAAGGCTTTACAAAGTGCCAAGTATATCTAAAAGGCACGACCAAAAAATTATTACCTTAAAAGGAGAAAGATTATGGATTTTAATTCAACGGTAAAAGGAAGTATGTTGGAAGGTTTTTACCCTGAAGGGTGGGACTTTGAAAAAATAGACGGTTGCATAGACGCGCCTGAAAAGATTTTGGATAGACAAGCATTTTGGAATAAAGACTTTACGCCTATAAAATGTGAAAATTTGTCTGACTTTGAAACGTATATGGGGCATGAAATAGCAATGCAAATTCGCCTTGCTAAAGAGAGAAAGGAAAAGATTGCATTTATTCTACCCGTAGGACCTATGGGTATGTATAAATGGGTGGTATATTTCCTTAAAGAATGGCAAGTTTCTTGCGAACACGTTTATACTTTTAATATGGACGAATGGGCAGACGGCGAAGGCAACACTTTATCGCCAGATAATAGTGGCTCTTTCCAATACGCAATGGAACAAGCGCTATTTAACCCGTTAGGGGAACTTACCGTTCCTAAAAACCAAAGGAATTTTGCAACAAAAGCAAATCTTCCAACCTATCCGGAAAAGATTGCTAAATTAAAAGGTGAAGGCGCAAAACTAGTTTTAGTTTACGGCATAGGAAGAATGTGCCACATAGCCTTTTGGGAACCACACTTTGCCAAAGACTACGCAACTGAAGAAGAATGGAAAAAAGCGCCTTACAGAATTGGCGCAAAAATTCATCCACTAACGGTAGAGCAAAACGCATTGACTAGTTTTAAGTCAAGAACTCCATTAGTTCCTTGCCGTGCAAACACCATTGGTCCAGGGCTTTTCTTACAAGCCGACTACGCTATCGGTGGGGCAGACGGAACTTTAGGTCGTGGAATGCAATGGCAAGGCTTGTCTTTGTGGATGACGCTTCGCCACGGACAAACCCCTTGGATAACTTCAACCTATATTCCTACGCTTGCAGGTAAACTATTCTTTTTAAAAGAACTTGCAGGGCCGTTAAACGCAGAGTGCAACTAAAATGAGAAAAGGAATTGCCGTAGCCGGCAGTATAATAGTAGATAAAATTAACGTTATAAATAAGTATCCTAAATCTGGCGAATTAACCCAAATTCAACAAGTTAAAGAGTCCGTAGGTGGGTGCGTTCCTAACGTTTCGATAGATATTAAAACCATTTGCCCAGAACTTACCGTAAAGGCAGTTGGACTAGTTGGAAAAGATGACGACGGAAGTTTAGTTAAAAAAGTTCTTGAAAAAAGTGGCGTAGATATTTCTCAAATTTTTGAAGAAAATGATAGAACGAGTTTTACCCAAGTAATAAGCGAAATGGGTGGGCAAAGAACATTTTTTACCTACGCAGGCGCAAGTTCAAAGTTTGGCGCATTGCACGTGGATTTTGATAGTTTAAACGTTAAAATGCTACACTTGGGATATTTTCTATTGCTTGATAAAATAGATAAGGGCGAAGGGGAAGAAATCCTAAAAAAAGCGAAAGAAAAGGGGATAACTACCTCCATTGACTTGGTAAGTGAAAATTCTCAAAGATATTCGCTAGTTTTGCCATGCCTTGAGTATACGGATAATCTAATAGTTAACGAAATAGAAGCAAGCAAATTAACCAATCTTGAACTAAAAAAATATACCTTACAAGACCTTGCAACAAGGTTAAAAGAGTTGGGCGTTAAAGATAGAGTTATAATTCACACCCCAGAAAAAAGCGTATGTTTATCTGATAGGGGATACGTAGAAAGCCCGTCTTTTTCCTTACCTAACGGGTTTATAAAAGGCACTACGGGTGCTGGAGACGCATTTTGCGCTGGCGCTCTCGTAGAAATTTATAACGGTAGTAGTGATAAACAAATTTTAGAATTTGCGTCTTCTTGCGCAGTATGTTCTTTAACCGAACAAGACGCAACTAGTGGAATTAAAGAAAAAGAACGAGTAATAGAATTTTGTAAAAACTTAAAAAGGAAAGAATTATGTTAGTTAACTTAAAAGAAATTTTAGCCATAGCGCAAAAGGAAAAAAACGCAATAGGAATGTTTAACGCAACGGGTTTTGATAGCCTTCAAGCAGTTGTGTCGGGGGCAGAAGAATTAAATAGACCGGTAATAATCGCACATGCTGAAGTTCATAACGCATACAACGATATAAGTATGGTTGGACCTGCAATGATCGCCGTTGCAAAAAAAGCGAAAGTTCCCGTATGCGTGCATCTAGACCACGGTGAAAGTTTAGAAATGATTGATAAAGCGTTGCAAATAGGCTTTACTTCGGTTATGATTGACGCTTCAAGTTTGCCTTATGAACAAAACCTAAAACTAACCAAAATGGTTGTTGAAAAAGCGCATGCGCTAAACGTTAGCGTAGAAGCAGAACTAGGCAGAATGACCACGGGTGAAGACGGCAAAGAAAAGGGTCTAAACAGCAAGCCGGAAGATTTTTATACCGACGAAAAAGAAGCCAAAGAGTTTTGCTTGCAAACGGGTGTTGACGCCCTAGCAATTGCTTTTGGAACGGCGCACGGCTTTTATAAATCTCAACCAAAATTAGATTTTATCGTGGTTAAAAAGGTTGCGCTTGCAACGGGGTTACCACTTGTTATGCACGGTGGAAGTGGCGTTAGCGAAGAAGGGTTTAAGAAGGCAATAGAAAATGGAATTAGAAAGATAAACTATTATTCGTATATGTCTAAAGCAGGGTATAACGCAGCCAAGAAAGTAATAGAAAGCAATACCACTAACTATCTTCACGACGTAGAGTTTGAAGCAATGAAAGCAATGAAAGAAGACGTAAAAAACGCAATAAAGATTTTCTCTTGAAAGGTAAAAAGCATCGATAAAATCGATGCTTTTTTAATGTGAAAATCACTTGAAAATATACTCAATTTGAATTAAAATAAAAACACTGCAACAAATTGTGGTGTTTAATTGTTTAATATACGAAAGGTTGAAATTTACTTGGGAGGAACAAATGGGTAATCACGAACTAGAACGATGTTTGCTAAGCATTCAACAAGGTGACGACTTTGCAATGCAAACGTTATACGAAAAGACGAAAAACGGTGTTTTTGCCTTTGTGTATTCATATCTTAAAAACTATCACGACTCCGAAGACGCTATGCAAACGGTATACCTAAAAATCAAAACGGGAATAAACGGTTACAAAAAGGGAACTAATCCTAGGGCTTGGATACTACAAATAGCAAAAAACCATTCGCTAAACCTTTTATCAAAAAGAAAACGCGAAGAATGTGTGGATACATTTCCAGAAGCGTCTTACGTAGACCAAAGGCTATCTGGTGGCATAACCGAAACCATGCAAAAGGTTTTAAGTCAAGAAGAATTTCAAATAGTAACTTTGCACGTTCTATGGGGGTATAAGCATAGAGAAATAGCATCTATAATGCAAGCGCCCACGGGAACGATTACTTCAAAATACAAACGCGCAGTAGAAAAATTGAAAGGCGCGTTAAAGGAGGAAAAGGTATGAAATCATGGAAAAATCAATGGAAAGCAGAATTAAACAAGGCAATTCCCGATAAATGCTCTGTTGCTCCCGTTAAACCAACGGTTAAAAATAACGGTGGCGCTATTGCAATCCCACGAAAAAGAATGCTTGTTTCGTCAATAGCAGTTGCGCTTGCGATTATGATTGGTTTGGGTGTATTCTTTGGGTTGTTTTACGGAAAAAATAAAAACTCAAGCAACCTTTTGGCTTTAGAAATAAATCCTAAAGTTGTTTTCGTGTTAGATGGTAATAACGTGGTTACCGACGTAAGTAGTATAAATTTTGATGCAGACGTTATTCTATCCGACGAAGATAGAGTAGACCAAATGGTAGGTAAGCCTATAGAAGAAGCCGTTAACGTATTCGTTGATTACGCCATAAACCTTGGATATATGGATGAAGACGGCGACACGATGACAGTAACGGGCGTAGATCAACTCACAAGTAAAATTAAGGATAAATTAACTAAATATTTTAACGACAAACAGGCTAACGTTATAGTTAGTGAAAATAAGACCACGCTTAAAGAGTTTTCAAAATTCTTTGGCGAAATAGAGTATGATAAGATTGACGATATCGTTAACAAGATAAAAGATGCTCCAAGATTATTTACAGATAAAAACGTTGGCGAAAAATCTTTAGAAGAACTTAATATAGAGTATAAAAATTACGTAATATCACAAATTAAAAAGAACGTAGAACTTTTTATTAAAAACGATAGGTTTATGGACGAAGGTTTGAAAAACCTTTTACTAGGGCTACTTGAAGAAGACGACTTTTTATCAGTTTTAGAAGGAATGGTGGAGCAAGGCCTTCTTCATGAAAATATAATTCCACTCGAACTAAAAGGTTTATTAAATGAAGGCGAAATAGTTTCGGCTGAAGATTATAAGAACAAAATGAACGGGCTTGCAAACCATATGTTTAACGATTTGCACGGCAAGTATGAAAATCCAAAATTTCATAGACCTTAAAAAAATTTTTAATTTAGTGCAACAAAATTAACTTTTAATATGTTTAATAAGTGAATCAACCGACAGGAGGTATTAAATATGAGAAAAAAATGGTTGTCAATAGTAGGATTAACTTGCGCTACGGTGCTAGGCGTTACCATGTTTGGTTGCGCTGGTGAAGATACTACTAAAACTGCAAAAGCTGAATCATACGTTTCGATAGATATTAACCCGTCAATCGAATTAACTCTTGACGCTAACGATAAAGTATTAACGGTTTACGGCTCTAACGAAGACGGGCAAGTGCTTTTATATGGCGAACAGGACGGTTTGATAGGTAAAAGTATTGAAACGGCAGTAAATAAAATAACCGAACTTGCAAAAGAACTTGGCTATTTTGAAGACAACACGGTTATAAATACAACCGTAAGTAGTGAAAATGAAAATAAAGAAGATAAGATTCTAAATAAAATAGACGCTAGAATTACTGCGCAAGGTGGGAAGTTTGGAATAGATTTAAAATTAGATAAAGAACAAGCGTTTTCGTTGGTTCGTAGATATCAACAATTTTTAGAAGAACACCAATTAACTGAAGAAGATTTGTCAATCGAAAACTTTAAACTTGCGCTTTCTGCATCTGAAACGGGAGACGTAAGTCTTGAAGTTGCTGTAGAAATGGACGTTGATGACCTTTTGGAAATCATTCACAGCGCGCATAAGCAAATTAAGGAATACGCAACCCGTGAATATCAAAAGTTAAAAGACGAAAAACTTGCTGAAATGGAAGACAAAATCAATAAAGCAGTTGAGTCTGAATATTTAAAACACTTCCTAACAAAACTTGATTTTCAATCTGCATACTACTGCGCTTCTTATTCAGTATATAATTCTTTCGCGCACGGTCTAAATGCTCTAGCAGACCAAATTGATTATATTGAAGACGTTCGTTACTATGAAGTTTCTGACGAAGTTGTTGTTAACGTAATGGAAATTTTTGGCATAGAAGATAGAACTCTTATAGAAAATTCTCAAGGTAAGGTTACCATTGAAAGTATCGAAGCATATGCTGATAAAGTGATTAAGAATTCTACCGACGAACAAACGATAGCGCAACTAAAAGCATCTTTAACAACACTTTTAGATACGGCAGAAACCCAAGTTTCTCAAATAATTAGCGAAGCAGTAGCAGTGTTTGAACCACGCATTACTGAATTAGTAAACGGCGCTAAAGACGTTATAGGTAATCTTGATCACAACGTTGCAGGATTTTTAGGCGACATAGCAACCGACGTTAATGAACTTGGTGAACAACTTGAAACTTTAGCGAAAGACGGTTTGACGTCAGACGCTTTAAGTAAAGTGGCAGTTGCAATGCAAGAAAAGGCAGATGAAGCATACGCTGATATGCAAAACGCCGTAGAAAAAGCAGGTAAAGATTTGCAAGAAAAAATAGACAACGCAAAGGGTAGATTTGAAGAAGAAAAAACGCAAATACAAAATCTACTTACTCAAAAAGAAAATGAGATTAGAACTCATTTAGGTGGCTTAAAAGATAGATATCACAAAGACGCTCAGCCACAACATGCAAATTAACAAAGAAAGCGATACCTAACATACGCTTCTCTTATAAATTTCAACCCTCGCAAAAAGCAGATGAAACAATCTGCTTTTTGCATTTTAAACCTTTTTTGCTTGCAAAAAATAAGCAAATGAATATAATGGTAATTGTAGGTAAAAAGAATGAAAAAATTAAAGCAATTATTTTTTCTATTTTTGACTTTCTTTAAGATAGGTTTATTCACCTTTGGTGGTGGCTATGCAATGATACCAATAATTGAAAGGGAAGCCGTTGATAGAAAAAATTGGATTTCAAAAGATGAATTTCTAGACATATTGGCAATAGCCGAATCAACCCCAGGTCCACTTGCAATTAACAGCGCTACTTTCGTTGGGTATAAGGTTTGTGGCGTCCTAGGTTCTGTTTTTGCAACTTTAGGCGTGGTTTTGCCATCTTTTATAATTATTTTTGCAATATCTTTCTTTTTTGATTTATTCCTTTCTCTTAGATGGGTGCAATACGCTTTTCGTGGTATTCAAGTTTGCGTTGCCTTTTTAATATTTAACGCAGGCTTAAAGATGCTTAAACATCTAAAAATAGGTTGGTTTAACACAACCCTATTTTGCGTTTCTGCAATCGCTCTATTGGTTTTAGATTTGTTTGCTATTAAATTTTCCACTATATTCTATATTTTAATCGGTGGGGTAATAGGCGTTAGCGTTTACCTTGCGCAGTATATAAAATCAAAAGGTAAAAAAGAAGAAAGCAAAAAAGGGGGTAAAGAGTAATGCCCGTCCTTTTACAATTGTTTTTAACCTTTTTTAAGATAGGCGCAGTTTCCTTTGGTGGTGGCTATGGAATGATTCCATTGCTAACCGAAGAAGTTTTAGCGCACCAATGGCTAACTAGTGAAGAAATTCTAAATTTTATAGCCGTTGCAGAATCTACTCCAGGTCCAATCGCTATAAATATGGCAACCTTTATCGGCGCTTCTCAAGGTGGTTTTTGGGGTGCGTTGCTAGCAACCTTAGGTGTAGTGTTGCCGTCGTTTATTATAATTTTAATAATTGCGTCGTTAATAACCGGGTTAATGCGCTTTGCAGGGGTTAAGGCTTTTTTAAAGGGAATTCGCCCCGTAGTTTGTGGTTTGATTATCGCAACGGGCGTGGGAATGCTAGTTACCGTTCTGATAGGTGTGGAAAGGGTAGGCGACGTTGCAGTCTTTGACTATAAAGCCTTGATAATCTTAGCAGTTGTGGTGGCAACGCATTTTACCTATAAGGGTATTCGCAAAAAAGCATTATCACCTATAATACTTATATTGATTTCAGCAATTTTAGGAATGATTTTATACGGACTAATTCCTTAATAAAAACAAAATAAAAACGCTCGGCAAATTTTAGCCGAGCGTTTTACATTTAATAATATTATAATTTTTTACCACATTCAGGGCAGAATTTAGAAGAGCCGTCAACCTTTGCGCCACATTCAGAACAGAATTTTTGCAACGGCTGTTTAGCGCCACATTCGGGGCAGAACTTGGCAGTTTTGCTAATGGACGCTCCACAAGAAGAACAAACTTTATTTTCTTGGTCGTTAGTTTTTTGTGGGGTAGGTTTCATTGCTTCTGCAAAAATCGCACCCATACCAGCGCCTGCGCCAATTCCCATTCCAGCGCCAACGAAAGCCCCACCTGCGCCTTGATTTTTAGCAGAATCTTTTAACGCTTGCGCAGCAGATACTTTCATAAGAACGTCCGTTTTATCACCAAGTATGCCGAGTTTACTTCTCTCATCAATAGCCTTTTCCACTTCTTCAGGAACGGACATGTTTTCTATAAACAAATTGGTTAATTTTAGACCTAACTGATTAAACTTTTCTTGAATACTGTCGGTAACCGTCTTGTTGAATTCCATAGTATTTGCGGCAAGGTCTAAAGCAGAAATTTTACTTTCCCCAAGAGCGTCGGTTAGGGCAGATACAAGCATTGTTTTTAGCCAATTAGTAATATCGGTCGTAACGAAGGTGGAATTCGTGCCGAAAAGTTCTTGCATAAAGGTAACACTATTGTCAACCTTAAAAGCATAAGAACCGTAGCCTTTAACCCTAATCATTCCAAATTCAGGGTCACGCATAACGATTGGGTTAGCCGTTCCCCACTTGTAGCCGGTAAACTGTTTAAGGTTTATAAAATAAACGTCAACGGAAATTGGTGTTTCAAAAGCGTATTTCCAACCTGCAAGTTTAGAAATTATAGGAAAAATTTCCGTTTTAAGGTCGTAAGTTCCACAATCAAAAACGTCGCAAACCTTTCCCTTATGCACGAATATTGCTTGTTGTGATTCACGAACGATAAGTTTACTTTTTTGGTTAATTTCTCTACCACCGTTTTTAAGTGGAAGTTTATAAACTAAAGTATCTTTAGTATCGTCTGACCATTCTAGAATTTTTAAAAATAGAGCCATAGTAATCTCCAAAAACTAATTTTTTAATATATTTTAACATAAAAAACAATTTAATACAATAATTAACTAAAAAAAGTGTTTGCAAATAAAAAGAAAATATGGTAATATAAAAACGAAAAATAAATGTGCGAATGTAGTTTAACGGTAAAATAGAAGCTTCCCAAGCTTCGGTCGAGGGTTCGACTCCCTTCATTCGCTCCAAAAATCCTCTATTCTATACTAAAGAATGGGGGGAATTATAATAAAGAAGGTTTTATATGAAAGTTGGTTTTGCGTCAGATATTATTAACCCACCTATGGGTGCTCCAATTGTGGGGTATTTCGAGCCAAGGTTTGTTAAAGGTTATTTAGACGACTTATACGTTCGCGTTCTTGCTATTGATGACGGAAAAACTAAGGCGGTTATAGTAGCGCTTGATCTTTGTTTATATAACGATACATACGTTGCTAGAACTAAACAAGCAATAATGGATTTTTGCGACGTTGATAAAAATGCAATATTTATAAACCTTTCGCACACTCACACTGGGCCAACGATTGGTAAAGACTTTGCATCACCTAAAGAAAGTTCGCCCGAATACGATGAGTTTTTAATAAATACGATAGCAAAAACATCTAAAAAAGCGTTCGATGATTTGGCAGAAAGTTCTTTTTATGTTGCAAACTCAACGGCTAAAAACATATCTTTTGTTCGTAGATATAGATTAAAGAACGGTTACGTTGCAACTAATCCCGGTGTGAAAAATCCACAAATAGATTATCCACTTGCTCAGCCTAATGAGAACGTGGAAATTGTAAAGATTATTCGCAAAGACAAAAAGGATATTTGTTTGTTTAATTTTGGAACTCATCCGGACACCGTTGGTGGTGAATTTATAAGCGCAGATTGGATGGGTTATGCTTGCCAAAACCTAGAAAAAGCGTTGCCAAATACCGACGCTATTTTCTTACTTGCACCACAAGGCGACGTTAATCACGTAAACGTTAACCCTACGCCAGAGATAGAAAAATTATATACGATAGACTTTGACGGTGTTCCACGTGGAGTGGAGTATACAAAGTATATGGCAAAGATTTTGTCTGATGCAGTGCTTAGCGTATATAATGAAGCCCAACTTATACAAACGGATTCATTAAATTTTGCACAAAAAACAATAAGGCTTCCATCTAATCAAGAGAATGACAGGCTTGAGGAAGCGCAAAAAATATGCGATATGTATGATACTGGCAGAGCAGACGAATTACCATATAAAGAAATGGAATTAACTACAGCTGTTGCCGAAGCAAGGCGTATCGTGGGGCTTAAAAATGGTCCAGATTCATTTCCTTATGTGTTAACTGTTCTAAGGCTTGGTGAGTTGGCATTTGCTGGTGTTGGTGGAGAGCCTTTTACAGAGATAGGGGTTCGTATTGCAAAAGCATCTCCATTCAAAAAAACAGTTGTTTGTTGTTTAACAAACTGTTCTAGTGGATACATACCTACTTCTAAAGCTTATGATGAAGGTGGCTATGAGGCGCGTGGCTCACGTCTTAAAAAGGGTAGCGACGATATTTTAGTTAAAGAAATGACTAACTTGTTAAATCAATTATAAGTAAACTATAAGCAAAAAAGTCTTTGCATGTTGCAATGACTTTTTTAGTTTGTTTAAGTTACTTTTCGACAAAATTTGCATTATTAGAAGTTATGTGTTATAATGCCAATAAGGAGAAGGTTTTAATGTTTTATTTATTCTTTTCATTATTGGTTGTGTTAATTATAGGCGCAAGCGCAGTTTTTACTTTTATACCTAAACTTAATACCTTAAAAAGCAATAAAGTTATCAATCAATCCTTAAAGATTGGTGTAATAGTTTTTTGCGCTCTTTTCATCTTGGCTAATTTTTTGCCAGATATTACCAACCTTTGTTATTCAAGGGAAGAACTTTTGTTAAACCCCGTTGATTCTAATCTTGCATTAATAAAGTGGTTTGCATCGGCTTCGTTCGTGTTATTGCCACTAGCCGTTTTTTACGACAATAGAACGGTTAGAAACCTTGCAATATTCTTTAGTTTATTAGCAGGTGTTTTGCAAATCGTTTTCTATCCACAATTTTTGGAATTGTTTACATCTGAAAACGGCAGGGGATTAAATTCCATAAAAGTATTAAGTGATTCTTTCAAAAAGTTTATGATTAACCCAACTTTTAGAAGCATTTACTTTGGACTAACCGTTGGCTTGCAAATAGTTATTCCAATAGTTTTGGTTATTTCTAAAAAGCATATCTTTACCGTAAAAAGTCTAAAGGAATGGGGTTGGTTTTTGCTTATAGGGGTTATAACCTTTGCGTCGTCAGTCCCAATCACTTCTTTGCAACACTTGTTTGGTCATACCGATATTATTTTTACTGCTTGGTCAATCCCACATCTAATTTGGCTTTTACTCGTTATAGGGCAGATAGTATGTTTGTATTTCTTGTTAAGGAACAAGGAATATGAAATAAAGCGAATAGCAATGTTTATACTAGCCCTTAGCCTTTTATCACAGTATTCGCAAATCTTTGGCGTAATTTCCATTTCCGTTAAGAGCATTCCTTTGCAACTTTGCAATATTGGAACTTTCTTCGTCGTTATATCTTTAGTTACCAAAAACAAAAAGATATTTGACTTTACCGTTATAGTAAACGTCGTTGGCGCAATGTTTGCGCTAGCCGTTCCCGAACTTGAAGACGAAGGGCTATTCTACGTTTATAATATATATTTCTGCGCAGAACACGGCAACGTTCTAATCGTTCCTATTTTGTGCTTAATGCTAAAATTATTCGGCAGGATTGATAGAAAATCGCTAAAGAACTTCTTGATAGGTTTTAACCTATATTTCTTCTCGGTAATGGCGCTAGGAATTATCGCAAACGCTATTGCCACCAAAACGGGAAATGATTTCTGGAGAGCCAATTGGTTTTTCATGTTCGATAGGGAAACTGCAGCCGACCTTATACCATTCTTAGGCAACCTATTTAACGCCCAAATACACATAGGGGTAGTAACCTTGTATCCCGTTGCGAAACTGATTATATACGGCGTGTTTAGCGCAGTATGTTTCCTAGCGTTTGGCATTATCCAACTGATATACTTTATAAGTGGAAAGATAAAAAGGAAAGGCGATAAAACACAAACGCAAGAAACTCAAAAATTAAATTCATAAAACCAAAAGGCTTTTGCAAAATTGCAAAAGCCTTTTTTAATTCAAAAAACCGTGCATCTAATCTCGACAGACGTTGCCGAAGCGTTAGTTAGACAGGTAACTCCTTTAAAGCAACCTTATGGCACACGCATCTTTCCGTTTAGTGCTGCTGTATTCCTACTCTGACACGGTTCGCGGGGACACGTTGCATAAGACCTTAAAATCAACGTCCCTTATCAGACGCAGCCTTCCACAACGCAAGCCTCAATTAGCATTCTGTTCCGCTAAGCGAATTGCGGACAACAGGGCATCGCTAACTCCCCACATAGCACGGTAGTATCATTTTACATTACTTTATTGGTTTTTGCAAGTGTTTTTTAAAGTATTTTATTAAAATTTGCTTAAAAAAACTTTACAAAAATGACGAATAAATATATACTATTATATTATAATCTATTATTATGCCCTGCTATGGCTTAAAACTTATGGGAGAAGCAATGTATAAGAAAGTAGACACTTCGCTTAATTTTTTAGAAAGGGAAAAAGAAGTATTACAATTTTGGAAAGACAACAAAGTTTTTGAAAAGAATCAAGACTTAAATCAAGGCAATCGTGAATTTACTTTTTACGACGGTCCACCAACTGCAAACGGTAAACCACATATCGGTCATATTTTAACGCGTGTAATAAAGGATATAATTCCACGTTACCACGTAATGAAGGGCGACCATTGTTTGCGTAAAGCAGGTTGGGATACGCACGGGCTACCCGTTGAACTAGAAGTTGAAAAACTTTTAGGGATAGACGGCAAGCAAGAAATTGAAAAATACGGTATTGAACCTTTTATTAAACAATGTAAAGAAAGTGTTTGGAAGTATAAAGGCGAATGGGAAAAGATGAGTGACCGTGTTGGCTATTGGGCTGATATGGAAAACCCTTACGTTACTTACGACGATAATTATATCGAATCGGTATGGTGGGCAGTTAAGACCATCGCAGAAAAAGGCTTGCTATATAAGGGCTATAAAATCGTTCCTTATTGCCCACGTTGTGGAACGGCTTTATCTTCACACGAAGTAGCGCAAGGATATAAAGACGTAAAGGAAATTTCCGTTTCCGTTCGTTTCAAGATTAAGGGTAGGGATAATGCATACTTCCTTGCGTGGACAACCACTCCTTGGACGTTGCCATCAAACGTTTGCCTATGTATGAATGCAAACGAAGATTACGCTGAAATTAAAGCGCAAGACGGCAAGATTTATATACTTGCTAAAGCGCTTGTTGATAAATATTTTGAAGAATACGAAACTTTATCTGTTAAAAAGGGTAGTGAATACGAATGGGCTGAATACGAACCGTTATTCTCTTTCACTGCTGACGCCGTTGAAAAGAATAAGAAAGCCTTCGTAGTGGTAACCGACGATTACGTTACTATGCAAGACGGCACGGGTATCGTTCATAACGCACCTGCTTTTGGTGAAGACGACGCGCGCGTTTGCCAAAAATACGATATCGCATTCGTTAACCTTGTAGATACTGCTGGTAAAATGACCGAACAAGCAGGTAAATACGCTGGACTATTCGTTAAAGACGCAGATAAAGAAATCATTAAAGACTTAAAAGAGAACGGCATGCTATTTGCCGAAATTCCTTTTGAACATAGTTACCCATTCTGTTGGCGTTGTGATACACCACTTATCTACTATGCTAGACAAAGTTGGTTTATCAAAATGACTGCCGTTAAGGATAGACTTATTGCGGCAAACCAATCGGTTAATTGGATTCCAGAAACTATCAAGAACGGTAGAATGGGCAACTTCCTAGAAAACGTTATCGACTGGGGTATCTCTCGTGAACGTTATTGGGGAACACCACTTCCTGTTTGGGTATGTAACAAGTGTGGTAAAGTCCACGTTATCGGTAGCAAGGCAGAACTTAAACAACTTTGCAAGATTGACGGGGATATTGAACTTCATAGACCTTATATCGACGAATGCACCTTTGAATGTGAATGTGGTGGCACTTTCGTTCGTGAAAGCGAAGTTATGGACTGTTGGTTTGACTCTGGCTCAATGCCATTTGCTCAACACCATTATCCATTTGAAAATAAAGAGTTGTTTGAAAGCCATTTCCCAGCAGACTTTATAAGCGAAGCTATCGACCAAACACGTGGTTGGTTCTACACCTTGCTTGCTATTTCTACTTTGCTTTTCGATAAAGCACCATTTAAGAACTGTATCGTTTTAGGACACGTTAACGATAAAAACGGTATAAAAATGAGTAAGCACAAGGGCAACGTAGTTGACCCATGGTCAATTCTTGACAAACAGGGTGCAGACGCAGTTAGATGGTATTTCTACACGGGTTCAGCGCCATGGCTTCCATCAAGATTCTACGAAGAAGCCGTTTCAGAAGCGCAAAGAAAGTTTATGGGCACGCTTTGGAACACATACGCATTCTTCGTTCTATACGCAGATATCGATAAATATAACCCTGCAAACTATAAATTAGAAGACTGCTCCCTTACCCTTATGGATAAGTGGGTATTGTCTAAACTTAATACCTTAGTTAAAACTGTTGACAAAGGTCTTGCAGAATACAACATTTTCGATAGCGCAAGAGCGTTATCTGCGTTTACCGACGATTTGTCAAATTGGTATGTTCGCCGTGGTAGAGAAAGATATTGGGGGCACGATATGACTGACGATAAAATCGCAGCGTATACAACCCTTTATACCGTGCTTGTAACTATGGCTAAGATATCTGCGCCATTCACACCGTTTATGGCAGAAAGCATTTATCAAAACCTTGTTCCTAACTTCTTTAAGGATGCACCTATGTCCGTTCATCTATGCTCATTCCCACAAGTAGACGAAAGCGCAATCGACCAAAAACTAGAAGAAGGCATGCAAAACGTTCTTGATATAGTAGTGCTAGGTAGAGCGTGCAGAAACACTTCAAACATCAAAAACCGTCAACCACTATCCAAAATATTCGTATGTTCAGAAAGAACTACAGAACTTTCTGAAGGACTATTAAATATTGCTAAAGACGAACTTAACGTTAAAGACGTTGAATATCTAGTTGACGCTTCAAGATTCGTTTCTTATAAACTAAAACCACAACTTAAAACTTTAGGTCCAAAATACGGCAAAAGTTTAGGCAAAATCAAGCAATTCCTTGACACTTGCGACGCAAACAAAGTTGTTGCAACCGTAAAGGGTGGCGAAGTTTATAAAACGGAAATAGACGGCGATACTTTTGAATTTGCTTTAGAAGACTTACAAATCTTTACTGAAAGCGCCGAAGGTTTCGTATCTGCAAGCGACAACGGTTTAACAATCGTTTTAGATACGAAAGTTACCGAAGAATTAAAGGCAGAAGGAAACGAGAGAGAACTTATTTCTAAAATTCAATCAATGCGTAAAGACGCAGGCTTTGAAGTTACCGATAGAATTAACGTTAACTTTGTAACTGATAGCCAAGCCGTTAAAAACGCAATGAACTCTGCTTCACTTAAGAGCATTGTTTTGGCTAACGAAATTGTAGAAGGCGAAGCAGAAGGTTTCGTAAAGGACCTTGACGTTAACGGCGAAACTTGTAAGGTTATAATTAATAAGGTGTAAAATGAGAAGCGCAGACTGGCAAACCTATTCGGTGATAGCCACGGGCGACGGATATAAACTTGAAAGGTGGGGTAAAGTAATATTGCTTCGCCCCGACCCACAGGTTATATGGAAAAGTTCGTTGGATATGAACGGATATAAAGGTCTATCGGCAAAATATATCCGAAGCGAGTCGGGTGGTGGAAAATGGCTTATAAAAGGCAAAATGCCCGACGAGTGGACGGTTTCTTATAAAGACCTTACTTTTAAAATTAAACCAATGGGCTTTAAGCATACGGGACTCTTCCCAGAGCAAGCAGTTAATTGGGATTTAATGCGTTCACTAATAGAAAATTCGGGTAGAGAGATAAACGTTTTGAATTTGTTTGCCTACACGGGTGGCGCAACCGTCGCTTGTGCAAAATCTGGGGCAAAGGTAACCCACGTTGACTCAGCCAAGGCTATGGTTGAACGTGCCGGCGAAAACGTTAGACTTTCTAACGTTGCAAACGACAGGGTTAGATATATTATAGACGATTGCAAAAAGTTCGTAGAGCGTGAAATTCGTCGTGGCAGGAAATACGATGCCGTTATTATGGACCCACCAAGTTACGGGCGTGGACCTAACGGTGAAATGTGGAAGTTAGAAGCCGAACTTTACCCACTAGTTGAACTTTGCGAAAAAGTTTTAAGCGACAACCCACTTTTCTTTTTGATAAATAGTTATACTACGGGGCTTCAACCACAAGTTATTAAAAACATATTGCAAAAGACCGTAAAAAAGGACAGGGGTGGCAGAGTAGAGGCCTACGAAGTTGGGCTCAACACCGAAGAAGAAGGCGTTATTCTCCCTTGTGGAAATAGCGGTATTTGGATAAACGATTAAATTTGGAATTAGAATATGGAAGATTTAACAATACTTCACGAAGACAATCATATAATAGTAGTTTTGAAACCACAAAACGTTCCTACTTGCGAAGATAGTAGTAAGGATAAAGATTTACTCACAATGATAAAAGAGTATATTAAGGAAACTTACGATAAGCAAGGCAACGTCTATTTAGGTTTAGTTCATAGACTAGATAGACCAACGGGTGGGGTAATGGTTTTTGCTAAGTCAAGCAAAGCCGCATCAAGGCTTTCCGAACAAATGCGTGACGGCGACTTTGAAAAGCGTTATTACGCAACCTTAGTCGGTGTTCCTAGAGAAGAAAAAGCAACCCTTACTCATTATATGAAAAAGAACGCCATAAACAATATGGTATACGTGTGCGAACCTACCGTAGAAGGCGCAAAGTTTGCCGAACTTGACTATCAAGTTTTAGAAAGTGTTAACGGGCTATCTTTAGCAGACGTTCGTTTGCATACGGGTAGAAGCCATCAAATTCGTGTTCAAATGAACGCAATAGGTTGTCCTGTATATGGTGATATGCGTTACGGTGGCGAAAAGGCAAAAAAAGGTTATCTAGCGCTTTGGGCTTATTACCTTGCGTTTACTCACCCCGTAAGTAAAGAAAGAATGGTGTTTAGAGTTCAACCACCAAAGGAAAATAACCCTTGGAACTTATTTAATACGGAAAAATCGGTTACAATTATAAAACCGCAAAACTAATAACATATATAAAAGGAGACTAATAAAAATGGAAAAAATTACTGCAGAAACTTTGATATTCGACGCTTTACAAATCAATCCAAAAGCAGGCGAAATTCTAATGGCTCATGGAATGCATTGTTTAGGTTGCGCTCTTGCTCACGGTGAAACCGTTGGTGAAGCAGCAGACGTTCACGGCGCTGACCTTGAAAAAATGTTGGAAGAATTAAACCAAATAGACTAGTTTTTTAGGTCAAAAATGATTGAAGAAAGCGCCTTCGAAAAAGATCACGAAAGTGAAGAAGTAGAAACTGAATACGTAAAATGTTCGGGTTGTGGGGCAAATATGATATTTAACCCCGAAACTCAAACTCTGTCATGCCCCCATTGTGGAAGTATTAAAGAGTTTAACGTATCCACAGTCGCTAGCGAAATAGACCTTATGCAAGGGCTTGTCGGCGATAACGTTTGGTCTGAGCAAACTTCTGTGTATGAATGTGAAAACTGTGGCGCAAAGGTGGTTTTAACTGCTAAGCAAACGGCAGACTCTTGCCCGTTCTGTGGGACAAGTCACGTTCAAAAATCAGAAAGTTTACTAGGCTTAAAACCAAATGCCTTGTTACCCTTTACCTTTGATACAAAAAAAGCGTTAGAGTATAGTAAAGCATGGGCTAAAAAGCGTTTTTTTGCGCCGAACAATTTCAAAAAGAATTTGCGCGCAGAAAATCTAAAAGGTGTTTATACGCCTTGTTTTACCTTTGATAGTAGAACGGTTTCTACATACGTTGGTAGAATAGGTAAAACTTACACTAGAACGGTTGGTTACGGTAAAAATAGAAGAACGGAAACTTACGTAATTTGGCGCAATATCGCAGGCACGCACGTTGACGGGTTTAACGACGTTTTAATAACGGCAGGCAGTAAACTTGACCAACCACGTCTTAATAAAATTTCCCCTTTTGATACCAATAGTTCTAAGGAATACGACGAAAAGTATTTGCTTGGTTATATGGCTTATCATTACGATTCGGAATTAAACGATTGTTGGTCGATGGCAAAGTCTAAAATGGACGCCGTTATAAGAAGGCAAATTTTAAGCAAATACTTTTACGATAGGGTTGCTTATCTTAACGTTTCCACCGTTCACGAAGCCCCAACCTATAAATACGTAATGTTACCCGTTTACGTTGGTAATTTTAATTACGCAAAAAAGCCTTATAACTTTTACGTTAACGGGAACACGGGTAAAGTTTGGGGCAAAACGCCAAAATCTTTTTGGAAAATTTTTCTTACCATTACTATTCCGACGCTATTTTTAGCAGGAGTAGGATGCTTAATTTCCTTGTTAACTGGTTAAACGGCACAATTTTTTAAGGCAAAAAGATAATTTGTTAAAATAAATTACAAAAAAATATTGATTAAAACGCTTAAATGTTATATAATTATTTAGATATGGCTAATAAGTAGTGAAGCGTAGGCTTCATAGGAGGCAAAAATGAAAAAAGGATGGTCCATTGTGTTATTATCATTCTTAAGCTTATTGTTGGCTTTCGTTATGGTAATGACCTTTGCCCGCTTCCCAGTAGGGACTAACAAAAACTACAATTCCTTCTTGGGCGCTATTGAACTTGATCACGGCGTAAGTAGCGACGCAGTATTTACTTACGAACTAACCAAGGACAGCGACGTTCCCGAAGATATTGACGAGGTTTTATCTACGTTAAGTTATAGACTTAACAAATTAGGTTATGAAAAACATTCCCTTAAAGCAGTTCAAAACGTAAATGCAGACGTATATGACGTTCGTATTGCAATTAACCCAGACCTTGACGATACCAATAATCCAAACGTTGACGTTTTAAAGCAAGACGTTGAAGCAGTTATGGAATACGGCGAGTTAAAATTCTACGGTGGTTCGGCATCAAACCCAACTACTGAGATTTTCACGGGAATCGACGGGGAAGTTGCTACTGCAAAATTCCATGGTTATAGTGGCGACGGAATGTATGCTTGTGGCATAACTTTCTCTGAAGAAGCGTTTGCTGAAATCAAAGAGTATATGAGCGAAGGTGCGTTCTACCTAAAGATTACTTTGGGTGATGACGACGACGTGTTGATGCCTTTTGACGGAAACAGTGAATTGCAAGAAAGTTATTTTACCGATTCTACTATCTACGTTCAATCTCCAACTGAAAACGGCGCAAAGATTATTGAACTAAAAGTTCAATCCGGTGGGTTAGCGTATAAGTTCCAATATAAAGACGGTGAATATTTAGGTCAAGAAATGTCTTCACCAATGTTTGGCGAAAACGTTTCTGGAATTATGCTTATCGTTATCGGT
This sequence comes from Christensenellaceae bacterium, assembly GCA_045591355.1. Taxonomy (GTDB): domain Bacteria; phylum Bacillota; class Clostridia; order Christensenellales; family Borkfalkiaceae; genus UBA1259. Next base: position 19,974 of record JAZNSS010000051.1, on the reverse strand, counting down.
TCTTTAATCGTAGTTGCAATGGTAGCATTCATTATGATTAATAAGGGCTTTGGTATTGCAAACGCATTTTCACTTCTTTGGTTTATACTAATCGAAATGTTAATGTTGCTTGCTGTTCCAAACGTTAGATTATCAATAGGTGGTATTTTGGGTATTATTTTATCTACCGTTCTCGCTATTGACGGAATGGCAATAATAACCAAGAGAATTAAAGAAGAATTTGCCTCTGGCAAAACTTATAAGTCATCTATAAGATTAGGCTTTAAAAGAGCATTATTGCCAATTATAAATACAGGTCTTGTTTCAATTATTATTTCATTATCGATATTCTTCTTAGTAGGTGGCGAAGCAAGTGCATTTGCAATTACCTTTGGTATCGGTAGTTTTATTGCAATTATTGCAAGCCTATTGTTTACAAGATTGTATACGGCAATTTTACTTCCTCTTGCAAAAAACAAAACAGCATTCTTAAATCTTAAAAGGGAGGAAGAATAGTTATGAAATTAAAAGTTAACGGAAAGTTCAAAATTTGGACTGTATGTATAATAGCCGTTTTAGTTTTAGGACTTGGGCTTCTAGGAATTTTAGGGTTTAACCAAACGGTAGATTTTAAGGAATCTTACGAAGTTGTTGTTTCTATGGATACTCAACTTGAAGTAGAAACACAAAAACTTCATGATTATGCCGAAGAATACCTTGATTCTAAAGGTATAGTTGCCGTTGATTATGCAACCGAAACGGTTGACGGTCCTATCGGTGGATATTCAGTTATCTATAAGTTTGATAAAAACGTTCATATCGACCAAGCAGATATGTTAACCTTCGTTAAAAACAAGATTAACATAGACCAAGTTGTCGTTACGGTAGATTATAATAAGGTTTCGCCTTATTACTCCGTTCCATTCGGTTGGATAGCGCTAGGGCTTGGTATTGCCACGGTAGTTATATTCCTATATCTTCTAATAGTTGAAAAATGCGCTAGCGCATTATCGGTAATGTTATCATCACTTCTTTCAATAGTAGGGTATATTGCAATGCTAGGAATAGTTAGATTGCCTTCTCAACCTTTTGCACCAACTATGGCAGTGTTTGCATTTGCCTTGGCAACCTTCTTGTCAACAGGACTTGTTAATAGGTTTAAGGAAGAAGTAAGGCTTAACAACAGCGTAACACAATCGACAGATAGATTGACCTTTGGTCAAATCGCAGATAAAGTTGCAAACGCATCTAAATTAAGATTTGCTTTCGTGTTCGTTGCTCTAGCGCTTATAAGCGCATTGATGGTTATAATCGGCGCAACTTACGTTAAGTTCCTTGGCTTGCATATTTTAGTTGCTTCACTTTGTGGTGTTTTCTCATCGCTAATTGGTGTTCCACTAATATGGCCACAACTCAAAAAAATTAGGAACAAAAAAGCCTAAATACAACAAGGCGGAAATTTAATTTCCGCCTTGATTTTTTCAAAAAACCTTTTTATATATTAGGTAATATATAATGAATATAAAATACGGAAAAACGCTTTCTAATAGCGAAGTTGTTTTAATTAATAAACTTGCAAACGAATGTGGTATCATGTTTGATACTGCACGTCTTTTATATTACAGAAATATAGATACTATTGATAAAGTAAAAGCATTTTTGCAACCTTCTATAAACAATCTACATAACCCCTTCTTGTTTAACGATATGCAAAAGGTTGTTGATAGAATAAATCTTGCAAAATCACTTAATCAAACCATTTTAATTTGTGGCGACTATGATGCCGACGGTATTTGCGCAACTACGATACTGTATTATTCATTAATTGAAATGGGTATTATGCCCTTAACCTTAATACCTGAAAGGGTAGACGGATACGGTTTAAATTATGATAACGTTATGCAAATTCATGCACAAACCCCTATTGACCTTATAATTACCGTTGACTGTGGAATTAGTGAAAAGGAAACGATAGAAAGTTTTATAAACCAAGGTATTGACGTTATTGTTACAGACCACCACGAACCCCCTGAAGATATTCCAAACACGCTTATAATTAACCCAAAAAGCGAAGGGGAAAATTACCCGTTCGACGGTCTATGTGGTGGTGGCGTTGCCTATAAATTGGCATGTGCATTAATTGGCAAAAACGCTAATAAATACCTAGACTTTGTGGCTATCGCAACGACAGCCGATAGTATGCAACTAATCGGCGAAAATAGGGATATAGTTTACGAAGGATTAAAACTATTTTCACCAAACAACTTAAGACTAGCGTTTAAGTATTTATTAGACGAAAATCAAAAGCAAATAAACACTCACACTTTGCTTTACCAAATAGCGCCTAGAATTAACGCTGGTGGTCGAATGGGTGATGCAAATTCGGCGCTAAAATTGTTTATTTCTAGCGACGTTAATGAGATGTATGATAACGCCGTTAAACTAAATAAATATAATATTGCAAGGCAAACCGAATGTGAAGAAGTTTACCGTCAAGCAAGAAGCATTATCGACTCTAACAAGATTGCAGAAAATCCTATTATTTGCGTTGCTAGCGCAAATTGGAATTCGGGTGTGATTGGTATAGTTTCATCTAAATTAGTTGAGCATTATAATAAACCCGTGATAGTTTTCGCCGAACAAGAAGATAAATATAAAGGTTCGGCAAGAAGTATCGACGGGGTAAATATACATAAACTTATTACCAACTTGTCAGATTACTTGTTAACTTTTGGTGGGCATTCTCAGGCGGCAGGATTATCTCTAAAAAAAGAAATTTATAACGACTTTTACTCTGCGTTAGTTGGAGAAATGAATAGCCAATATCCAGACTTTATCTTTGAAAAATCTATTCTTTGCGATTGGCATATTGACAAACCGATTTCGCTAGAGTTTTCCAAGCAAATTAATATGTTAGAACCTTTTGGTTTGGGCAACCGTAAACCATTGTTTACAACGACCGTTAACCAAGTAAAATCCATGCCTTTGCGTGAAGATTCCCCACATTATAATTTTGAAACGAATGCTTTACAAATGCTTGATTTTAACGGTGGAAATAACGTAGAAGTATTGTCTTTGCCGATAGATAAAAAGATTTTGTTTGAAGTCAATTATTCAGTATTCCGTGGCAATGAGTCAGTGAAGGGCTTTGTAAAGAATATTTTTCCAGAATATAACGATTACGATAGCGTTTCACTATACTTGTTCCGTGACGCATTGTTATTGCTAAAAAATCAGCCTGTTGAAAGCAGTTTTATTCCATACGATAAAAATATAATTCAAAAAGGGTATGGAACTTTATACGCAATTAACGATTACACTAATTTGATAAATTACGTTAATCCCAATTTGCAAGTAACTCCCTTTTATCCACAAGCCGTTGCCGGCGAAAACTGTATAGTAATTTGTCCTAGAGAAATTCCCGAATCGTATAAAGAAGTTGTTTATCTAGACGCTCCTTTACAACCGATAAACTCTAACGCAAAAACTACTGTCGTTGGCGAACTTTGTGGTTATGAATACATTGATATTTTAGAAACGGATAGAGAGTTTTTTGCAACCGTATTTAACGTTCTTAATTCTCTTGACGGAAAAGAGTTTTATAACTCTATTCAAATATATGATTACGTAGGGGACGGCTTTGACGGGTATTCCTTTATTTTTGCAGTAGAAGTGTTTTTAGAATTAGGCATTTTCTATATTGAAAAAGGTCGTCTAAAACGTAATTACACGGTTAAAAACGCATTGACAAATTCAACGATATATAGTAAAATTTTAAAAATAAAAGAAGATTAGGGCTACGGAATGTTAAACATATACGAACATTTAGAAACTGTATATTCTGGCAAAGAGTTAGAACTTGTTCATAAAGCATTCGACTTTGCAAAAGACGCTCATAAAAATCAAAAGCGCGCCTCGGGTGAAGAATATTTTATTCACCCATGTTTCGTTGCGCGTATTTTGGTAGATTTAGGGCTTGACGCACAAACGGTAGCCGCAGCCTTTTTGCACGACGTTATTGAAGACACGCCTATTTCCGAAGGGGATATAAAGAACGTTTTTGGCGAAGAAGTTTTGGAACTAGTTCAAGGCGTAACTAAACTTGAAAAGATTGAATTTACATCTTTAGAAGAAGAACAAGCCGAAAACTTTAGAAAACTTTTCGTGGCGATGGCAAAGGATATAAGGGTAATTATTATAAAACTTGCCGACCGTCTTCATAATATGCGTTCACTTAACTTTTTATCAAAAGAACGCCAACAAAAAATTGCAAGAGAAACTATTGAAATTTATGCTCCACTTGCAGGTAGACTAGGTATATCTCAAATCAAGTGCGAACTTGAAGACTTGTCGTTAAAATACCTTGAACCGGACTTTTACGAATACCTTGTAACCAACATTGACGAAAAGGTTAAAGAGTCTAATAGTCTAGTTGATCAAGTTATAGCAGAAGTTAGCCATATTCTAAAGGAATCTAACATAAAAGGCGAAGTATTAGGTAGAAGAAAGCACCTATACAGTATATATCGTAAAATGAAGTTAAAGGGTAAAACTCTTGATCAAATTTACGACCTTGTCGCTATAAGAATTATAGTTAACAGCGTTGACGAATGTTATGAAGTGTTTGGTAAAATTCACCATAAGTGGAAGCCTTTCCCCGGTAGAATTAAAGACTATATCGCTACGCCAAAGCCGAACATGTATCGTTCGCTCCATACGACAGTTGCAACCAACTTCGGTAGGTTTTTTGAAATTCAAATAAGAACCTATGAAATGAACCACGCCGCTGAATACGGTATCGCAGCCCATTGGAAGTATAAAGAAAAACAAGAAGGCGACGATTTAGATACACGTTTAACGTGGATAAGAGAAGTTATGGAATGGCAAGGGGGCTTGAAAGATAGCAAAGAATTCCTTAACTCATTAAAGGGTGATATTTATAGTTCGGAAGTATTAGTGTTTACCCCAAAGGGCGACGTTATTAGTTTGCCAAAAGGGGCAACGCCACTAGATTTTGCGTATAATATTCACTCTGCCGTTGGTAATCGTTGCGTTGGCGCTAAAGTTAACTCAAAAATGGTGCCGTTAAACACCGAATTACAAATTGGCGATATAGTTGAAATAATAACTTCGCAAAACTCCAAAGGCCCGTCTTGGGATTGGCTTAAAATCGTTAAAAGCCCAAGCGCAAGAGTAAAGATTAAGCAGTTCTTCAAAAAGGAAATGAAAGAAGAAAACGCTAAAACGGGCAAGTCTATGCTTGAAGAAGAAGCAAAGCGCAGGGGTTATAAGTTAAGCGATTTATTAACGGAAGAATCATTCTTAATTATTTCCAATAAAATGTCCTTTAACGGACAAGACGAAATGTTTGCTTCAATTGGTTTTGGGGCAGTTTCCGTCAACCAAGTTATAATAAAACTTATCGACTATTATAAAAAGCGTCAACCCGTTACTCGTATTGAAAATTTCGTTTCAAAGAGCGCAAAAAGAACTAGTGGCGTTACAGTAAAGGGAATGGACGGTATTTTAGTTCGTTTTGCAGGTTGTTGTAACCCCGTTCCGGGTGATAACATAATCGGGTTTATCTCACGTGGGCGTGGCGTAACCGTTCATAGGGCAGACTGTTCTAACCTTAAACACGTTGAAGAGGGTAGGCTTATAGAAGTTTCTTGGACGGACCACTTAAATTCTGCATTTAACGTTGGTATTGAAGTTATTGGTAACACTCAATCAGACGTGCTTACTGCTGTTGCTGCACAATGCGCAATACAAAAACTTGAAATAGTTTCTACTAACGGTAGAATTGACGCTAAAACTAGAACGGTCGTAGTTGATTTTAACATTAGAATTAACGATAAAGACGAGCTTGATAAACTTATCTCAAAACTAAAACAAGAGCCTAAAATTATCGAAGTATTTAGAAATACAAATTCATGAAATTATACCATTTAACGAGTGGCTTGTTGGACGTAAACACATATTTTTTAGTCAATGAACAAACTAAAAACGCCGTGCTAATCGACGGTGGCGAAAGTTATAAAACCATCAAGAAAGCGCAAGCAGATTTAGGGGTAAAGGTAACGGCATTATTACTTACCCACGCGCATTTCGACCATGCTGGAAACGCCAAAGCCTTGCAAGACGACGGCGTTAAGGTTTACGTTAGCAAAATTGACGCTCCCAAACTTAATAACGACCTAAATTTATCAAGTGATTTTGGAAGAAGGTTTGATTATTTAACCCCAGATTTCACTTTTGAAGACGGACAAGTTCTTGAAATAGAAGGAATAAAAATAACCGTTATTGCAACACCGGGGCATACCGACGGGTCGGTAACTTTTATGGTGGATAACATGCTTTTTACGGGGGACACCTTGTTTTTAGAATCCGTAGGTAGAACTGATTTCCCTACGGGCAATAGAGAACAATTAGTCCAATCCGTTAAAAAATTATTTGCTCTTGGTGGCGATTATAACGTATACCCAGGTCATCAAGATTTTACTACGCTTTCACACGAAAGGAGTTTTAATAGGTTCGTAGACTATGATTGATACAAATCTACAAAATTTTTTACCAGACTTAAAAGAAGTTGAAAATCTTTTTGCCGACGGTGGCGAATTTAAAATTCGGCACCGTTTTTCTGCAAGCGAAAATAAGTTTGTAAATACCGTTACGATAAACGGTCAAACGTATGCTTACGGTAACTACGTTGGCAAAATTGAAGATGAACTTATAAACAAACGTCTTACCAAACGTTACGCAAAACTTTCGTTATATAAAGCGTTGGTAAAGGTAACGGGCAAGAATATGCCGTGGGGCGCGCTTACTGGAATAAGACCAACTAAACTTGCTTATCAACAAATAGAAAAAGAGGGTGAATTTGAAGATTTTTTTACTTCAGTAATGCAAGTGAGTAAAGAAAAAACGGCGCTTACTAAAGCCGTGTTAGATTCTCAAAAAGGGTATTATGAAAAAAACGACGACAATACCGACTTGTTCGTGTTTATTCCATTTTGTCCAACTAGATGCAAATACTGTTCGTTTATTAGCCAAGACTTAAAACATGCAGGCAAGTTCGTTGACCAATACGTCGACGCATTGGTAAAAGAAATAAGAGCAAGCGCATCGCTTATAAAAAACTTGCGTAGTATTTACGTTGGTGGTGGAACACCCGTTTCCATTCCAGACGAAAAACTAATAATGATATTGGAAGAAATATCAAAAATCAACACGGGTGTAGAATTTACCGTAGAAGCAGGTAGACCAGACGCAATAAACGAAAACAACCTTAAAATATTAAAAGACTACGGTGTAACTAGAATATGCGTTAACCCACAAACTTTTTGCGATAGAACGCTTAAGATTTTGGGTAGAAATCATACTAGCCAAGATATTTATAAGGCATACGAACTTGCAAAAGGTAAGTTCGATATAAATATGGATTTGATTGCAGGGTTGCAAGGCGAAACGTTTAGTGATTTTGAAAACAGTCTAAATAGCGCAATCTCATTAAATCCCGAAAATATAACGGTGCATACCTTATGCGTAAAAAAGGGTTCTAGCCTTGCCGAAGAAACGCATAGGCTAAGCGCTGGCGAAGTGGAAAAAATGGTTGATTTTGCCCACGAAAGGCTTGCAAATGCAGGGTATAGTCCATACTATCTATATCGTCAAAAGTATATGGCTGGCAACCTAGAAAACACCGGTTATGCTAAAGCAGGAAAGCAATGTTTGTATAACGTAAGCATTATGGAAGAAGTTTCGCAAAACGTTGCTTGTGGCGCAAACGCCGTAAGTAAACGTGTGTTTAACGGTGGGGAAAGGATAGAAAGATTGGCTTCCCCTAAAGATATACAAACTTATTTAGCCAAGATAGATAAAATTATAGAAGAAAAGCAAAAATTTTATAAATAAAGTTAAAAAGCCGGTTTTTTTGGGAATAATAGAAAAAGGCTAATAAAATTAGTAGACAAACAAATTAATTTTTGTTATAATAATCACGCTTGTTACTCTAACAAGGTTTTGTGGGCTCTCCACCCTTAACTTTGTTGTGAGCGGACTATTCCATAAATATAGGAGGTAAAAAGAAAATGGATAAAGCAAAGAAGACAGAAATCATTAAAAAGTTTGGTCATCACGAAGGTGATACGGGTTCTGCAGAAGTTCAGATTGCTCTTTTAACAGAAAGAATCAATCACTTAAACGCACACCTTGCAAAGAACATTCACGACAACCACTCTCGTCGTGGCTTGCTTAAAATGGTTGGTGAACGTCGTGGTCTTTTGAAGTATTTACAAGAAGTAGATATCGAAAGATACAGAGCAGTTATCGCAGCATTAGAATTAAGAAAATAAATAAAAACGGGGCGGCATTATTTTTTGTCGCCCAATTTTTCTTAAAAAGAGATTAAATTGAAATTGTGCGTAGGCATAGGTTGTGCCACGTTTCAAAATATAAGAGTTAGAAATAGGAGAAAAGAAATGACACCAAATTACAAAGAGTTCAAAACAACCCTTGGTGGTAGAGAACTTATCATCGAAACAGGTAAGTATGCTGAACAAACCAACGGCTCATGTATAGTTCGTTGTGGTGAAACTGCAGTTATGGTTAACGTAACTATGGCAGACAAACCAAGAGATGGTATGGATTATTTCCCATTAGGCGTTGACTTTGAAGAAAAGATGTATTCCATCGGTTCAATCCCAGGTGGATTTAAGAAAAGGGAAGGCAGAGCGTCTGACAAGGCTATTTTAACAAGTAGACTTATCGATAGACCAATTCGTCCTTTATTCCCAAAAGGCTTGTTTAACGACGTTATCGTTATTGCAACTGCTCTATCAGTTGAACCTGATATTCAACCTGAAGTTTTAGCAATGATAGGTAGTTCTGTTGCAATCAGCATTTCAGATATACCATTTGCTGGTCCAACAGGTAGCGTAGTAGTTGGTATAGTTGATGGTGAATACGTTATCAACCCTGACTGCGCTCAAAGAGAAAGAAGCACCCTAAACCTTAACCTTGCAGGAACTAAAGATGCAATTATGATGGTTGAAGCAGGCGCTAAGGAAATCTCTGACGACGAAATGGTTGGCGCAATCTTATTTGGTCACGAAGAAATCAAACGTCTTTGCGCATTCCAAGAAGAAATCGTTAAAGAAATCGGCAAACCAAAGAGAGAAATGGAATTATATCATATTCCAGAAGAAATCGACAACGCAGTTCGCGCATTTGCAAGCGATATGCTAGATAAAGCGCTTGATACTTTTGATAGAAAAGTTCGTCAAGACGGTCAAGATGCAGTAGAAAAAGCAACTTTAGAACACTTTGCTGAAATCTATCCAGACAAAGAAAGAGAAATCAAAGATTCTTTATATTACCTAACCAAAGAAAAGGTAAGAGCAAAAATCACCAACTACGGAATCCGTCCAGACGGAAGAAAACTTACCGAAGTAAGACCTATTTGGTGTGAAGCAGGCGTTCTTCCAAGAGTTCACGGTTCAGGCGTGTTTACTAGAGGTCAAACTCAAGTTATGTCTACCTGCACACTTGGTATGCTATCTGAAGCGCAAAAACTAGAAGGACTTGACGGTGAATCTGAAAAGAGATATATGCACCAATACAACATGCCAGGTTACGCATCAGGCGAAGCAAAGCCTTTAAGAAGCCCTGGTAGACGTGAAATTGGTCACGGCGCACTTGCAGAAAGAGCTTTAGAACCCGTTATTCCATCTCCAGAAGAATTCCCATACGCTATTAGAGTCGTTTCTGAAGTTCTTTCTTCAAACGGTTCAACTTCACAAGGTAGCGTTTGTGGTTCAACCCTTTCACTTATGGACGCAGGCGTTCCAATTAAAGCACCTGTTGCAGGTATTGCTATGGGTCTTATCAAAGATACCGAAAGTGGAAAGGTTTCAATCCTTACCGATATTCAAGGTTTAGAAGACTTCCTTGGTGATATGGACTTTAAGGTTGCAGGAACTGAAAAGGGTATCACTGCTATCCAAATGGATATTAAGATTAAGGGTATTGACGAAGCAATTTTACGTCAAGCAATCGCTCAAGCAAACGTTGGTAGACAACATATCCTTGGCAAAATGCTAGAAGTTATCGACGCTCCAAGAGCAGAACTTTCTAAATATGCGCCAAGAATTATTACCTTCAGTATCGACCCAGAAAAGATTGGCGACGTTGTTGGTAAGCAAGGTAAGGTAATCAATAAGATTATCGAAGAAACGGGCGTTAAGATTGATATCGAAGACGACGGTAGAGTAAACGTATGTTGCGTTGGTGACCCAGCGCAAGCAGAAAGGGCAAAAGCAATCATCTTATCTATTGCAAAAGACCCTGAAGTTGGCGATATGTTTATTTCTGAAGTTGTTAGAATTTTACCAAAAGTTGGCGCTTTCTGTGAACTTGCTCCAGGAAAAGACGGCTTAATCCACATTTCTAAAATGAGTTCTAAGAGAATCGAAAGTGTTGAAGAAGTTCTTCATATCGGCGATAAGGTAAAAGTAGAAATTATCAAAATTGGCGAAAAGGGAATAGACCTTAAACTTTTAGAAATCGTTAACGACTAATTTAATTAATTAACTAAAGGATATGCAAGGCAATCCCGCCTTGCATATTTTTTAACTAACTTTTTTGTAATTTATAATAATTCACTCTCATAAAATACCAAAAGGGGTGAGTTATGAAAATTAAAAAAACAAGGTTAACAATTATAACCAACTTGGTTTTGGCTTTTGTGCTAGTTTGCGTTGCCGTGGTTAGTTTTTTGCCACAAGCAGTTGCGCCCGTAAATAGCGATTTAACCGTTAAGCCAATCTATAACGGCAACCGTGCTTATAAAAGGGTTTCTTTAATGTTTAACGTGTATGAAAACTCTAAAGTCGTTGAAGGCATTGTAGACGAACTTAATTCTAGAAACCTAAAAGCTACCTTTTTTGTTGGGGGTTGTTGGGCAGACGATAACGGTGAACTTCTTAAAAAGATGGTGGAAGACGGGCATGAGATAGCCAACCACGGGTATTTTCATAAAGACCATAAAAAACTATCATACGACGGTAACGTTCAAGAGATAAAACTAACAGGTTCAATCGTTAAAGCGCTTTGTGGGGCAGAAACAACCTTGTTTGCGCCACCTTCTGGCAGTTTTGGTAATAACACGTTAATCGCTTGTTCAGAACTAGGTTATAAGGTAATAATGTGGTCTAAAGACACTATTGATTGGCGTGATAGTAACCAAGACCTTATAATTAAACGTGCTACTACAAACGTTTCAAACGGCGACCTTGTTTTAATGCACCCAAAACCACATTCTCTATCGGCATTACCAAAAATTTTAGATTACTTTGAAAAGATAGGATTAGAACAGGTTAAAGTGAGCCAAAATATTTTAGAAAACTAAAGGAGAATTTATGACTTACTATAAACAATACAAAAACGGATTAAGGCTTGTTATCGAAAAGATGGAAGGTTTATTTTCCGTTAGCGCAGGGGTGTTGGTAAAAACGGGCAGTATCAATGAAAACGAAAGGGACAACGGGATTTCTCACTTTATAGAACACTCTTTATTTAAAGGCACTAAAAAGCGTTCTGCCTTTGAAATTTCCGACTATATTGATAGAATAGGTGCGTCGATAAACGCTTTTACGTCAAAAGAAATGACCTGTTACTATACCAAGTCTACTTCAGAACACGCAGTAGAAACGTTGGAAGTATTATCAGATATTTTATTTAATTCCACCCTTGACCAAGTGGAACTTGATAAAGAAAAGGGTGTGGTTTTAGAAGAAATTAATATGTCTGAAGATTCCCCAGAAGACTTGCTTTTCGACCTACTTTCCGAAGGTTATTACGGTAGCGTTGGTATTGGTAGAACTATTTTAGGTCCGGCATCTAACGTCAAGCGTTTTACAAGGCAAGACCTTTTAAATTATATGGACAAGTATTATACACCCGATAATATAGTTATTTCTATTGCAGGTAACGTTGACGTTGAAAGCATAGAAAAAAGCGTGGAAGAATATTTTGTGGATAAGTTCCCAAACAAAAAATCTGCAAAACAAGTTAAGTGTCCTGCTAGTCAGCCTAAAAATATGCATAAGTATAAAAAGATAGAGCAATGCCACGTTGGTATTTGTATCCCTGCCTTAAAGTTGGGTGACGACGACGGCGAAGCGCTAAACCTAGCAAATATAATTTTAGGTGGGGGAATGAGCAGTAGGCTCTTCCAAAAAATAAGAGAAGAATTAGGGCTTGCTTATAGCGTATATTCATATATATCTGCCTATAAAGACACGGGCGTTTTAGAACTATACGCAGGTGTTAATCCAAAAAATAGAGATTTAGCGTGCAAAAAAATTATAGAAGAAATTATGCGTTTTAAGAAAGACGGCATTACCGAACAAGAGTTTTTAAGGGGTAAAGAACAGTTAAAAAGCGCATTTATTATGGGTAGAGAAAGCACTTCTTCACAAATGTTATTGTTTGGTAAGCAAATGTTATTTTTGGATAACGTTTTTGATATTAAGCAAAAATTAGACAAATTCGACTCCTTAACAAAGGAAAAAGTAGAAGACGTTATAAGGCGTAATTTTGATTTATCTAAAGTTGCTAGCGCTACGGTTGGTCCAAAAAAATCTTCTTTAAAAATATAAATAATTTTATAAAAAAGAGAAAGGCTTTTCGTTAGAAAAGTCTTTTTTTTATCTCTATTTGAATATATATTAATTATGAAAATTTTAAGGATAACCTTAGCCGTTTTTATATCGTTTTGCTTAATATTTACCTTTTCTTTTGGGCTAAAAAAGATTTCCAAAGAAAGTAAGGTGGCAGAAACTGAAGATTACAACTGTATTTTAACACTTTGGCACGTTGATACATTTGAAGGTGGTATTGGTAGTAGAAAACAATTCTTGTTAAGGGTTGCGCGAGAGTTTGAAAAGCAACACCAAGGAACACTTGTGATGATAACCGAATACACCCCGAATGCCGTAAAAGAAGCAGTTAAAAACGGACAGATTCCAGATATAATATCCTTTGGTATTGGTGTGGAAATTCCACCACCTATAAAATTGTCTATTCAAACAAATTTTTCAGGTGGCAAAGTAGGTGAAAATTTATATGCAACACCTTGGGCGATTGGGGGGTATTGTTTAATAAAAAAGTCGGGGGTAGGTATAGATTTAACACAAAATCACTTTGAAAACTTAATCGTATCAAGGCAAGAATTTAATCAACCCTTAGTTGCGTTTGCCTTGCAAAATTTATCGGCAAATAAGGTTGAAACCTTTTCGCCACTTGACGCATACGTTAATTTTCTTAACGATAAAGAAAGTGTTTTACTTGGAACGCAAAGGGATATACATCGCTTGCAAAATCGTGGAGTAGAGGTGGAAGCATTGCCACTTAATCAGTTTAACGACTTAATCCAATACGTTAGCATAACCAACGCTAAAAATTTTAATTATTGCACGGCATTTATAAACACGTTGCTTTCAAAAAAGATGCAATCAAGCCTTGATACCATAGGTTTATTTAGCCCTAACGTTACGATAAATTACGATAATGCTCACTTAAATTTAATGGAAGAAATTAAGCCAACTTGCACGATTTCAGCCTTTGCTGACGATAACACTTTGAGCGAACTATTCAGAGATTCTTTATCCGTTGCTCTTGGCGATAAAAGTTGCTTGAATAAAATAAAAAAATTACTTGTTTAATCTTGAAAAATAAACGAAAATATAGTAGAATGATAAAAGGAGTTGTATGGGCTTTAAGGAAGAACTTTATTCTCTTACAAATCTAACCGTTAGCGAAAACGAACCTATGTCTAAACACACGGGATACTCCTTGGGTGGCAACGCAGATTATTTCGTTGCGCCATATACGGTAAAGTGTTTAAGTCAAATCCTTTCGCTATGCACGGAATACGGCGTTAAATATAAGTTTATCGGCAACGGAACAAACTTGTTGTTCTCCGATAAGGGATATAAAGGGGTTGTAATAACCCTAAAGGGTTTTAATTCTTTATACTACAATAACGACAGAGTTTATGCTTATTGTGGGGTAAATCTTTGCGAATTAACCTTATTTTCGGCAGAATACGGTTTATACGGCGCAGAACCTTTGGCAGGTATTCCGGCAACCGTGGGTGGCGCAACCGTTATGAATGCAGGGGCATTTGATAGATGTATTGGTGACTTTATTGACGGCGTTTTAACCATAAAAGACGGTAAATATCAATGGTATAGCCGTGGCGAATGTAAATTCGGCTATAGAAAAAGTAGGTTTCTAAATTCAAAAGACCCTATAATTTCCGTCGTGTTTTCATTCAAAAAATCTTTAGGAAAGACTAGCGATTATAAGCAAATAATTGAAAGATGCAATAAGGCTAGAAAAAACAATCAACCTAAAGGAAAAAGTTGTGGGTGTGTTTTTAAAAATCCTAAAGGCGACTATGCAGGAAGGTTGATAGATAGTCTAGGTCTAAAAGGCTTAACTTACGGTGGGGCGAGCGTATCTCAAAAACACGCAAATTTTATTTTATCGCAAAAAGGATGCACGGCATCGGATATTTATAATTTAACGCAAATAATAAAAGAAAAAGTAAAAAATCAATTAGGTATTAATCTTACGGAAGAAATTGAATTTTTAGGGGAGTTTTAATGTTACTTACAGCCGACTTTCATACTCATACGCAATATAGTCATGGCAAAGGAACTGTTTTGGAAAATGCTTTAGTCGCAAAAGAACGTGGACTTAAAGCAATGGGTATAACAGATCACGGTTTTGCACACCTTGCCTTTGGACTTTCAAAGCGTAAAATAGAGCCGTTGAAAAAGGATTGCGCGCTAGCAACCGAACAAACGGGCGTAAAGGTTTTAGTCGGTGTAGAGGCAAACCTTGTTTCAACTAACGGTGACGTGGACTTAAAACCTGATAGATACGACCATTTTGATATATTTTTAGCAGGTATACACAAACTTTTAATGTTTAAGTTTGGAACGTGGTTTTCCTTTGGTTTTCCGAATATGACGCTTACTACTTTCGGCGTAAAAAACGTTCCACAAAGCCTAGTAAGGCGCACTACCAACATGCTTATTAAGGCAATAAAGAAACACCCTATCGACGTTATAACCCACTTAAATTTTACGTCCTATTTAGACCCTGTTGAAGTTGCAAAGGTTGCCGCTGATTACGGCACTTATATAGAACTTAATTCTAAAAAAGTTCACCTTTCAGACGAACAACTTTATAAAGTTGGACAAACAGGCGCAAGGTTCGTAATAGATTCCGATGCGCATTCGCCGGATAGAGTTGGTGAAATTTCTTTGGTAGAAGAAACGTTAAAAAGGGTAGATTTCCCTATCGATAGGATTGATAATATCGACGGCAAATATCCTAATTTTAGATTCAAAGCCTTCAAGGAGAAATCCTTATGAGTTTTGCAGACGAAATTAGAAAAGAAATTATACAAAAACCTATAAAAGAAACGCATTGTAAAATAGCGTTTTTATCGGGGATAGTTCGTGGGAACGGCATTCTTTACGAACGTGACGGCGAACTTGGCGTAGATTTTAGAGTTCCTAACGAAGAATGCGTCCTAACCGTTACAATGCTACTTAAAAGTTTGTTTAACTACGACGTGCGTGAAGTTTCCGTGTCGGAAAACACCCTTTCTAAAAAGGATAAGTTTATAATTTCGCTATTCGGAAAGGGGGCAGTTAATATCTTTAAAGCTCTAGGCATACTTGACGAAATCGACGGCGACTTGCAAGTTAACTTTCACCTTTACAATAAGGTTACGGAAAAAGAATGTTGCCTAAAAGCGTTTATAAGGGGTTTATTTTTATCCACGGGGAATTGCACCTTGCCAAAACAAGGCATAAGGCATAATAATACGGGGTATCATTTAGAACTTAGTTTTGCCCATTCTTCGCCAGCGCAAGCAACGTCTAATAAACTTGCCAAGTTTGGTATACATCCTAAAATTACAAGAAGAAAAGGCAGTTTTGTAGTATACTTAAAAAGCGCAGAAGAAATAAAGGATTTTATAGCCTTTTTACCTGCGCCAAAGTCAGTTCTAAAAATTACCGACTTAATGATAAATAAGGAACTTTCAAACAATTCTAATCGCCAAAAGAACTGTGATTTAGGTAATCTTAATAGACAAATAGAAGCAGTTGCAAAGCAAGTGAAAGCAATAGAATTTTTAGAAAGTTTAGGTTTAATCGAAAGTTTAAAACCAGAACTAAAAACGGTTGCAATAGCAAGAAAGGAATATCCTTCAGATACGCTTAACGAACTTTCTGAAAGGCTAAACCTTAGTAAAAGTTGCCTAAACCATAGATTAAGAAAATTGGTATCTATCGCAAAAGAAAAAGGAGTGGAATAAAATGAGTGAATTCGTTCATTTGCATCTCCATACTGAATATAGTCTTTTAGACGGTGCAACTCGTATAGACGAGTTGTTTTCGGCATGCAAAAATAAAGGAATGGATACCGTTGCCATAACCGACCACGGCAATATGTTCGGCACTTTGTATTTTGCTCAAGAAGCAAAAAAAGCAGGCATAAAAGCCATTATCGGTTGTGAAATGTATGTTTGCGACGATTATAAAGAAAAAGGTGGCAAACCCGACTACGACCACTTGATTTTAATTTGTAAAAATAAACAAGGGTATAAAAACCTTGTAAAACTTGATTCTATTGCATTTGTAGACGGATTTTATTATAAACCAAGAATAGACTATAAAACGTTGGCGCAGTATAGCGAAGGGTTAATTTGTTTATCGGCATGTTTGGCAGGCAGAGTTGCAAAACGACTAATCGTCAACGATTACGATGGCGCACGTGACACAGCCTTAATGCTAAAAGATATATATAAAGATGATTTTTATTTGGAAATTCAAGACCACGGACTTGCCGACCAAAAAAAGATAAATCCACTTCTTATCAAGTTATCAAAGGAAACTTCCATACCACTTTGCGCAACCAACGACGTGCATTATCTAGAACAAAGAGACGCAGAGATGCAAGACGTTGTAATGTGTATAAGTATGAAAACTACTTACGACGATCCAACAAGGCTTAAAATGGAAAGCGACCAATCGTATTTAAAAAGCCCAGAAGAAATGAAGGCTTTGTTTAGTCATATTCCAGAAGCCATTGAAAACACCGTTGCAATTGCAAACAAGGTAACAGAAGAAGTATTTAATCTAACCAAAAAGGGTGAGCCTATAAAGGACCAATCTTTAATTCCAAAGTATACTCCAGACGACGGAAGCACCCCCAAAGAGTATTTACGTAGACTAACCGAAGAAGGGTTAAAAAAGAAGTATAAAGAAATTACACCTGAGATAAGGGAACGTGTAGAATACGAATTTGACGTAATAAGTTCTATGGGTTTTTGCGACTACTACCTTATCGTTTGGGACTTTATAAACTACGCTAGAAGCGTAGGAATTCCCGTTGGCGCTGGGCGTGGCTCGGGTGTTTCTAGTATAGTTGCATATTCTATTGGTATTACCGACGTTGAACCATTGAGATACCAACTAATTTTTGAAAGATTTTTGAATAGAGAACGTGTAAGCATGCCCGACTTTGACGTTGACATTTCCGATGCTCGTCGTGGGGAAGTAGTTGAATACGTTCGTAATAAATACGGCTCGGATAGAGTTGCGCAAATCGTTACCTTTGGAACGCTTGCGTCTAAAGCGGCGATAAAAGACGTAGCAAGGGTATACCGTGTTCCGTATTCAGAAACGGATAAAATCACCAAACTTATGGACGGAAAGAGTAACATAAGGGAAAGTTTTGGCTTTAAGAAAAACAAAGACGGTGAAGACGTTTCTGTAAAAGAACTAGTAGATATGTATAATACCGATGATACCGTTAAAAAGGTAGTCGATATGGCAATGCGTGTAGAAGGTTTGCCAAGGAATACTTCTATGCACGCGGCAGGCGTTGTTATTTGCGAAAAGCCTATAATGGAAAACGTGCCGTTGCAACGAAACGGTGACGACGTTACCACTCAATTCGATATGATAGAAGTTGAAGCGTTAGGTATGCTAAAAATGGACTTCTTGGGACTAAGAACTCTAACCGACGTTCAACTTGCCTGTCAATACGTAGAAGAGCGCACGGGCAGACATATAGATTTCCACGAAATTGGATACGAAGACCAAGAAACATATGAACTTATCGGTCAAGGTGAAACCGATGGTGTGTTCCAGTTAGAAAGTCCGGGCATGAAGCGATTCATGAAAGACCTAAAACCAAACACCTTTGAAGATATCATAGCAGGTATTTCGCTATATCGCCCAGGTCCTATGGATTCTATTCCACAATATATTAAAAATAAGCATAACCCAGAACTAGTTGAATACGACCATCCGTTACTAGAGCCTATACTTAAAAATAGTTACGGCATATTAGTTTACCAAGAACAAGTTATGCAGATATGTCAATCTTTAGGTGGATTTACGCTAGGTCACGCAGACGTCGTTAGAAAAGCCATGGGTAAAAAGAAGATTGAAATAATGGAACAACAAAAAGGAATCTTCGTTTACGGTGGTATTAACGAAAGCACGGGACAACCCGTTGACGGCGCTATAAAACGTGGCGTTCCTGAAGACGTTGCTATTAAGGTTTACGATAATATGAAACCTTTTGCTAGATACGCTTTCAACAAGTCCCACGCAGCGGCATACGCAGTTTTGGCTTATCAAACTGCATTCTTAAAGAGATATTACGAAGTAGAGTTTTTCTGTTCAATCTTAAACAACCGTCTAGATAAAATAGAAGAACTTGCCAAATACTTAAACTACCTTAAAAGCAAGGATATAAAGGTTTTGTCGCCTGATATTAACAAAAGTAAGGCTTGGTTTAGTTGTGAAGGAGACGGCATTCGTTTCGGTCTTGTAGGTCTTAAAAACGTAGGACAAGCAGTCGTTGACGAAATAATAAGGGAAAGAGAGCAAAACGGAGATTTCAAAACTTTTGACGACTTTATTAACCGTATAGTTAAAACGGGGGCTAATAAACGTCTTGTAGAAAGCCTTATTTTATCAGGTGCGCTTGACTGTTTTAATATAAACAGAAGAACGCTAATGGCAGTATACGGCGATTATATGGATAGGGTAATAAGTTCGCAAAAGAACAAAAACGAAATGCAAATAAGTTTGTTTGGAACTCTTTTGGAAAAGGACGAAGGTTTAACAATAGAATATCCAGATTTGCCTGAATATTTATCAAACGAAAAACTTGCAAACGAAAAATCCGTGTTGGGTATTTATCTTTCTGGGCATCCGTTGAGCGACTATAAGGAACAGTTTGAAAAGTTTTCTTTCAACACGGAACATCTAAACTATTACGAAGAAGACCAAGACGGCAATAAACTCTATACTGACGTTAAAGACGGTCAACACGTAGTAATGGGTGGAATAATTTCCGAATTTAAGCGTCTAGCCACCAAGGGTGGTTCAACGATGGCTTTCGTAACTATAGAAGACGTTTACGGGCAGATAGAAGTTATTGTCTTCCCAAAAGTGTTTGATAATGCAAGAAGTTATCTTAAAGAAGAAAATATCGTTAGGGTAACAGGTAAACTTCAAATAAAAGACGGAACGCCACAAATAATAGCCGAAGAAGTTACCGAAATGGAAGTTAACAAAGACCAACCGGAAAACTTAGACCAAGAGTATTTAGGTTTGATTATTCCCGACGGCGATAATAAAAAGTTGGACGCAGTTATGGATATTTGTGAAAGTTATCCAGGTAACGTAATAGTTTTGGTTTCTATGAACGGCAAAAAATACAACACTCATTTATCCGTTAGAAAAGTCGAAGGCTTGACGGCAGAATTAAGAGAGCATCTTAACAAAGAAGACATAATCTTTTTTAAGAAAAAATCATAAAACACATATAAAAAAGTAGATAAATTTTAAAGTATGTGATAAAATTATTTTGTTATTTATCTATGGATAATTA
>JAZNSS010000050.1:0-15070 GCA_045591355.1 Christensenellaceae bacterium | reverse complement strand
AATTAAGGAGAATACTAATGGAAAGGATAGCGGTATTAACCAGTGGGGGCGACGCTCCCGGAATGAATGCGGCAATTAGGGCAGTAGTCCGCACCGCACTTAACAACAAAATGGATATATACGGCGTTGAAAGGGGTTACGCAGGTTTAATCAAGGGTGAAATAACCCGTCTTAATCACCGTGCCGTATCAGATATGATTCACAAAGGTGGCACATTCTTAAAAACTGCAAGATGCCCAGAATTTAAGGAAGTTGAAGTTCAACATCAAGCGGCAGACGCTTTATCTGCTTACGGTATCGACGCGCTTGTAGTAATCGGTGGCGACGGAACTTTGCGTGGCGCAAAGGATTTAAGCGATAACTGTGGTGTAAAAGTAGTAGGTATTCCTTGCACCATAGACAACGACCTTGCTTATACCGACTATACTATTGGTTTTGATACTGCAGTTAACTCCGTTTTGTGGGCAATAAACAATCTTCGTGATACTATGCACTCACACGATAGAGTAAGTTTGATAGAAGTTATGGGTCGTCATTGTGGAGACATTGCTTTATACGCAGGCGTTGCAGGTGGCGTTGAATACGTTCTTGTTCCTGAAATTCCTTTTGATTTAGATAAAATAGCATCTTCAATTAAAAAGAGTTATTTAAGGGGTAAAACTTCTAACATGATAATTCTTGCAGAAGGCGCAGGCAATAGAGATGAAATCGTTTCACGCATACAAGAAAAGAGTGGAATGAGTGTAAAAGTAACTAACTTTGGATATATTCAACGTGGTGGCTCTCCAAACATGCAAGACAGAATTTTAGCCGCAAGGTTTGGTTATAAGGCTGTTGAAATATTAAAGAACGGTGGCGATAGTTGTGCTATCGGTATCAAAGATAATAAGATAATCACTGTTTCTTTTGACGAAGTTTCAAAGGCTAAAAAGATTTTTGATAAAGAATTGTATGACATTGCTCATACGTTAAGTTTGTAATAATTACTAAAGGAGATAAAAAATGAAAGGTTTAAAAGGCGCATTAATGTTCGCACAATCAGGTGGCCCAACTTCAGTTATCAACTCAAGTGCAGCCGGCGTATTTATCGAAGGCTTACACTCTGAACAAATTACTGCAGTTTACGGCGCGGCACACGGTATTAGGGGTATTCTTAACGAAGAATTCTATGATATCGGAAAGGAAGATGAAAAGGAACTTTTATTATTAAAGCAAACCCCATCATCTGCATTAGGTTCAGTTCGTTATAAATTAAAAGACGCTTCTGTTGACGATACCGATTATAAGAAATTGCTAGAAGTATTCAAGAAATACGACGTTCGTTATTTCTTCTACAACGGTGGTAACGACAGTATGGATACCTGTAACAAAATTAGTAAATACATGGCAAAATCTGGTTACGAAATGAACGTTATCGGCGTTCCAAAGACGATTGATAACGACTTATTCGGAACTGACCACTGCCCAGGATTTGCAAGTGCAGCAAAATACATTGCAACTTCTATTATGGAAATCAACCTAGACGCTAAAGTATACGATACCCCAATGGTATGCGTTATCGAAGCAATGGGTAGAAACGCTGGTTGGCTTACTGCAGCAGCACAACTTGCTAATGCGCAAGGTTACGGCGCAGACCTAATTTATTTACCAGAAGTTGATTTTGACGTTGACAAGTTCGTTAAAGACGTTAAAGACGTTTGCGCAAAGAACAACAATAAGTGTATTGCAGTAGTTTCTGAAGGTATTCACGATAAAGACGGTGTTCTTATTTGCGAAAAACTTGGTCAAGCCGCTGCAAGAGATAGTTTTGGTCACGCTCAACTAGGTGGCGTAGCGTCTATGCTTGCTAACTTAATTAAGAACGAAACGGGCTATAAAACTCGTGGCATTGAACTTTCATTAATGCAAAGATGCGCTTCTCACTGCGCAAGTAAAACTGACGTAGAAGAAACCTTCCAAGCAGGTAAGGAAGCAGTTAAAGCAGCAGTTAACGGCGAAACCGATAAAATGGTTTGCTATGCAAGAAAAGCAGGCGATAAATATGAATGCGAATATAAATTATTACCATTAGAACTTGCTGCAAATACTGAAAAGACCGTTCCACTAGAATGGATTATCAACGACGGCACGGGCATTTCTAACGAATTCGTTGACTACGCTATGCCACTTATCCAAGGTGAAGTTGATATGGTTAAAGAAAACGGACTTCCAAGATTCGCTAACCTTAAAAAAGTTCTTGTAAACAAAAAATAATAATAAAAATCTAATAAAAACACCCGTAGAAAATACGGGTGTTTTTTCTTGTCTAAAAAAACACATAAAAAACTTGTAAAAATGTATAAAAAATGATTGACAAACAATACTCAAATTTATATAATAATTTCACCATATAAGTTTAGATTTATTAAACTTTCGAATTACAATCTCTAAACTTTAGGAGAGCGTTATGGTTATAGGTGAAAAAATTAAAGACTTAAGGCTTTCAAACGATTTAACTCAAGAAGAACTAGCCGACCGATGCGAACTGACCAAAGGGTATATTTCACAACTTGAAAACGACCTTACCAGCCCGTCGATAGCAACTCTAATAGATATATTATCTGCGCTTGGAACGGACCTGAAAGAGTTTTTTTCAGACTTTGATACGGAAGAAAAAATAGTTTTTAGCAAGAACGAGTTCGTAGAGAAGATTACCGACGATTACGTGCTTAATTGGGTTGTTCCTAATGCGCAAAAAAACGCTATGGAACCTATACATATAAAACTTAACCCCGGTGCACAAACTGATGCAGATTTCCCACACGAAGGCGAAGAGTTCGGCTACGTTATTAAGGGTGAAATAATATTGCAACTTGGCAAACGCAAGGTAAAAGTAAAAAAGGGCGAAAGTTTTTATTTTTCTGCAAAAAAGGTGCATAACGTTCTAAACAAAGGAACGACGGTTGCAGAGTTTATTTGGGTGTCAACGCCCCCATCTTTTTAATAAACTTAAAAGAGGATAGCAAATGGAAAACAAAAGAATTTTTGATAAAAAGGAAACAACTTTATTGAAAAATCAAGAAAAGATAATTGAACTTAAAAACGTTTCTCAACAATACGCTGGTGGGGTGCTTGCCGTAGACAACCTTAACCTATACGTTAGAAAGGGTGAATTTATCACCTTTTTAGGACCTTCTGGTTGTGGTAAAACTACAACTTTAAGAATGATAGCAGGCTTTGATAAACCAACCGACGGACAAATATTACTTAATGGTAAAGATATTACCGATTTGCCACCAAACAAGCGTCCCGTTAACACCGTGTTCCAACGTTACGCTCTTTTTCCACATTTAAATATTTTTGATAACGTTGCCTTTGGCTTAAAATTGAAAAAAGTAAAGGTTACCTACGAAGATAAAAACGGAAATAAGGTAGAGAAAATAGAAAAACTTAAAAAGAGTGAAATTAGAGAAAAGGTAGAAAAGGTTCTTAAAATGGTTGACCTTGAAGGCTTTGAAAAGAGAAGTGTTTCCACTCTTTCTGGTGGTCAACAACAACGTGTTGCTATTGCAAGGGCGCTTGTTAACGAACCACAAATTCTTCTTCTTGACGAACCTTTAGGGGCGCTAGACCTTAAAATGAGAAAGGATATGCAACTAGAACTTAAAGAAATGCACCGTAAACTTGGCATAACCTTTATTTACGTTACCCACGACCAAGAAGAAGCGCTTACCATGAGTGATACAATAGTGGTTATGAAAGACGGTAAGATTCAACAAGTTGGCACTCCAACCGATATTTATAACGAACCTAAAAACTCTTTCGTTGCAGACTTTATCGGCGAAAGCAATATTTTCTCCGGCACGATGGTTGGCGATAAAAAAGTTCGTTTTATCGGTTATGATTTTGACTGTGTAGACGATTTTGCTAAAAACGAAAAAGTTGACGTAGTAGTTCGCCCCGAAGACGTTTTCTTAATGGACGAAGACAAAGGCTTTGTTAAAGGCAAGATTATAAGTTCTATATTTAAGGGCATGCACTACGAAATGGTAATGAAAGTAGGAAAGACCGAAGTCGTTATTCAAGACACCATTGAAAGAAAGGTTGGCGAAAGCGTTAGTATAATGATTAAGCCAAACGATATTCATATTATGGAAAAGGAATTTTCCACCAATAAATACGACGGCTATATTACAAAACGCAATACCGTATGTTTTGGCGACGGAGAGTTTGAATGTGACGTTACCCAACTTTATCCAAAGTCATTCCTAGACGAAGAAGGCTATTTGATTACTGCTGAAGGCGAAAGAATTGATTTAACCGACGTAGACGTAAACGTAGAAGTTGGGCTAAAGGATATAGATATTAGCGACCACGAAGGCGACGGTGGTGCAGAAGGTAATATAATTTCTATAATCTATAAGGGTGACCACTACCAACTTATCGTTCGCACCGACGAAAATGAAGAAGACTTCGTATTCGATACCGAAGACACTTGGAACGAAAACGATAGGGTTTCAGTTATAATTCCAAAAGAAAAAATCAAACTATCCTTGAAACAGGAGATTAAAAGATGAAAGACCAAAGAGAAAATTCTATAAGGGAAGACTTCTCTAGGGCAATCCCTAAAAAGCGTCGTTTGTCTTTTCAGAGAAGTCAACTTTGTATCCCTTACGGGTTATTTTTGGTGTTGTTCGTCGTTTTGCCATTGTTTTTAATCGTTTTTTACGCATTTACAGGGCAAGACGGTGGATTTTCTATAAATAACTTCGTAAGGTTCTTTTCCAGCGCTACAACCCTTACCACTTTGATAATTAGCGTGTTGCTAGCGCTTGCTACAACGGTTATATGTATTATCATTGCATATCCAATAGCGTATATTCTAGTTAGAAGCAACCTAAATAAAGGTGGCACTCTTTTGCTACTTATTATAATGCCAATGTGGATAAACTTCGTTTTACGTGCAATGGCTATGAAAGATTTGCTAACTATAATCGGTGTGTTTGGGTTTAATAACTACGTAAACGTAGTAATTGGTATGGTTTACGACTATTTACCATTTATGATTTTACCTATCTATACCGTTTTGGAAAAAATGGATAAAAGTTACATAGAAGCAAGTAAAGACCTTGGCGCAAATGCTTTTACAACCTTTTCTAAAGTAACTTTGCCACTTTCTATGTCTGGAATTGCTAGTGGCGTAACTATGGTGTTTATGCCAACTATGACGTGCTACGTTATTTCCGACACCTTTGGTAACGGTTTAGTAACGATTATTGGTAAACTTATTGACGAACAATTTACAACCTTCCAAAACTGGAATTTGGGCTCGGCTATGGCAATGGTGCTTTTGGTTATAATGTTTGGTTCTATGCTTATCACGGGAAGTTTTAAAAATAGTGAAACTAGGGGGACAAACTTATGAAAAGGATAGGTCAAATTTTATACGCAGCCCTAATATTATTATTTTTATACGCTCCTATTTTTACCTTAGTTTTATACAGTTTTGTAGATACTCCAATCGTAAGCATTAAGCAAGCGTTTGAAGTTGGTTTTTCTTTTGAACTTTACAAACAGTTATTTGCCGATGCTGGCTTAATGAAAATCGTTTGGGATACTTTAATACTAGCAGTAGTTGCAGCAGTTTTGGCAACTATTTTAGGCACTTTAGGGGCGCTTGGTATCCATTACAGTAGAGGTAAATTTGGCAAAGGCGTTTCAATGGCGTCAAGAATTCCCGTTATCAATGCAGAAATCGTTACGGCTGTAGCATTAGTGTTATTGTTTGCGTTAGTATTTAGAGAAAGCCGTTCGTATTTTTCTATGGTAATTGGACACTTGATTATAACAACGCCATTCGTAGTGCTATCAGTTATGCCTAAACTAAAGCAACTAGACCCTAATATGTATGAAGCAGCGCTAGATTTGGGCGCTTCACCTTTCGGGGCTTTAATAAAGGTTATTATACCCGAAATTTTACCAGGAATTTTAAGTGGCTTTATGCTATCTATTACCTTGTCGCTTGACGATTATATAATTTCGGCATATACCAAGCCTGCAGGTTTTGATACTATTTCTACATACGTATACGGCGCAATGCAAAAATCAAACGCAAATTCTTCTTTGCCAGCGCTACGTGCGTTATCAGCAATAATATTTATAGTAATAATCCTTATAGTTGTTGCTAAAAATATTTATTCAAGAAGAAAGGGGGCTAAATAATGAAAAGATTTTTAAGTTTAATTTTAGCCACTTTTATACTAACAACAAGTTTTTCTTTAGTAGGTTGTGGTGCTTCAAAAAGCGATGCGACTGTATTAAGAATTTGCAACTGTGAAGACTATATTGATGAAGAACTTATTACGTTGTTTGAAGAAGAAACGGGTATAACCGTTCAATATTCAACGTTTGGCACAAACGAAAACTTGTATAACGAATTAGTTATCAACCCAAATAGTTACGACATCGTCGTTCCATCTGAATA
This sequence comes from Christensenellaceae bacterium, assembly GCA_045591355.1. Classification (GTDB taxonomy): domain Bacteria; phylum Bacillota; class Clostridia; order Christensenellales; family Borkfalkiaceae; genus UBA1259. The sequence goes on along the minus strand of JAZNSS010000050.1, from coordinate 8,607 downwards.
TATGATAGAAAAACTTGCTGAAGAAGGTAGGCTAAATAAATTAGATTTATCTAAAGTTCCTAGTTATCAAGCAAACGTTTCTCAATACATAAATCAAAGACTTGGCTCTGTAAAAGTTGACGTTAAAGAAGGTAAATATAAAGGCGAACAAGCCTCATTAACCGATTTTATGGTTGGCTATATGTGGGGAACGATGGGTTGGGTTTATAATACCGAATACGTTACCAAAGAGCAAGTTAGCACTTGGGGTGGCGTTTTTGAAGACAAAAGCCTTAAAGAAAAAATCACTATAAAAGACGCCGTTCGCGACTCATACCTAGTTGGGCTTGCAATGGTTTATAAAGACGATTTAATAAACGCAACGTCAACCGAAGACGTAACTAAAATATTAAATAGAGTAGACCAAAAATCAATCGATAAGGTTGGCGAAAAACTAAGTTCTCTAAAGCCAATGCTCTACGGTTTTGAAGTAGATAGTGGCAAAAACGATATAGTATTAGGAAATATTAACGCATACGTTGCTTGGAGTGGCGATGCTGCCTACGCAATAGACGTAGCCTTAGGCGAAGTTGAAGACGAAGACGGCTCTTACGTAGAAAAAACTGTTCCGTTAAGTTATAAAATTCCCGACGAAGGCAGTAACATTTGGTTTGACGGAATGGTAATGCCAGCAGGAAGCGATAATTATGATGCTGTTTACAAGTTTATGGACTTTATAAGCAGACCTGAAAACGTTGCCACTAATATGAATTATATAGGTTATACTAGCCTTGTTGCAGGGGATACCGTATTTAACGACGTTGTATTGGATTGGTTTGACGAAAGCGAAGACTTTTTGCAGGCATCAACCGACTTTTTAACTAAAGAAGGTGTAAGCGACGTAAGTGAACTTTCTCCACAAAAATTTGACGAATTATTGGTTGAAACAGGTTATAGCGTAGTAGATTTATCATACTTTTTTGGAACGGGTGGCGATTATAAAGTAACCGTATCAAATGAAGGTTACGGTAGGCTTATGGCGCAATACCCAACTATAGAAATCTTAAATAAATGCGCTATAATGCAAAATTTTGATAACGAAACCTTGCTTTCTATAAACGATATGTGGGAAACTGTAAAAGGCGAAACATTCCCCGTGTGGGTTATACTCTTAGTTGTAGGAATTGTTCTCTTACTAGCAGTTTTAATCGTTCTTTATCGTCATAAAGAAAAGATAAAGTGGTTTAGATTGCCAGAAAGAAAACAAACCTCAATGGAAAAGAAAGGCTATAAAGCAATAAAAAAAGAAAATATCTAATATAAAAAAAGAACTTGGAAAATCCAAGTTCTTTTTTATTACTTAAATATTAACCTTTAATAATATATTCAGCAACAACGCTTTGTGCATGAATTGATGGTTTACACACAACCAAAACTCTATTAATTGCGTTTGTTTTGCCCACTTTTAATTTTCCTTGCCATTTGTTTTTATATAGATCACCAAAGGTTGCTATATGGAAGGACTTTATGCAGTCACATTCCCAACCGTCTGGTGTATAAACACTGACTTCAAAGTTATAAGCCCTTATTCCTGTAGTCGTTAAAGTTAGTGAAATATTAATTTCTTCGCCTTCTTTTACGACAGGTTCTCTGTCAAACTCTGCATAACCAACACAATAGGGTAGGTGTGCTAACTCAAACGACCATTTAGAGATGTCTTGATAATTTTTATAATCAAATTTTTTCCTTTTATTTTCAGGTAGTTCAGTATCTTTCCCCCATTCAAAATCATATCCGAAAGACTTAAATGTAATAGGAATCATTTTCATAACTCGTTCAGTTAATTCAAGGCAGTTTTTTGGAACTATTCTTCTATAATGTGCGTTAATACAAATGGTTATAATATCGTCACCTATATATTCAAGCCAATCGCTAGGAAATATTTTAGTTCCATAAGCAATACCCAACGTTGCACCAACAGTTCCAGCAGTGCAGTCTGCATCGTCTGCGCAGTTGGTTGTATATATCATTGACTTTTTAAAGTCTCCTTCGCCGTAAAGTAAACCTATTACAACGTAACCAATGTTAGATGGTGCTTGAAACCAACCCATATCTTCATTTTGCTTTATAAGCATTTCTCTTACTTGCTGATATGGGGTATTTTTTTCATATTCATCTATGACAAGTTTTACAGATTGCGCAACACGGCAATTTTCTGGTATAGCATCAAGTGCTTTAACAACTATTTCTTTTAAATTATCATTACCAAAAGCAAGTGATTGTAATGTAACCGTATATAGTTCTGAATGAGTTCCTTCATTTAATCCGTGGTCAACGGTAGCGTCAGCATATGCAAATTTTCTAGCAAAGTCAGGGTAGAATGGTGTCAAACAAGCCCACAATTCCGACCTTATCCATGCGCCGTTACTGTTTTTCCAATAATCATTGTTTAATTCGCCAGAAAGTGGTGGCATAATTCCGTCAAAAAGGTTTGCTTTTGCTGTGCCGTATTCGTTCCAATTTGGGTCAATACCAAGTGTCCAATATTCTGCAAGTGTAGCATTGTTAAAGTGGAAAGGACCTTCTCTTTCAAGCGCTATAAGCCACATGAGTTGAAGGTCTAAGTCGTCGTTAGGTAATGGCTTACCTGCTTCCGTTTCAAACCCTTTTATATCTAAAAATTCGTGCTTGTGCTCATGTGGGCCACCTAAAGTCCCACCAATGTTTTTACCAATCCAACATGCGTAAATTTTGTCTTTAATAGTTTCTTTATCTAAGATTACAATAGGCATAATATAATCTCCCTCGATTTCTTTTTGTGGTTTTATTATATAACCTATATGTTAACAATTTCAAGTATAAAAAAATCAAAAACAGGACAAATTTATCAAATATGTTGATATTAGGCTTGATTTATGTTATTATATCTGTATAAAAATATCTAGGTAACTTTATGAGAAATATTGTATCAAATAAAACGCTTCCAATAATATACCAAAATGTGAAAAAACAATTAGTCCATTATTCTGACTACGTTTTGGGCAGTTCACCAATTAAAGCGCTTCATTATCATGATAAGGTGGAAATAGGTGTTTGTTTAAGTGGAACTGGTGTAACACGTATAAACGATATGGTTTTTAGGTTTAAGAAAGGGGATATACAATGTATTCCATCTGGGGTTGCGCATTTATCAACTTCAGAAGAAGGGCTAACAAGCAGATGGATATGGCTAACATTTTCACCATTAGAAGTATTAAATTCAGTTAGTATCACCGACCCAGAAAACGCAATGAACCTTGCAAAGCAAGCAGATATTTTATGTGGTGTTTTTGATGAAGATAAATATCCCAAGTTAACTAAAACAATAAAGTATTTTATTGATTGTGTTCAAGAATCTCCACAAAACGTGCAGGGGATAGCCTTTGCTACAGGTTGTTTTCTGGTTGAATGTGAAAAAATAAATAGCCAAGAAAAAAATAATTTTACTAAAAGAACGGACACTTTAACGGAAAACGGAGTCTTGGATTATATAAGCGAAAATTTAGATGATAATTTTTTACTAAGTGAAAAGATGCTTGCTAAAAAAATGAACGTTAGTGTTGCCTCGGTAAATAGAATATTTTTATCACAAACTGGTTATCCACCAAAAACGTTTATTATGCGCTATAGAATGGCAATGGCAGAATGGTTACTAATCAGTTCTAATTTATCTTTAATAGAAATATCGTTAAAGGTGGGCTATTCAGATACGTCTGGCTTTAATAGGATATTTAAAAGGTTTTTTAATATAACACCTTTTCAATATAGAAAAATGAATAAAAATAACTAAAAAGCAAGGCGAATGCCTTGCTTTTTTAAAAATCCCAACTAGGAATATATATTTCGTCTGCACTTTGTTGCTTTTGGTAAAAAGCCTTTTCAATACCTAGGTTTATTGCATAATCAACTATAGTTTCGTATTCACGTTTGGTTAGTTTTCGTTTTAGTTCGGGGAAGTTATCTATCTTTCCAAAGGGCGTGTATTGACTCATAATATTTATATAAGCCTTGTCTTTTATATTAACGAACCAATCTAATATATTTTTACTGTCGCTTACGTTTTGTGGCAATACTAGGTGTCTAACGATAGTTCCACTAACCATCATTCCATTTTCGTCAAAAATAATTGGCTTATTTACCATAAACTCAATGGCTTTACTTGCTTTATCAAAGTAGTCTTCCTTTCCCGTGTATCTTCTAGAAACGTTACTAGCAAAGAATTTTATATCTGGTAAGTATACGTCAATGTATTTATCCATACTTTTAAGTGTTTCTAAATTTTCGTAGGAATGCGTGTTATAAACTATTGGGATTTTTGGTTTATAAATATCCAGCGCCTTAGCGATTAAATCGGAATAATGCGTTGGGTTAACAAGGTTTATATTGTGTGCGCCTTGTTCTTCTAGGTTTTTGAATATTTCCACTAATTCATTAATAGAAATATTTTTGCCACGTAGGTTTCTTGAAAGTTCATAGTTTTGGCAAAAAACACACTTTAGCGAACACCCACAAAAAAAGATTGTTCCCGAACCGTTTTTACCACTTATGCAAGGCTCTTCAAACTTATGTAAATAAAATTTTGCGATACGGATATTATTATCCGAATCGCAAAAGCCTTTTTGTATTGACTTGTCAATTTTACACCCGTTAGGGCATAGTAAACAAAATTTATTCAAGTTCAAAAGCCCCTGTATATAATTGATAATATTTACCTTGTTTTTCGATAAGTTCTTGGTGAGAACCACGCTCTATTATATGACCGTTTTCTAAAACCATAATAACGTCGGAATTTTGAACGGTAGATAATCTATGCGCTATAACGAACACCGTTCTACCTTCCATAAGTCTATCCGTGCCTTGTTGAACTAATGCTTCAGTTCTAGTGTCGATAGAAGAAGTTGCTTCGTCTAAAATCATAACGGGCGCGTCTTTAACGGCAGCCCTTGCAATGGAAAGTAGTTGTCTTTGACCTTGGGATAGGTTACTTCCGTCTGCAGTAAGCATAGTGTTATATCCGTCTGGAAGTCTAGTAATAAAGTCATGAGCATACGCAAGTTTTGCTGCGTTTATACATTCTTCGTCAGTCGCAGAAAGCCTTCCGTAACGAATGTTATCCATAACCGTGCCTGTAAATAGGTTAGTGTCTTGTAATACTATACCCAAAGAACGACGTAAATCGCTCTTTTTAATCTTGTTGATGTTAATTCCATCGTATCTTATTTTACCGTCTGCAATATCGTAAAAACGATTTATAAGGTTGGTAATGGTTGTTTTGCCAGCACCAGTAGCGCCAACGAATGCAATCTTTTGACCGGGGTGAGCGTAAAGGCTAACGTTATGCAAAACGATTTTTTCCGGAACGTATCCAAAGTCTACGTCAAACATTTGAATATCCCCTTTAAGTTGAGTATAGGTGATAGTTCCGTCTGCTTTATGTGGGTGTTTCCAAGCCCAAAGCCCCGTGCGCTCTTCGCATTCTTGAATGTTGCCGTCTTTATCAATACGGCATCTAACTAGTGTAACGTATCCGTCGTCCGTTTCAGGAGTTTGGTCTAGAAGGTCAAACACTCTTGATGCGCCGGCAAGCCCCATAACGATAGAGTTTATTTGTTGTGATGATTGTGATACTTGCCCCGTGAATTGCTTACTAATAGGCAAGAAAGACATTACTGCAACAATCATACATAAATATCCTTCAGAATTGCGTAGTGGTTCAAAACCTGTTACGTTAAGGTTAGGAACGTTTAATGCAACTAAAAGTCCACCAATAAATGCAATCAACACAAACATTATGTTGCCAAGGTTATTCATTATAGGCATTAAAATATTTGCAAAGGTATGCGCTTTGGTTGCATCGCTACAAAGTTGTTCGTTTTTCTTATCGAAGTCTATTTTTGATTGTTCTTCGTGGCAGAAAGTTTTAACAACCTTTTGACCTTGCATCATTTCTTGGATATAGCCTTCTTCTTGCCCTAAAGAAATTTGTTGACGAATAAAGTATTTAGAACTGTTTCCACCAATTTTTTTAGTAACGTAGAACATAAAGAATATGCCAATAAACATTACTAGGGTAAGCCAAATACTATAAGTAAACATTAAAACTAGTAGGGTAGTAACGCTTATAAGCGACGAACACAATGAAGGAATGCTTTGCGATACTAGTTGGCGCATGGCGTCTATATCGTTAGTGTAAACACTCATTAAGTCGCCCGTTCTATGCGTGTCGAAAAAACTTATTGGTAAAGACTGCATTTTGTTAAAAACGGTAGTCCTAGTTTGATGTAAGAACTTTTGCGTAATGATAGCACCTAGTCTTGTATAAAAGAAGGAAGCGAGTATGCTAATAGAGAAAACAACGCCCATTACGATAAATATAGTTAATAGGTCAGGCCAAGTTTGTGACCAAGCATCAGCAGGGGAAAGCGCCCACGAACCGTTACTTGGGTTAATCAATGATAAGCCAGACTGAATCGTTCCAATAAGCCAACGTAGGAAAATAGAAGACGAAACTGAAGTCGTTGCAGAAATAAGTATTAAACCTAAAATGCAAATAAGTAATCCCTTGTTTTGCTTAAATAACATTCCTAAAAGCCTTTTGAGAGTTCCTTTTTTTGCTGGTTGGTGTGGGCGATTAGCACCCTTTGGCATTTTTGGAGGCATATTATTTCACCTCCTTTTTGTCGCTTTCGACTTTATTTTGTGAATAATATAGTTCTTGATAAATTGCATTTGAAGATAATAACTGTTCGTGATTTCCTTGCGCTACGATTTTTCCGTTTTCAAGAATTATAACCTTGTCGGCATCTTGAACGGATGCGATACGCTGGGCAATAATAATTTTAGTTGTTTGGGGTATATATTCTTTAAGTGAAGCCCTTATTAAAGCGTCGGTTTTGGTATCAACGGCGCTAGTTGAGTCGTCTAAAATAAGAATTTTAGGCTTTTTAAGTAATGCCCTTGCAATACATAGCCTTTGTTTTTGACCACCGGAAACGTTTACGCCACCTTGTTCAATAAAGGTGTCGTATTTGTCTGGAAAACTTTGAATAAAGTCGTCGGCTTGGGCAAGTTTGCACGCATCGATAATTTCTTCATCCGTAGCGTTTTTATCTCCCCAACGCATGTTTTCTTTAATCGTTCCAGAGAATAAAACGTTCTTTTGTAGAACCATTGCAACGGAATTTCTTAACGTGTCTAAATCGTAGTTTTTAACGTTTATTCCACCAACGGTAACTTCACCGTCAAAGGTGTCGTAAAGTCTAGGAATAAGCCCAACGAGGGAAGTTTTTCCCGACCCCGTTGCGCCGATAATACCGACTGTTTCACCCGATTTAATTTCTAGATTTATATCACTTAAAGCGTTGTTTTCTGCTTTTTTAGAATACTTGAAGTTTACGTTAGAGAACTTTACACTTCCGTCTTTAACTACAGTAATAGCGTCTTTTGGGGAAACTATTGCGCTTTGTTCGGTTAATACTTCGCAAATACGTTTACTTGCAGGCACACTCATTATAATCATTACCATAATCATAGAAACCATCATAAGGCTCATAAGAATTTGGAAAGAGTAAGACATAAAAGTGTTAAGTTGTGTATATTGGAATACCGAGTTGTTTGAAGAAATTATAAAATAAGAACCTAAAACGTAAATTCCAATTAGCCCAGCATAAACGCAGAAGTTCATAAGGGGAGTATTCATGGCAACAATCTTTTCTGCCTTAGTAAAGTTGTCTTTTACGTCTTTAGAAGCCGTGTCGAATTTATCTTTTTCGTAATCTTCACGAACGTAAGATTTTACTACGCGCATTCCACGAATGTTTTCTTCCACCGATTCGTTAAGAGCGTCGTATTTAGGGAAAATTTTATAGAAGAATGGAACTGCCTTCGTCATAATAAATCCTAAGCCAATAGCCAAAATCGGCGTAGTGCATAGGAAAATTAGAGCCATTTTTGCGTTTATAGAAAATGCCATAACCATAGAGAAGATTAGCATAAACGGAGCACGAATAGCCGTTCTTATAATCATCATATAAGCCATTTCTATATGCGTTACGTCAGTTGTAAGTCTAGTTACTAGGCTTGATGAAGAAAATTTATCAATGTTGGTAAATGAAAAATCTTGGATTTTGTAATATAAATCTTTGCGAAGGTTTTTGGCAAAGCCACTTGACGCTTTTGCGCAAGCCCTTCCAGCCAAAGCGCCGAAGGTTAGTGATAACCCTGCAAGTAAAATCATTACGCCACCAAACTGCAAAATAATTAACAATAGGTTTGGCTCAGCCCCGTGGGAAAGTATTTCAACAATCTTTTTCGTAAAGCCGTTTACGTTTTCGCCACCACCGTTTGAAACGTATTCAATGACACCTAAAAGTAGACTTAATATCCAAGGAATAAGGCATTCGAAAATAACTTCAATCATAACGAATAGTGGCGTTAAAATAGAAGGTTTTTTGTATTCCCTTATAGACTTTGATAGAAGTTTTAAACTCTTAAAAAATCCTAACTTCTTATGCGTGGTTTTATTAACTTCTGAACTCATTTTTACCTCGTGATTTAAAGTATAGAAACAATTATATAAAGCAACCTTGA
>JAZNSS010000049.1:0-9485 GCA_045591355.1 Christensenellaceae bacterium | reverse complement strand
ATTAGTAGAAAGACTATTTTAAGGCATGAAGCAATTAGATATATGTTTATGGTTTTAGGCTGTCTTTCTTACGCTTTAAGTATTAAATTATTCCTAGAACCTGTTAGATTAACTGCTGGTGGGGTAACGGGCGTTGCTTCTTTAATTCACTTATTATTTGAAAAAATTCCGACAGGTGTGTTTATAGTTGCTATTAACGTTCCAATATTATTGTTTGGACTGAAGATGATGGGGCTAAAGTTTATTCTCCGTTGTTTGTTAACTACAACTTGTTTGAGTTTAGCCACTGAACTTTGGGAACTAGTTTTACCCGATAATTTTCTTGTAACTAATGAGAAACTTCTAGCAGGTCTATACGGTGGTATTTTGCAAGGTATAGGAATTGGCTTATTTATAAAATATAGAACTTCTAGTGGTGGAACTGAACTTTTGGGTAGGTTAACGCATAACGTTATTCCTTTTGGAACGATTGCAACGCACGTTGCTATTTTTGATGGATTAGTAGTGTTGCTAGGCGCATTCTTCCTTGATAGTTTTGAAAATATATTATTTGCATTAATTTTAATATTTGTAAGCGCAAAAGTTAGCGACCTAGTGGTTATGGGTTTTGCAAAAGCAAAACTTTGTTACGTTATATCTGAAAAGGCAGAAGAAATTTCTGAATTTTTAGTTTCGCATAGCCCAAGGGGTGTTACTTTAATTCACGGCGAGGGTATGTATACTAAAAAACCTAAAGGCGTTTTACTTACTTGTGTAAAAAACAACCAAGTTCACTCTCTTAAATTATTTATAAAAGAACTTGATGAAAATGCCTTTGTTATTGTAACTGATGCAACGAACGTTTATGGTAAAGGCTTTCATAGAATTGATAGTGATGATTAAAAAAACTCTGCTTTTTAGCAGAGTTTTTTAATTGTTTATTAAAGTTTTTTACAGGTTTCAATTATAACATTGGACAGTCCTGCACATACCGAGGAAAGATTTTTATAAAATTGCTCTTTTGCAACGCCTGAACCGTAAACGTCGGTAACGCCTTTTATACAAACGAAATTAGTTTTATTGGATAAGCAAGTTTGTGCGATTGCGCCACCTTCCATATCACGTATTGCGCATTTGTTTTTTTCTAATAAATCTAAATCTTTTTTTTCGTTACTGAATCTATCAGCTGTTGCAAGTGAAGTAGTGGGTAAGTGGTCAAGACTATCTAAATAAGTAGGGAAGAATACTCTGTCGTATTCCTGAATGTATCCAATTTCTACGTCGTCAATTTCAGTAACGTCAAAGTCGAATTGGAAACACTTATCTACTAGATAATAACTACCAATTTTTACACTTGTGTTCGTTCCACCACAAGTTCCTGCATTAATTATAAACTTTGGTGAAAATTTATCTATAACGGCTTGTGCGCAAATAGAAGCGCTTACTTTACCTATTCCCGTTATTACTATTACGGCTTTTTGAGAATTTATCGAACAAGAATATGCTTTTTTATCTAAAAATTCTATTGTTGTTTTGTTTGATACTTTTTCTAAAAGTGATTTTGCTTCTGACTCTAGTGCGAATAATATTGCAATCATATTTTCTCCTTTTTATATAAATCATTTTATCATAGTGAACTCTATATGTCAATTTTAAAAAGGTTAATATAATTCTTTAATAAACGCCAAAAAATTTAGCATATATAATATTTAATGACCACTTAATTGTATTTACAAAAAAATAAATTTGTGTTATACTTAAAAAAACTATAATGGAGATTTATAATTATGGACAAAAGAAATCTAACTTTGCTTACAGACCTTTACCAATTGACCATGATGAACGGTTACTTAAAACAAAACCGTAAAGAAGAAATCGTTGTTTTTGATTTGTTCTTTAGGCAAAATGGTATGATAACTTATTCATTAGCTTGTGGGTTAGAACAAGTTGTAGATTATATATTAAATCTTCATTTTGGCAAAGAAGAGTTAGACTATTTAGACGGCTTAAATATTTTTGACAAAGATTTTTTGGTCTATCTTAAAGACTTTAAGTTTACCGGCGACGTGTATGCAGTTCCTGAAGGGACTGTAGTGTTTCCGGGCGAACCTATCCTTACCGTTAAAGCCCCCGTTATTCAAGCACAACTTATTGAAACTGCGCTTCTTAATATAATGAACTTTCAAACGTTAATTGCTAGCAAGTCTGCTAAGATATGCTACGCTGCTAAAGGCGATAGCGTTATGGAATTCGGTTTGCGTAGGGCTCAAGCCCCCGATGCAGGTATTTACGGCGCTAGGGCTGCGATTATTGGTGGATGTTCTTCTACTTCTAACGTTTTGGCTGGTAAAATGTTTGACGTTCCTGTTGCTGGGACGCACGCGCATAGTTGGGTTATGAATTTTAGTGACGAACTTACTGCTTTTAAGGCGTATGCAGACGTTTATCCTAATAACACTCTTTTATTAGTCGATACCTTCGATACCTTAAAACAAGGCGTTCCTAACGCAATTAAAGCATTCGATTACTTATCTAGCAAGGGCTATAAACCTAAAGGAATAAGGCTTGACTCTGGCGACCTAGCGTATTTATCTAAAAAAGCACGTAAAATGTTAGACGATGCAGGTTATCCTGATACCGTTATTTGTGCAAGTGGTGACCTTGACGAACAATCGATTAATTCGCTTAAAAATCAAGGGGCTAAAATTGATACTTGGGGTGTTGGCACAAGGTTAATTACTAGTGCAGATATGCCTGCGCTTGGTGGTGTTTATAAACTTTCTTGCGTTATAGATGACGACGGAAAGGAAATTCCTAAGATTAAACTATCGGAAAATACCGAAAAGATTACGAACCCTGGTTTTAAGAATATTTGCCGTGTATACGATAAGAAAACGGGCAGAGCCGAAGCAGATTGTATCTGTCTTCGTAGTGAAAAACCGGTTGATACTACTCAACCATTAATCCTAACTCATCCAACGGAAAGATGGAAAAAGACGGAATACAAAGATTATGAAGTTCGTATGCTTCAAGTAGACGTAATTAAAGACGGAAAACTTGTTTACAAAATGCCAACATTAAGCGAAATTAAGGCTTACGCACAAAAAGAACTTTCTACTTTTTGGGATGAATATAAAAGATTGGATAGACCACACGTGTATAAAGTTGACTTGTCAGACGAGTTGTATCAACTTAAAAAAGATATGTTAGAAAAAATAAGAGAAAAAAGTGTAAATATGTAGTTTTGGAGGTCCTTTTTGTGGAGCTAAAAAAGGGAAAGTATAAACAAGCAGAAGTAAAAGAATTACTTGAAACTTGTAAAACTGAATATCAAGATAAAATTAATCAATTAAAAGATGATTTAATTGCTTTATCTGAAGAAAACAAGAAGCTTTCCGCACAACTAGCAATTTACAAAAATGATGAAAAACTTATTGTTTCAACACTAAAAAATGCTGAAAAACGCGCTAAAGAAATTGAATCTACTTCGCTTGCTAATTATTTGGCTAGTTTGGAAACCTTAAAAAATTTTGCTGTAAGGTGGAACGAGTATTTTAATTATTTACTAGATAAATATCCTTACTATCCGGCAGTAAAACAAGTGGTTGAACTAAAGGACAAAATCACTTCTATTATGGGTATGTCTGATGAAAAGCATGCTATAGAACAAATTAAAAGTGAGTTTAATATGATTAGTGGCGAAAAATCTTTTAATCCTAAAGATAAAATTAACGATTACGTCGTTGCTACGAGTGATAATGGATTTAATTTAGACGAAGTTCTTAACCCAGGTGCGTTACGTTTGGAGGATTTATGCAAGGAATTGGGCTTGCTAGACGAAAACGAATAAACAAATATTTTATTTTGGCAATTTCTATATTAGTTTTTCTTGTTTTGGTTGCTGTAGACCAACTTACTAAACTATATTTTAGAAATAATTATCAAGACGGTTCAGTAGTTACGATTATTGAAAATTTTTTTGTTTTTAAATTTGCAAAAAATACCGGTGCGGCTTGGAGTCTTTTTGCTGATAAAAGTTGGTCGCAATTATTCTTTATAATATTAACAATCGTTTCACTTATTTTGTTTATTTTATTGTTTGTATTTGCATACGTAAAAAATCATAGGTTTTTGCAGTTTAGTATTGCAGTAGTTATTGCAGGAACGTTAGGAAACTTTTTGGATAGAGTTATATTTGGTTACGTAACCGATTTTATTTCTTTTCAATTTGGTAGTTACTTTTTCCCTATATTTAACGTTGCCGATATTTGTTTAACTATTGGCGTTATTATGGTTTGCGTTCACTTTATATTCTTTGACGGGTTTAACAAAAATAATAAAAAGAGAAGTATTTCCGATGATAATTGAAGTTGACGTAAACGGCGTAAGGTTAGACTCTTTTTTGGCAAGCAAGACTGATTTTACACGTTCTAGAATTAAAAAACTTTGTGAAGAAGGTTGCGTATTAGTAAACGGCGAGATTTCTAAATGTAATAAGGCATTAAAAATTGGCAATTTAATTGAATTTAATGTAAAAGAAGCTCAAAATTGCGACATAAAGCCCGAAAACATTCCGATTGACATAGTTTATCAAGACGATGATTTGGCTGTAATTAATAAACCACAAGGCTTAACCGTTCATGCTGGCAACGGCACGAATGGTAACACGCTTGTTAACGCACTTTTGTTTCATTTAGATAAACTTTCTGGTATAAACGGTGAAATTAGACCGGGAATAGTTCATAGAATTGATAAAAACACTTCTGGACTATTAGTCGTTGCAAAAAATGATAAGGCGCATTTGCACTTGTCAAAACAGCTTGAAAATAAAACGTGTAAACGTATATATACGGCGCTTTTAGAAGGGGTGTTAAAAGACGACAAAGGTGTGGTTAATACTTTTATTTCAAGAAATCCAAAAGATCGCACGAAAATGGCTGTTTCTTCTTTTGGTAGGGAAGCGATTACAGAGTATAAGGTTTTAGAAAGATATAACGGCTATACTTTGTGTGAGTTTTCCTTAAAAACGGGTAGAACTCACCAAATAAGGGTTCATGCAAAACATTTAGGACACCCGATTGTTGGTGATGTTGAGTATGGATATAAAAAACAAAAATTTAACCTAAAAGGACAACTTTTGCATGCAGGAAAGTTAAGTTTTATTCATCCATCAACAAACGAAAGGGTAGAGTTTTTTGCAAAACTTCCCGACTATTTTTCTAACGTATTAAATAAATTAAAAAAGGATTAAAAATGTCAAAACCATTAGTTGCTATTGTTGGTAGACCAAACGTGGGTAAATCAACGTTTTTTAATAAGGTGGTAGGAAAGAAGATTTCTATCGTTGAAGACTATCCCGGTGTAACTAGGGATAGGCTTTATGCTGACGCTGAATGGTGTGGAAATTATTTTACCCTAGTTGACACGGGTGGGTTAGAACTTAAATCTACCGATCAAATGTGGCGTCATATTCAGCAACAAGCCGAAATTGCTATAGACACTGCTGACGTTATCATATTATTTGCAGATGCTAAAACGGGGCTTAACTCTTCTGATGAAGACGTTGCTATGAAACTTAGAAAATCTGGTAAACCCGTTGTTTTGGCAGTTAACAAACTTGATAATTATAACCCAGAAAAATTATATGAATTTTATAATCTAGGGTTAGGTGAGCCGTTTGGTATTTCAGCCGAACACGGAACGGGAATAGGTGAATTATTAGACGAAGTTTCATCCTATTTTAATACTGTTGGTGATAATCAAGAAGACGATTCCGTTAAACTTGCCGTCGTTGGTAAACCTAATGCAGGTAAATCTAGTTTATGTAATAAATTACTAGGTTTTAATAGGACCATTGTGTCAGACATAGCAGGCACGACTAGGGATGCTATTGATACTTTATTTAAATATAATGGTAATAATTTTACCTTAATCGACACGGCTGGTATTAGAAAGAAAAAAAGCGTGGAAGAAGACCTTGAATACTACAGTGTTTTAAGGGCTTTTGGTGCAATAAGAAGGGCCGACGTTTGTTTAATGGTCATTGATACAACGCAAGGCATTACGGAACAAGACGTAAAAATTTGTGGTTATATTCACGAACAAGGCAAGCCATGTATTATCGTGATGAACAAGTGGGATTTGATTGAAAAAGATACTCACACCATTAATACTTTTAATACACAACTTCAAGAAGCCTTAAAATTTATGGACTATTATATTCCTGTTTACGTTTCTGCGCAAACGGGACTTAGAACGGATAAAATTCTTGATTTATCATTGACGGCGCTAGATAATGCTAATAAACGTATTTCTACAGGTCAACTTAACGATTTAATTTTAGATTGCGTTCGTGCAAGCGAACCACCTTCAATGAATGGTAAAAGACTTAAAATCAAATATGCTACTCAAGTTAGCGTTACGCCACCTTCGTTCGTTTTATTTGTTAACGAAACGAATCTTATGCATTTCTCATACAAAAGATATCTGGAAAACTGTTTGAGAAAGGCTTTTGATTTTAGTGGAACTCCTATAAAAATTATCGCAAGGGAAAAAGAAGATGTCGATTAGTTTATTACTTGTTATTTTTGCCGTATGTAGTTATCTTATCGGTAACATAAATTGGGCGTTGCTAATTTCAAAACTTAAAAAATCTGATATTAGAAAACTAGGAAGTGGCAACCCTGGCACGTTAAACATGAGCCGAAACTTTGGGTTAAAAACTGGTCTTTTAACCTTCTTTTTGGATATTTCAAAAGGCGCTGTGTGTTCTTTAGTTGCATTTTTCGTCTTTAGGAATAGAGTTTTTGAAGGTTCAAATTTTATCGTTAGTGATTTTGCTATATATCTTTGTGGGCTTTGCGCTGTTTTAGGGCATATTTTTCCTGTATTCTTAAAGTTCAAAGGTGGAAAAGGTATTGCATCAACAATTGGCGTGTTTTTAGTATGCGAATCTGTTCATGGTTGGGAATGGGCAGTTGTTTCGATTATGGCAATCGTTGCTGCGCTTGTGTTTATATATATTACTGAGTTTGGCGCAATGGGTTCGTTTATAGCAATTACTCCACCAGCAATTAGTGGAAGTATTAGGTTGTTTATGGCATATGCAGAAACTAGATTGTCCCTTACCTTAACAATGTATATTGTAACCAATATGTTAATACTTTTAATTTGCTTTTTTACTTGGTTTGCGCATCGCTCTAATATTGACCGAATGCTTAAAGGGGAAGAGCATCCTACTTCTATTAAGGAAATGGTAGTTAAAATGAAGGCTAAAAAAATGGCTGAAAAACGTTCAAATAATGCGATTGAAAAATAAAATTTAGTATTTTTATTAAAAATTTCATAAATAAAACAAACCTTTCATATATTACAACTGTAACGTGTGGGAGGTTTTTTTATGGAAAAATATGACGTTTATAAAGATATAGCAACAAGAACGGGTGGAGATATATACATTGGTGTTGTAGGTCCTGTTAGAACGGGTAAATCAACTTTTATTTCTCGATTTATGGAAAAGTTAGTTATTCCTAATATATCTAACAAACTTCAAAAGCAAATAGCAACTGACGAATTACCCCAATCTGCAGATGGAAAAATGATTATGACAACGCAGCCTAAATTTATTCCTGCAAACGGGGTTAAAATTCAATTTAAAAATAAAGCAACGGCAAATGCTAGACTTGTAGATTGTGTTGGTTACATGGTCGACGGAGCGTTAGGGCACGAAGAGGAACAAAAACCACGCCTTGTTAAAACACCTTGGGACGATAAGGAAATTCCTTTTGAAAAAGCAGCAGAAAAAGGAACTAGAAAGGTAATTGAAGAATACTCAACGATTGGAGTAGTTGTAACTACTGACGGAAGTTTTTCAGATATTCCAAGAAAAAACTATATATCTGCCGAAGAAAGAGTTATTAAAGAATTGATTTCATTAAATAAACCATTCGTGGTTTTGCTTAACTGTAAAAATCCTAATTCAGACGAAAGTCTACGATTATCAGCAGAATTGGAGAGTAAATATGGCGTTCCTGTATTGAACGTAAACGTCTTAGAGATGGGGCATGACGAAATTAGTGCGATTATGGAAAAGATTTTGATGGAATTCCCTATGAATTCTATTAACGTTGATATTCCAAAATGGATGCAAGCGTTATCATCTGAATCAGTAATCATTTCAGACCTTTTATCTAAAGTTAAAAATTGTTCTCAAAACGTTTGTAAAATGAAAGATTTTGCGATGCTAAATTCAGCTTTTGAAAATAGTGAATATTTTGACTATATTGACCTTAAAGAGTTGAAACTTGGGGACGGTTCTTCAGAACTCAAACTTGTTCCAAAAGAAGATTTATTTTATAAAACGTTATCGCAAGAGAGTGGAGAAGAAATTACCGACGATTATTGCTTGATGAGATATATATCTTCTTTTTCTCAATCTAAAAATAAGTTTGCCAAAATTAAAGACGCTTTAATGCAAGCAGAGCAAGAAGGTTACGGTATAGTTCTCCCATCGGTTGATGAGATGAATTTAGAAGAACCGGTTTTGGTTAAGAAAAATGGTGGATACGGCGTAAAACTTAAAGCGAAAGCGCCAAGTTTACATATTATTAGGGTAGACGTTTCAACAGAAATTTCTCCAACCGTAGGTAATCAAAAACAATGCGAAGAAATGGTTGAATACCTAAATGCTAAATATGAAGAAAATAGTTCGTCTGTTTGGGATACGAATATGTTTGGCAGAAGTTTGCAAGACTTAATGAAAGACGGATTAAGCACTAAACTTAACGGTATTCCTAAAGACGCTCAAGAAAAAATGACTAAAACTTTATCTAGAATGGTAAATGAGAATCGTGGTGGAATGATTTGTATACTTTTATAAAAGGTAAAAGAGCCGAAATTAACGGCTCTTTTATTATTTTTTTACAACTTGAAATATTTTCAAGTAGTTAATTTAATAAAACTAATGTAAATATTAATAAGTTATGTTATAATCAAAGCAAGTAGGATTATTATGGAAAATACTTTTGGTGAATTTCTAAAACTAAAAAGACAAGAAAAAGGGCTAACACAAAAAGATTTAGCAAAGTTATTATTTCTTTCTGAATCTGCCGTTAGCAAATGGGAAAAGAACGTTGCTCACCCAGATATATACTTGCTTCCAAAGTTAGCAGACATATTAGGTGTAACTGAACGTGAATTAATTACGGCAAGTATTGACGATAAGACTAGGGAAGAACAAAAATATGCAAAAAAATGGCGTGTTTTTGCCTTTGCTTGGGATATTTTCTTTTACCTAGCATACGGTATATCTATTTTAACTTGTTTTATATGCAATTTAGCAGTTAATAAAAATCTTTCTTGGTTTTGGATACTATTTTCTGCGTTGATATTAAGTTTTACAATCACAAATTTACCAAAATTTATAAAAAAGCTTAAACTAATTTTTATTCCACTTTCAATATATTTAGCATTGTGTTTGTTGTTAATTGTATGTTGTATTTATACGG
>JAZNSS010000048.1:0-9351 GCA_045591355.1 Christensenellaceae bacterium | reverse complement strand
AAGACAAAATATTAATGAATGTTAAAAATTAACATTACTTGTGATAAAATATAAATTAACTAACAAAAATTTCAATATTTTGACTTTTTATAAGTTTTTTTATATATATTGTATTAAAATATTTTACAAAAAAGGTTATATTCGTTATAATATAATTGAAAAAAAAGAACAACAATAAACAGATTGTAAATAAGGAGATTGACATGGATTATCGTATTGAACACGACTCAATGGGAGAAGTTAAAGTTCCATCAGACAAATATTGGGCTGCTCAAACCCAACGTTCTTCTGAAAACTTTAAAATTGGCGTTGGTCTAGAAACTATGCCAAGAGAGATTACACGTGCTTTTGGTATGCTTAAAAAAGCAGCTGCGCTTGCAAACAACCAATTAAAGCCAGAAAAGATGACGGATGAAAAATTATCTGCCATTTGTTCTGCTTGTGACGAAGTTATTTCCGGCGCTCTTAACGACCATTTTCCACTAGTTGTATGGCAAACAGGTTCTGGAACTCAATCCAACATGAACGCTAACGAAGTTATTGCTAATCGTGGTAACGAAATCGCAGGGAAGAAGATTCTTCACCCTAACGACGATATTAACATGAGTCAATCTTCAAACGATACTTTTCCAACTGCTATGCATATTGCGGCAGTATCGATTATTGAAGATAAACTAATTCCAGCAGTAAAGGTTTTGATTGATACCTTCTTGCGTTTGGAAAAAGAAAACGAAGGTATCGTTAAGAGTGGTAGAACTCACTTGCAAGACGCAACGCCTATTAAATTTAGTCAAGAAATAAGTGGTTGGCGCACAAGTCTTGAAAGAGACGTTGAACTACTTGAATTATCGATTAAGCATTTAAGCGAATTAGCGCTTGGTGGAACTGCCGTTGGAACAGGTTTGAATGCTCCAAAAGGTTTTGACGTTTTGGTTGCTGAAAAATTAAGCGAAATCACCGGTAAAAAGTTTATTACTGCATCAAACAAATTCCATGCTCTAACGAGTAAAGATGAACTTGTATTTGCTCATGGCGCTATTAAGGCTTTAGCGTGCGACATGATGAAAATTGCAAACGACGTTCGCTGGCTTGCTAGTGGGCCACGTGATGGTTTAGGAGAAATTTTTATTCCTGAAAACGAACCGGGTTCTTCAATAATGCCAGGAAAAGTTAACCCAACCCAATGCGAAGCAGTTACCATGGTTGCAGTTCAAGTAATGGGTAATGACGTTGCAGTTGGTATGGCTGCATCTCAGGGAAACTTTGAACTTAACGTGTTTATGCCTGTTTGCGTATACAACTTCTTGCAGTCAGCAAGACTTATGTCTGATGCAATTATCTCATTTAACAATAACTGCGCAGTAGGTATCGTTGCTAATAAAGAAAAAATGCACCACAACTTGCATAACTCATTAATGCTAGTAACGTGTTTGAATCCATACATTGGTTACGAAAATGCTGCAAAAACTGCTAAAAAGGCTTATAAAGAAAATATTTCCCTAAAACAAGCGTGTGTTGAACTAGGCTTCTTAACTGAAGAAAAGTTTGACGAAGTATTTCATCCAGAACAAATGGTGTAGGTGTTAATATGAAAGTTAGTTATTTCCCAGGTTGCACTTTAAGAACTAAAGCAAAAGACCTTGACGTTTATGCTCGTAAGTGCGCAGAAGTTCTCGGGGTAGAATTAGAAGAAATTAAAGATTGGCAATGTTGTGGTGGCGCTTTTACTACTAGTGTTGACGAAATTGCAACAAAGTTATCGTCTGTTCGTGCGCTAAAAGAAGCAAACGAAAAGAATCAACCTTTAGTTACGGTATGTTCTGCTTGCCACAACGTTATAAAGCAAACTAATTACGCAATGCAAAACAACCCACAAGGTTTTGCAGATAAAGTTAATAGATATATTGACGACGGTGAGTATAAAGGCGAAACGGAAGTTTTACATTATCTAGAACTTCTTCGTGATAAAATCGGTTACGATAAAATTGCCGAAAAAGTTACTAATCCACTAGCAGGTAAAAAAGTTGCTTGTTACTACGGATGTTTATTGCTTCGTCCAAGCAAGGTTATGGCAATGGACGACCCTGAAAACCCAACTATTATGGAAGATTTAGTTAAAGCGTTGGGTGGCGAACCAGTCGTTTATGCTTATAGAAACGAATGTTGCGGTGGTTACGTTGCTTTAGAAAGTAGACAATCTGCAATTTCTAAAAGTCAAAAGATTGTCCAAAACGCAAAAGACAAAGGCGCAGATTTGATTTTAACGGCTTGCCCTCTTTGTATGTATAACTTGAAAAAGGGTAGTGAAGACTTGCCTGTCGTATATTTGACCGACCTTATTGCTCAGGCTTTGGGTGTAAAGGAGTAAGTTATGGAAAACAAAAAAGAAAACGTTGTTAATGATATTATTCTTAGAAGTGGCGTAAATCCAAGAAAGTGTATGAAGTGTGGTAAATGTTCAGCAACTTGCCCTGCATACGACGAAATGGAATTTCACCCACATCAATTCGTTTACATGGTTGAATCAGGTGATATTGAACCATTGATGAATTCAAAGTCTATTTATAGATGTCTTACTTGTTTTGCTTGCGTTGATAGATGTCCACGTGGCGTTGAGCCTGCAAAATTAGTTGAAGCAGTTCGTCTACAAGCAATTCGTCAACAAGGTAACAATCACTTAACGCCTGACCAAATTCCCGAATTGTTAGACGAAGATATGCCTCAACAGGCAATAGTTACCGCTTTTAGAAAATACACAAAATAAAAGGAGATACATAAATGCAAAGGATTGGAGTGTTCGTATGCTGGTGTGGTAGTAATATTGCAGGCACGGTAGACGTTAACGCTGTTTCAGAAGCGCTAAAGTCAGAACCCGGAGTAGTATTCTCTACTAATTATCAATACATGTGTTCACAAGCTGGACAAGAAATGATAAAAGAAGCGATAAAAGAACATAAACTTACCGGAATCGTTATTTGTTCTTGTTCACCTAGAATGCACGAAGCTACTTTTAGAAAAACTGCCGAACATGCAGGAATCAACCCATATATGGTGGAAATAGCAAATATTCGTGAACAATGCTCTTGGATACATAAAGATATGGAAGTGGGCACGGAAAAGGCTATAGTTTTAGGTAGAACTGCAATTGCAAAAGTTAATCTAAACGCTCCACTTACTGCTGGCGAAAGTCCCGTTACTAAACGCGCTTTAGTTATCGGTGGTGGTATAGCTGGTATTCAAACGGCTTTAGATATTGCCGACGCTGGTTTTGAAGTAGATATCGTTGAAACCAAACCAACTATCGGTGGTAAAATGGCGCAACTAGATAAAACCTTCCCAACTCTTGACTGCGCTGCTTGTATTTTAACTCCTAAAATGGTTGACGTTGCTCAACACGAAAAAATTAAAATTTATTCTTATAGCGAAGTTGTTGACGTTCGTGGTTTCGTTGGTAATTTTGAAGTTACCATTAAGAAAAAAGCACGTTACGTTAAGGAAGAACTTTGCACGGGTTGTGGTCTTTGCACCGAAAAATGCCCACAAAAGAAAGTTCCTAATGAATTTAACCTAGGTATGGATAACCGTAGGGCAATATATATTCCTTTTGCCCAAGCAGTTCCAAAAATTGCAACAATCGACGCAGATTACTGCACGATGCTAAAGACTGGCAAGTGTGGTGTGTGTTCAAAAGTCTGCACGGCAAAGGCAATCGATTATACTCAAAAAGATGAGTTTATTGATCAAAAATACGGTGCAATCGTTGCTGCAACCGGTTTTAATCCTATCAGTATGGATAAGTTTGACGAATATGCTTATAGCCAAAGCAAAGACGTTGTAACTTCATTAGAATATGAACGTTTAATGAATGCAGCAGGCCCTACGGCTGGTAAACTTCTTCGTCCATCAGACGGAAAGCACCCACATAAAATCGTTTTCGTTCAATGTGTTGGCTCTCGTTGTTCTGCTTGCGCAGAAAAGGGTAAGGAATATTGCTCAAAAATTTGTTGTATGTATACAGCAAAACACGCAATGTTAACACGCGATAAATATCCTGATACTGACGTTACAGTTTTCTACATTGACGTTAGAACGCCTGGTAAACAGTTTGACGAATTCTATCGTCGTGCCGTTGAAGAATACGGTGTTCACTATATCAAAGGTATGGTTGGCAAGGTTTCACCAGAAGGCGATAAACTTATGGTTCGTGGGTCAGACCTAATTGCAAATAAGCAAGTTAACATAGAAGCAGATATGGTTGTTTTGGCTGCTGCTATCGAACCTGATAAATCTGCAAGACCACTTGCTACTATGCTTACTGCTAGTATGGATACGAATGATTTCTTTACCGAAGCCCATCCAAAACTTCGTCCTGTAGAAAGCCCAACGGCTGGCGTATTCCTATCTGGTTGCTGTCAAGGGCCAAAAGATATTCCTGGAACCGTTTCTCAAGCCGGCGCTGCGGCTTCTAAGGTTATAGGTCTTTTATCAAAAGATAAACTTAAAGGTAACCCTTGCGTTGCTCATTCCGACGAAATGATGTGTAACGGCTGTTCTTCTTGTGAAAAGGTTTGTCCTTACGGCGCAATTTCATATGAAGACAAAGAATTTAGAGGACCAAATAGAACTACGCTTATTCGTAGAGTTGCAAAGGTTAACGAAGCAATTTGTCAAGGTTGTGGTTGTTGCACGGTTACTTGTCCTTCTGGGGCAATGGACCTAAAAGGCTTTGCTAGTAAGCAAATTATGGCGGAGGTAGATGCAATATGCAAGTAAACGAATATAAACCAAAAATTGTAGCATTTTGTTGTAACTGGTGTTCATATGCAGGTGCTGACCTTGCAGGAAGTAATCGTCTAGCATATCCAGCCGAAGTAAAGGTAATTAGAGTTCCTTGTTCTTGTCGTGTTAACCCAACCTTTATACTACGCGCATTCCAACGTGGGGCAGACGGAGTAATTATTTGTGGTTGCCACCCAGGGGATTGCCACTATACGTCAGGTAACTACTATACTAGAAGAAGAATGGCGTTATTGTTCTCTATGCTTGACTATCTTGGAATAGAAAAGGAAAGAACTAGAGTAGAATGGGTTTCTGCTGCTGAAGGCGCAAAATTTGCCCAAACTATGAACGATTTTGTTCAAACAGTTGCTGCTCTTGGCGAAAATAAAAGATTGGAGGACTTAAGATGCAAAAAATAACTCAAGACACTCTAATTGCAAAAGCAAAAGAACTATTGGAAAACGGAACTGTTGATAGAGTTTTTGGTTGGAAAAAAGGTAATTTTGATTACGATTTAACCCCTGCCGTTTTCTATAATGCAAGTGATTTAGAAGAATTTATCTTCAGCGATTTCTCTGGAGCAAACTTCTCTAAATATCTAATTAAAGAAACTAAAAAGAGCGAAGGAAAAGTGTTGGTTTTCTTAAAACCTTGCGACACTTATAGTTTTAACCAATTACTTACCGAACATAGATTTGACAAAGAAAAGGTTTATGCAGTTGGTATTCCTTGCGACGGTATGGTTGACGTAAGAAAAATAAAAAATACTGTTGGCGACGGTGTTATATCTATCGATTCTACGTCTGACACCTTAAAAATCGATACTTTATACGACGGTGTTCGTTCAATTGATAAAAAGGACGTGTTACAAGAACGTTGTATAAACTGTAAGAGTAAAAAACACGTTTATTACGATGAATTAATCGGCGAAGACGGACAAGTTTTAGATAACAATCGTTTTGACCAAGTAGCAAAACTAGAAAGCATGTCTGCTGACGAAAGATTTGCATTCTGGCAAAATGAATTGTCACGTTGTATTCGATGTAACGCTTGTCGTGACGTATGTCCTGCATGCACCTGCGAAAAGTGTGTGTTTGATAATCCTAACTCTGGTGTGGAAAATAAATCTCCTGCAAACGAATTTGAAGAAAAACTATTCCATATTATACGTGCTTTCCACGTAGCAGGAAGATGCACCGATTGTGGCGAATGTTCAAGGGTTTGCCCATCAAACATTCCTTTACACTTGTTAAATCGTAAATTTATAAAAGATATAAATTCTTTCTATGGCGATTATCAAGCAGGGGAAGAAGTTGGTTCACGTGCTCCTTTAACAAATTATACTAAAGAAGATTTAGAACCAGGTGAAGCCGTTGAAAAGGGGGATAAGTAAAATGCGTAAAATAGCTATTGAAAAACAAGATGCCCTTTTTAATGAAATTAAAAAAGTAGCAAAATTATACATTCCCGTTGTCGGTGCAAACGGTAGCGTAAATTTTAAGGAATACTCAGACGGTTTAGTTATGAGCAACGCTTTAAAGACAGACCGTAGCCCAAAAGACTTTTTCTTTCCACAAACGGAAGACCTAATGAGTTTTAAGACCGACGGCAAAAAGATAGAAATTATCGACGATAGAAAGGAATCGGAAGATTTTGTTATCTTTGGTGTTCGTGGTTGTGACGTTAAGAGTTTTGAAGTTCTAGATAAGGTATTTTTAGTAGAACCTATAGATACCTTTTATAAGAACAAAAGGGAACACGGAATAATAGTTTCTATGGCATGTAATCGCCCTAGCGAAACTTGTTTCTGCCAAACCTTTGACATTGACGCATCAAATCCTTGTGGTGATATTACTTGCTATAAGACGGATAAATACCTTTACTTGGAAGCAAAAACTCAAAAGGGAAGCGATTTGCTTGCAAAACTTGATTCCGTAACTGAAAACGCAAACGATGAAGAAGTTTCTGCTACTAAAAAGGAAATTAAATCAGTATTAGCAAAATTACCATTAGCAGAACTTAAAGCAGATGCTTTTGGCAAGGATAAAACGAGCGAATTCTTCAACGCTCCCGAATGGAAAACTTTATCTGAAGCATGTTTAGGTTGTGGAACTTGCACCTTCGTTTGTCCTACTTGCCAATGTTACGATATTAAAGATTTCAAGACTAAAGACGGTGTTAAACGTTTCCGTTGTTGGGACTCTTGTATGTATTCAGAATTTACAAAAATGAGTGCAGGTCAACCAAGACTAACTCAACTAGAACGTTTCCGTCAAAGATTTATGCATAAATTGGTTTACTATCCAACTAATAACGACGGCTTGTTTAGTTGCGTTGGTTGTGGTAGATGTATTTCAAAGTGTCCTATTTCAATGAATATTGTTAAGGTTATGAAAACTTTAGGAGGTAAAAAGAATGTATAAAGCAAACGAACCATTAATCCCTAAAGTATGTGAAATCGTTGCAATTCGTCAAGATACACCAGATGTTAAAACGTTTAGAGTTTTAACGTTAGACGGTCAAAAACCATTCATTCATAAACCCGGTCAATGCGCAATGTTGTCAATGCCTGGTGTAGGTGAAGCGCTATTTTCAATAACTTCATCACCAACAAACAAAGACTACATTGAGTTTTCAATCAAGAAATGTGGTTGCGTTACCGAATGGATACACGGCGTAGAAGTTGGTCAACAAATTACCGTTCGTGGACCATACGGAAACGGTTTCCCTGTTGAAACGGAGTTTAAAGGTCAAGATATGTTATTTATAGCCGGTGGTATAGGCCTAGCGCCCGTTCGTTCAGTTATAAACTACGTTCGTGATAATCGTGCTAATTACGGTAAGGTTGATATCGTATACGGTTCTAGAAGTAAAGAAGACTTGGTTTTCTTTGAAGAAATTATCAACGAATGGAAAAACGATCCAACCGTTAACGTTCATTTAACTATTGACCGTGAACAGGAAGGTTGGGACGGGCACGTTGGTTTCGTTCCTAACTACGTAAAAGAGTTGGGCTTTGAATCTAACAAAACGGCAGTTTTATGTGGCCCACCTATTATGATTAAATTTACCTTGCAAGGATTAAACGAACTTGGTTTTGACAAAAAGCAAGTATTTACAACCCTAGAACTTCGTATGAAGTGTGGAATTGGTAAATGTGGTCGTTGTAACGTTGGTTCTAAATACGTTTGTAAAGACGGTCCTGTATTTAGAATGGACGAATTAGACCAATTACCTGATGAATATTGATTAGGAGATATAAACAAATGGAAAACATGGTTAACGTATTTTTATTTGGTAAAAAATACCAAGTTCCTGAAAGCCTTACAATTATGAAGGCAATGGAATACGCTGGATATCAACTTGTTCGTGGTTGTGGTTGCCGTAACGGTTTCTGTGGCGCATGCTCAACTATTTATAGAATTAAAGGGGATAGAGAACTTCATGCTTGTCTTGCTTGCCAAACTAAGGTTGAAGATAATATGTATGTTGCAACCCTTCCATTCTTCCCACTAATTAAACAAGTTTACGATATCGAAAAGGTTAAGCCTAACGAAATGATAATGATGCAACTTTATCCTGAAATTTACGCGTGTGTTGGTTGTAACGCATGCACCAAAGCTTGCACTCAATCATTAAACGTTATGCAATACATTGCATACGCTCAACGTGGCGAGTATGAAAAGTGCGCTGAAGAAAGTTTTGACTGCGTAATGTGTGGCGTTTGTTCATCACGTTGCCCTGCAGGTATTTCTCACCCACAGGTTGCAATGCTTGCAAGAAGACTTAACGGAAAATACATTGCTCCAAAATGCGACCACCTTGAAAAAAGAGTGGACGAAATCAATGAAGGTACTTTTGTAAGTCTTATCGAAGAGCTTATGCAAAAGCCAATTGATGAAATCAAAGAACTTTATAACACAAGAGAAATTGAGAAATAAGGGAGGGTGGACAAAGATGTATTCAGAAAATTTCCAAAATTCTATAAAAGCAGTTGAAGAGGCTCGCGAGAAGAATATAGCACTTGAGCCTCGCAGAATGACAGCGCAGGAAAAAGAAGATTTACTTAAAGCGTACCATCCTGACTATAAAACGGATGAATTTGAGGTGCTCGAGATAGGTCCTAACAAGGGTGACAAAGTGCCGAAAGAACTTGCTGCGATGCTTCAGGCACACAGCCGCGTAAATCCTTCCGAGATTGACCTTTCAAATCCCGATTATGATGTTGACGTTTTGGTTATAGGCGGCGGCGGTGCAGGTTCTTCTGCGGCTATCGAAGCGCACGAGGCAGGCGCCGATGTTATGATTGTTACAAAGCTTAGAATTGGTGACGCTAACACCATGATGGCAGAGGGTGGTATTCAGGCTGCTGACAAAGAAAACGACTCTCCTGCAATTCACTTTGTTGACGCATTTGGCGGCGGGCACTTTGCGGCAAAGAGAGAGCTTTTGTCAAAACTCGTATGCGATGCTCCTGAAGCTATCTTGTGGCTTTCAGAGCTTGGTGTTGAGTTTGACAAGGACAAAGACGGCAACATGATTACAACTCACGGCGGCGGTACATCAAGAAAA
>JAZNSS010000047.1:0-42574 GCA_045591355.1 Christensenellaceae bacterium | reverse complement strand
AAATTAACTTTACCTTAACCATTTTAGTATATCACTTTGCATAATTTAATGCAATCAAATAAAACTATCACGTAAAATTTAAAGTGCAATTATTTCACTTTGGCACTTAAACGTGTGCTTGTCTTGATACAAGTCGGCTTTCGACGGCATGAAACGCCGTTCTTTATTTTAACACAAATCCTATGAAAAATATTAAAGCTCATTATAGCATAAATTACGCCCTTTAAGGAGCATTTTTTAGAAAAAAGGTAAAGAAAAAACCTAAACCGAAATTCGCTTCGATTTAGGTTGTGAGTGGTGACCCCTACGGGTTTTCTGCCCCTTGATAAGGGGAAGGCAAACGATAGTTTGCGAGGGGTTTAGTCGTCCGCGACTAGCGAGCGAACCCATGTGGGTTCGGCAATCCGTTAGGATTGCAAAAAGAAAACACACTCGCTTGAGTGTGTTTATCTTTTTTGGTGACCCCTACGGGAATCGAACCCATGTTACCACCGTGAAAGGGTGGTGTCTTAACCGCTTGACCAAGGGGCCTCTTTATGCCAAAACTCGCTTCTCGCTAAGTTTTGTCACTATTTGTTTCGCAAGTTGCCTTGCGTTTTTGTTAAAGTCGCCTTTAACTATTTGGTAGCGTTTAAGCTTTTTGTGGTAGCGGCGGTCAGATTCGAACCAACGACCTGCCGGGTATGAACCGGCCGCTCTAACCAGCTAAGCTACGCCGCCATATGGCATTTAATGGCGAACTCGTCGTTAAATGCTTTTGTATTATATCTAAAAATACGTATCTTGTCAAATAGTTTTTGCGTATTTATTAAAAAAATTTACTTTTTTATTCTATTAAACTTTTCTTACCTAACGCAACCGTGCTTTTAATAGCAATTCCTTGTTCATTTACTTGCAAACAAGTATTCGCATTAAGCATGAACATTAAAAAAAGGAAAACAAAACTAGGAAGAAAGACGGCATTTCTGCCGTCATTCTTCTAATTTTGAGAAAAAGAGTTGGTTTTAGTGCTTCTTACCCTTTATTGTTAGTAGGATTACACCAGTTGCTGTTAACAAGAGAACTACGCCCAATATTGAAGTAATAATTGTAAGCGATTTCTTTAAAGACTCAATTTGTCCTAATAGTTCTGCTTTGTTGTCAGCATCTGCTTTTTTAAGCTCTGCTTCAAGTGCTTCAATAATCTTTTCAAGGTTGTCTATTTCTGCATTAGCATTGTTGTTAACATTTTCTATCTCACTTCTTATTGAAGCTAAGTTTTCGGCATCTGCATTAGCTAATTCTGTTTTTGCGTCATTTAACGCTTTTTCAAGCGCTGAAATTGAAGCGACTAGTTCTGCCTTATTGTCAAGGTCTGCTTTAGCAAGTTCAGCCTTTGCTGCGTCTAACTTAGAAGCTAATTCTGCTATATCTTTTTCAAGTTCAGCCTTAAGGTCGGTAACTGCTTTATTCAATTCACTCTTTGCTTGAGCGATTTCACTTCTAATAGTTGCTAAGTTGTCAACGTCTGCTTGTGCAAGTTTTGCCACTTCGTCATTTAGGGCTTTTTCTAGATCTGAAATTGATGCAAGAAGTTCTGCCTTGTTGTCGGCATCTGACTTTTCTAAATCAGCCTTGGTTAACTCAAGTTTATCCGACAATGCTTTAATTTCGTCTTCAAGTTCAGCCTTAAGGTCGGCAACTGCTTTATTCAATTCACTCTTTGCTTTAGCGATTTCACTACTAATAGTTGCTAAGTTGTCAACGTCTGCTTGTGCAAGTTTTGCCACTTCGTCATTTAGGGTTTTTTCTAGATCTGAGATTGATGCAAGAAGTTCTGCCTTGTTGTCAAGGTCTGCTTTAGTGAGTTCAGCCTTTGCTGCGTCTAACTTAGAAGCTAATTCTGCTATATCATCTTTTAATTCGTTCTTTGTATCTTCCACTAATTTTTCGAAACCGTCTTCTACATTAGCAATTTCTTTTCTAACGTTAGCAATATCTTGAATAATTGCCTCGTCAGCGTCTTCCAACTTGGTCTTTAATGAATTCAAATCGTCTTGCAACTTTTTGATTTCATTTTGAAGGTCTGCGTCGGCTTTTTCATAAGCGTCTTTTAATGCTACGTCGGCATCTTTATAGTCTTTTTCAACTTCGGCAAGTTTATCGGCAACTTGTTTTAGTTGATCTGCAAAATCCTTTGAGTCAACAGAAAGACTTTCAGAAAGTTTGTTGTAAACTTCGGTTAAGTTTAGAACTTCTTCGCCTGCATCAACGTGCGCTAGATAAGCATCTTCGATTTCTTGTATCTTTGAATAGCTTTCGATAAGCGCTTTCATTTCTGAAGAGAAATCCACGTAAACGCTACGTAAGATACCAATTGTTATTGGAACTGAAGAAGTATAGTTTTCTTTAACCATAACGTCTTGATACAATGCTTCAACTGCCTTGTCGAAGTTTTGCGCAGAAATATATTTGTTATATAAAACAACGAATTCTGCGTATTTAACTTTGTCTTTTTGGTCGTCGTCTAACTTATTGTAAACTTGTTCAATATACAATAACGTATCAATATCGTCGTTTTCTAATTGTGCTTTAGAAGAAAGAACGTCTATATTATCATTTAGATCGGTTACTCTTGCTTCGCCAATGCTTTTAATTTTAGCAAGGTCAGCATCTGCTACTGCAAGATATTCAGCGTCGCCATTAAGACCAAACGTTCCTCTTTCGCTTTCTAAAATGGTTATAGCATCTAGTTCAACCTTATATAGTTCGGTATCCCATTTGTCTTTTTCAACGTTACCTGCAAGCGCTAACACCTTTTCTATCCAAGCGTCTCTTTCCGTTTTAATTTGGTCAACGGTAGTTTTAGCCGTATCAAGAATTGTTTTATATCCACCATCTATAACGATTTGTTTATTTTCATCAGATAATAATTCATATTTCGCTAGATACTTGTTAACGTTATCGTAATCAAGCATAGTAACGGTAGTTCCGTCGCCAAGCGCAATAATGTTGCCAACTAGTTTATAAACGTTATTATAGATATTTAATGCTGAAACGTAGTTGTCGTAAGCCCCTTTATTTACTGCACCGTCTTTAGTAAAATATTCTTCTACTATGGTTGCATGGAATTTTTCTAGGTCAGCTGTAGCCTTTTCAACAGCGCTTGTAAAGTCGGTTACGTTTGATGAAATTACTGCTAAATCGGTTGGAATTGAGTTCATATGATTTGCAAGTGCTTCAATATCAGAATTTGTTTGAGTTCTTAAACTAATCAAACTATCATATTCTGAATAACCATAGTTAGCAGAATGAGCAATTACGTATTTTAAGTCAGCGTCAAACGCTTCGTATACCGATTCAACCGACGCAATTTCGCTATAGTTTGAAACCGTAAGAATATTATTATTTACAACGATTGCTAGAACTGAAGCTTTCCAATCTTCTGCAGATTGCATAAGTGCTGAAAGCGCTTCTTCCTTAGCCGTTAAAACGGAATAGTTAGTTACTGCATTCTTTTCTAGTAACGTTTCTAATTGGTCGTATAAATCTCTTGCATTTTCAATTTGAGAAGCAATGTCAGGGTTAGTTTTTAAGTTTACGTCGCCGATAGCGTTAATTGCATCGATAACAGGTTTAACGCCTATACTTAAGTTCGCAACGCTCGCTTGCATTTCTTCTAGCAATGCTCCACATTCAGCGTCGAAATCAACTACTTGTTTGTCGTATGCTAGTTTTGCACGTCTTCCGGCAACTGCAGTAACTTCACTAGTAAAGCTTGCGCTTCCTTCATTGCGTAACGTTTCAAGTTGTTTTGCGTCTTCAATCAACTTGTTAACTTCTTCTTTGCAAATTTTAATGTCTTCTTCTGCCTTTATCAACACGTCGTAACCAACAACTTCGGTTTCTGCAACACTTTGCAAGTCTGCCGACATTAAGTCAAAGGTGGCACGCGCTTTGCCTACTTCTAAAATATAATCATTAGTATAGTCAAAGGTTGCTGGAATTAATGCTATTGCATTTTCTGCGTTTGTTTTTGCAGTTATTTCTGCATTATAACTATCAAGAAGTTCTTGTATTTTAGCATACTCTTTAATCAAAGAAGTCCTATCGTCGTTTGGGCCTTTATTAAGTGCGTCGTATTCCCCTTTGATGGCAGTTATTAACGAACCTTGAGTATAATATTTATTGTAATTAGCGCCTTCTGCTAAAGTAAAGGAATTATAAAGGTCAACAATCTTAGCGTCGAATTTAATGCATTCTTCAACGATTGTGTTATAACCTGCTAAAGCAGAGTCATAATCGGAAAGACCTGCAACGTATGTATGCATAGCTTCAAATTCAGTTGAGTTGCTTACCTTGATTTCTTGATAACTAACGTTATATATTAATTGAAGTTTTTCAGTTGCAACGTCTAACGACGCCTTGCTATCAACCATATTAACGTATTCAATGTTTGCAATAGTTAATTCTGCATCTGCAATTGCGCCTTCAATACGGTCAAATTCTGTTTTTGCTTCATTCATTTTATTTTGATAGTTAACGGCACGCTTTGAAAGGTCTACCTTTGCAAAATCACTTAAACCGTTAATTTTTGAAACGTATCCAACGTATTCAGCATTATCAGACCAGTAAACTTTAGCATTTAATTTACTAGTTAACGTTATCGTAACGTAATCGTAGCAATCAACTTCGTCAGCAACAACTTCTTGCGCTTCTGCATAAGCAAGCATTGCTGGATCATCTTGAGCAGGCTTTTCTGCTAGATTGGTATAAGCGTCTCTTGCCAATAAATATGCTGTAACGTAATCGGTATATGCAGATTGGTCAGTTGCGATTGAATTACTTAAAGTTAGCAAACTTGTGGTTGAATCCGTCCACTTAGTTTCCCAATTGGTAACCTCTTCTGCAAAAACCACGTAATTTGGTTTTCCACTGAAAGTGTCTGCCATTGAAGTAGCAACGTCCGTTGCGGCGAAACAACAAACTGCAGCAGCTACTACACCAACTGATGCCAGAACCTTCTTTTTCCCTTTAACTTTCTTAGACATAATAGTTCTCCTAAAAAATATTTTATTAACTCCTTCACTGAAACAAGATTGCTAAAAAATAGATAGTTTAGCAATTTTATTTCTATATATTGGTATTGTATAGTAATTTTTTTTCTTTGTCAAGTATTTTTTGGAAAAATTTTTACTATAATTTAGAAAGTTATATGATAGGTGGTAAATTATGATAAAATTGAAGGAACTTAGGCTAGAAGCTGAGCTTAGCCAAAAAGAACTTGCCGATAAATTTGGCACAACCCAACGCAACGTAAGTAATTGGGAAGCCGGCAAAAACGAGCCCGATATCGAAATGCTAGTTAAAATTGCAAAATTTTTTGAAGTAAGCACCGATTATTTATTAGATTTCGACCATGACCCTAACAATTCTATTCCACATTTTTCCGACGAAATGCTATTAAATATCATTAAAAAACTACCCAAAAATAAGAAACTTGCTCTTTTTATGCTTTTACAAGATTTTTAAACTAAAAAAGCTTGCAAATTTGCAAGCATTTTTATTTACATATAATATATATTATTGTTAAATACATTAAATATTATTACCCATCACGATTCGTGGTGGGTGATTTGTTATTAGTCTAGTTTAATAATGCCGTTTGGGTCGTCGATAAAGTAGCAAGGCGAAACTTTCATTTTAGCAACTGCTTTTTCGCATAGAGTTTTTGCATTCATAAGGTATGCCGTTGCTCCGTGAACTTCCCCCACGAAATAGTCAACGCCTTTTTCAAGCACGTCCACTGCTCTATCGTAGCGCTGAATTATATTGCCTTCCGGACGGTGGAAAAAGTGTTGCTTAATTGATTTGTTATAAACCTTTCCGTCTATATCGGTCATTTCAAAAGTTTTTGGCTCGCCTAAAACGTATGGCGCCCCACCGATTTCTTCTACCCCGTGCATAAAGGTGTTAGGACCTGCGCCACAGCCAAGCATTAAAATTTTAGCATTATAGTTTAACATTTTACGATAGGGTGAATTTGCGCCGACGGGGGTATCGTCTAGCCTATGGTCCTTTGTAAGTTCTAGAGCGTTTTTACCAAAAGCGCAAACAGAGTGTGTTGGGTGAAAACTCCTAACCACCCCTTTTCTTTTTCTAAAAACGTTAGAAATATAGCCCACGCAAGAAGGCGTTTCTTTTGCGTCAAATTTTAAGGTAGAAGTGCAAGGCCACCAACTAAGCGTTGGAAACATAACGTTTCCGTCTTTGCCAACCACTTCTATCAAAGCGTCGATAACGGTGTCTGCGCCACCTTCAACGTGCCCCATAGACTTTAATGACGAATGAACGACCACCGTATCACCTTTTTGTAGCCCTAGCGCTTGCAAATCTTTAACTAAAATATCAAAAGAACTCATTTTTTCTCCTACGAACTTTAATCGTTTTGCCAACTAAATAGTTTAAGCCGTTATGTAATCAAATAAAGCAAGGTTGTTAATTTTTAAGGTAAACTTTGCTTTTCAGTTTTCAACTTTATACCATTAACATATAGTTAAGCCCGTCGTCGCTTTTAGTTAGGCGCATAACAAAATCAAACTTATCAACGTCGGTGCAAAGAGCAAAATCTGCTTGTGGGAACACCGATTGCTGTTCGGGGTCAAAAAACTTTGCGCCCGAAGTGAGTTTAAGTTTTTCAATCTCTTTAGGCATATCAATTTTATCTTCTTCGCCGTCTAAAATTGCTTTTATATATTTTGCGCAAAGAGTATCTTCGTCAGTCGGCTCAACACCTGCAAGCCCCATACAAACAAGGCTAACATGCTTTGGGTTAGCGTTTTTTATGTAATTTGCAGTAGCCCTTGCATTCACTAAAGAGCAACCTAAAATTTGATCGGCGAATATAGCGTTATCCACACCTTGAGTCCCTGCGCTTGTAGTATGAACAACTGTTTTACCTTGTAATTGTAGTTTATAAAGGTCGCAAGGCGCATTGCCTATATCAAACCCCGGCAAAATTGCTCCACCACGCTCGCCTGCAAGTATAAAGTCGGGGTTTTTTGCTTTTAATTCATAAGCAAGTTCGCTCTTCGCCACAGGGAAAATCTTTTTTACTCCACCTGCAAACATATATGCTTCAAGCGAAAAGGCACGAAAAACGTCGATTATTACCGTCAAGCCTTTGGCCTTTTTAGCACCTTCAATTTGTTGTAAAATTTCAACTTGCATATCACACCTTATTTATAAAGTCTGTCTAAAAATTCCAAGCATTCGTAGTTGTATTTAGCAAAGTCTTCTAAAAGTTTAGGCTCACTATAACGGCAATGCGTTTCTAAACACATAGCGCCTTGATAGCCAATTTCGTAAACGGCGTGCATAACCTTTTCCCAAGGGATATTGCCTTGGTCTGGGGTAAGATGCGTATCCCTAGCGCCAAAGTTGTTGTGAACGTGCGTGCATTTTAGCCTATCGCCTACCATGCGAATTTTTTCCGATTGGTCGTAAGGCATAAGATTTGCATGACCAAAGTCCCAACAAATACCAACGCTTTTATCCTTGAAACTATCCACTAAATCAATTAAATTTTCCGTAATACAAGAATATGTCAAAATCATAGGAACAAATTCGCTAAAAATAGACAAGTTTTCAATTGCGATACCCGTGCCGTATTTTTTAGCAACTTCTAAATATTCGCTCATAGCCTTTTTGTTGTCTTCAAAGGCTTGCTTTATAGAAAAACCAGAAGTTGTAGACGTGCGTGGGTGGAAAACACACCATTCAGCGCCCAATTTTGCGCTTGCACGAACGGCTTGTTTCATAGCGAATTCATACTTTTCTTCAGTCTTTTCAGAAGATACTCTTAAATCATAAAAAAATGGATGAGATTGGTTAACCTTAAGATTGTTTTTAGCCGTAATATTGCCCACGTTATCGATAAGCATATCCCATTCGCTTTCCGTTTTGTTTAGATATTCAGAACAATTTAAGGAAATTTCCTTAAAGCCTGCTTTAGATGCTAGACCACATTTTAACTCAAACAATTCGTCGTATGCAATCTGTATTGACTTTCTCATATTATCCATTCCTTTTTAGGTGATTTTATCGTTGATATAATCATATCCTTTAAATATTTTTTGTCAATAGGTTTTTGAAATCATTTAGCATAATGCAACAAAACACAATAAAAAATGCAACATTGTTTTGGACTGTTTTTTAAAAATATTTACCTTTTTAAGGCATAAAAAACACCCACCGAAAAAGTCGGTGAGTGTTAGATTTTGTTTGTGATTTACTTCTTTTTTAAGTTGTCGGTAATGTCAACGAAAAGCCAGACAAAAAAGAGAACGTAAAATAAATAACCGATACACTTAAGCGTCAATAATAGTCCTTTGCCAAGCGACTTCCACACGTGGCGTTTTTTAATAGTTGAAAGGCTTTCCCCTTGCTCGTTTTTGTAAAGGGTTAGCGCTTTTTCGGTAACGAAAGGCTCGCCACATTCAGGACAAATATATGCTTCCTTTTTGGTGTCAATATCGATTAATTTGCCACAGTTTGGGCATTTTACGTTTGCGTTAATCATTTTATCTCCAACGTTGTTTATATTTTTATTATATCACGTTTAGATACGCATTGCAATACAATATAAAAAAGCATTTATTATAAAAAATTATGCGTTGGTTATGTTCGTTCCCCTTAAGGTTAAATTCCAAAAAGTAGGTTTTTTTAACTCATCACCATCTGCAAACAGCATATGTAATTCAAAACAACTTTTATTTATGCAAAAAACTTCAATAGCATCTAAACTTGTCCATAATGATAATGGATTATCTTCTTCCAATTCGTTTACCTTAAAATCATCTCTTTCAATTATTTCATAATTTTCTATGCAAAGTAAACAACCCCCTACATTTATATAATAGTTTTTACCTTCAGCATATTCTTTGTAAACTAACTCGCCCAATGCAAAATCAAAGTCAAACTCTTGTGGAAGACAGTCTATTGCTTTCTCTGTTAACTTATTTGCTTTTTCAGCATCTTTTTCAAGTTTCTTATTAAGTTCATTAGCATACGTCATTAGCATTTCTTTATCTTCTTTGCAAGAAAATCCTAAAAGTAACAACTTAATATCTTTAATTTTAGAATAAACTTCTTTCGGCAATGCTAATAATACCTTTCTATCTCTTTGCACTTGCGCTTTATATAATCTATCAGCTAAATCACTATTAAATGCCAATTTGGCTAATCCCCTATTTTCATATAACTTATCATAGAAGTTATCTCTACTCATTTTTTGTATTTCTTCATAACCTGTCTTTTTCACGTCAACTTCTTTAAGCCAATTTATAAGCCTAACCGTTTCGTATTGTTCTCTCCATTCTTTTGTTAAAATTTTCATAATACACCTCCGTTTCTAAGTGGTTTAACCAAACGACCACCTATTGTTTGAAAAATAATGCCTATACTTAATGTATAGGTGATTTATCTTATTCGCCACCTAAATAAATTTAGGAGTCAATAATTGTCAATATCTCTATCCTTTCAAAAAAGATTTAACTCATTACTAAAAGAATCTTACTATTCACGTAGCGAAATAGCAAAACTAATTCCCTTAAGTCAAAGCACTTTATCAAATGCATTAACGTATGGTATTATCCCTAGCACTAAAACGTTAATTAAAATTGCAGACTTCTTTGATATATCCATAAGCTTTCTTTTAGGCAAGACGGATGTCGAAGATTTTTATAAAAGTTCTTCTCCTACTAGCTTTATATCTCGCTTTGAAAGTTTGTGTTCCGAAAAAGAAGTTACTCATTACAAAGTAGCTACTGATTGCCTTTTTGACAAAAGTAATATCTCTAGATGGGTTAGTAAAGGCTTCCTACCCGAACTTGAAATATTAGAATTGCTTTGCGACTACTTCAACGTTTCCCCTGATTATCTTTTAGGAAGAACAGAAGATAAAGATTAACTATATTATACCATAACTTTTTAGATGGCTAAACCATTTAACCACCTATTTCGATAAAAACAATGGCTACTTTATCTTGTTTTATCGCATGTGGTTAATCACAATTAAGCACCTAATAAGATAGGAGAAATATTTATGCCCATTTCAACAGCATTCCAAAAACGCATAAACGAACTTGTTGCAGAAACAGACCTAAAGAAAGCCGATTTAGCAAAGGCTGGTAATTTTGATTACCGTTCATTATCAAATGCTCTTGTCTATGGAATTACACCTACCACTACTACACTAATTAGAATGGCAGATTATTTTAATGTTTCAATGGACTACCTTTTGGGCAGAACTGATAAAAACGACTATACAGAGTCATCAACTACTACCTTTCAAGAAAGATTTGAAAAACTTTGCGAAGAAAAAGGTGTAACTCACTACAAAGTTAGTCAAGATTGCTTTTTTGACAAAAGTAATATTTCACGTTGGCTTTCTAAAGGTTATTTGCCAACGCTTGAAATTTTAGATATGATAACACAGTATTTTAACGTATCTATAGACTACATTTTAGGTCGCTCTAATTTCAGAAACTAACCTTACATATATTATAACAAAAAATATAGGTGGCGTAAAGCAACACGCCTATTGTTTTTTTGTCACATAATAAGAACCTTTGTCGCATTTTGACGAAAACTAAAAGCAAAGTTATTTATAAACCTTTTTATTCTAAATAATCATATAAAAACAAAAGGCACCAAACGGTGCCTTTTTTATATCGTTTTATTAGTTTTGTTTTTCTTTTAATTCGTCTAGGAAGGTAGTTTTCTTTAGGGTTGCAGATTGCGTTTGGCTAATCATATCGTAGTATTCATACATGCGTTTATAGCCGATTGTTTTAATCTTCCACACGCCGTCTATCTTTTCATAAGTGTTTTCGTAAATAGCAGCGCCGTGAATATTAACGCTGTGCGCTTTATTGATTAAAAAGTCTTGAAGATACCATTTAGCCTTTGCCGTAGTAGTAGATAAAATATCTATTTCACCACCGTGAATCATATGGGCAGAAGGCATATCGATAGACATAACGCTTTTTAGGAATGCAATAACGTTTTCGCTACCCGTATAAGCCATTTCGCCGTTGCCGTATGAAGAAACAACGTCGCTTGCAAAACATTCTTTAATGCCGTCAAAATCTCTAATATCCAAGCATCTTTGATATTTTGCTTGCAAGTATCTAATCGCTTCTATATCTTCTAATCTTTGAACTCTTTCTTCTAAAGTCATAATATTTCTCCTTAAAAATCATTAAAATCTAACTAAGCCGTCAACGTTAAGTATCGTTCCCGAAATGTAATCGGCTTCTTCACTTGCCAAAAAGGTAATGGCGTTTGCAACGTCTTCCGACTCGCCTATTCTCTTTAGTGGAATTCTTTGAATTACAGGCTCTAACATTCTTGCAGGAACGTCTTTTAGCATAGTGGTTTTAGTAACACCCGGCGCTACGCCGTTTACCCTTATACCGTATTTAGCCATTTCCCTAGCAAGCGACAAGGTAAAACCGTTAACAGCGCTCTTTGATGCAGGATACGCAACGCCTTTTGGTTGACCACAAACGCTTACTACTGAAGAAGTGTTTATTATAACGCCCTTGCCTTGGTCTTTCATATAGTTTATAACTGCCCTTGAACAAGCGAACATTGCTTTAATATTAAGATTAAATAATCTATCGTATATTTCTTCGGTATAGCAATCGAAAGCCGTTTCGTCAGAAGTGCCTGCGTTATTAACAAGCACGTCTATTCTGCCGAACTTATCAAAAACTTCCTTGAACGCCTTTTCCGTTTCGCTAAAACTCCAAAGTGGAGTAGGCGCAATACCTATAACCGTTGAGTTAGGGTGCTTTTTCTTTAGTTCTTGTTCGGCAACTAGCGCTGAAGGGGTATCGATAGAAGTTAAAACCACGATAGCGCCTTCTCTTAAAAACCTATCGCAAACGGCGTAACCTATTCCACCACTACCACCGGTAACTATACAAACTTTATCTTTTAGTTTCATAATATATCCTATTATTTTACGTATTCTCTACAAACCTTGCCCGTTTCGATTATGGCTTCTTTAACGCCACCCCTTGTTAGGTGAAGTTCTTCACAAGTTGCTTGAATTTCTTCTTCAGGATAGTAGAAGTTATCGTATTGGATATCAAGCATTAAATATTTGGGGTGCAAAGCACGGTATTTGCCTTGAGAAATTTCGTATTGATATTTTTTATCTTGCATTTCTGCAACGTATTCCTTTGGTGGGTGAATAATTTGCCTTGGCTTGCCAAGGAAACCAACCATAAGGTTTTCCATCATAAAGTCGAAAGGGTGATTTTCGTCACCAATAGAATAGTGGCGACTTTCCTTACCGTAAACAAGCGCATTGATTAGCGACTCTCCGATATGCT
Source organism: Christensenellaceae bacterium (assembly GCA_045591355.1). Classification (GTDB taxonomy): domain Bacteria; phylum Bacillota; class Clostridia; order Christensenellales; family Borkfalkiaceae; genus UBA1259. The sequence continues at coordinate 30,191 of JAZNSS010000047.1, read as the reverse complement.
TGGTAGTACACATAACCGTTCCACCACTAGGGAAATAAACGGGCGCTTGGTCGTTGTTTAGGTCGATATCCTTTAGGAAAATATCCTTCCACAAAGGAACTCTGTTTGGGCAAGTGCCAAAGATATATGGCAATTCCATAATATAAACGTCAAGTTCAGGCAAGCCGTTTGGTTCTTTTGCTTGACTTAAAACTACTTCTGCTTGTTCCTTTCTTACTTGAATGTATGGGTGAACGATTGATAATTTCTTTTCTGGGAATTTACGGTCAAAATACAAAAAGTATGACGAGCAAAGGCTAGCCTTTTTAACGCCTGCTTTTCTTGCCGCTCTAAAAACCTTTGCGCAGTAGTCAACTAAACGTAGTTTAAAGTATCCATAAGCAGGTTCGCTAGGTATAAACCTATCGTCTGGACCAACGGCGTAAACCATTGCGTCGTATCCTTTTAACGCTTGGCAAATTTCTTCTTCTGTCATTTCAAAAACGTTGCCAATAACCGATTTTGCTTTGTCGGTAAACCATTCTTCGCTCTTTGCGTCGTTAATGTCCATCGAAGTTACTTCGTGACCTTGTGAAAGAGCGTATTCAACTGCTTCGTGACCTAATAGCCCCGTTCCACCAATTACGATAATTTTCATAATCTTACTCCTTTTCTTTTGATACTAGGGTAACCGTTCCTTTTGTTCCGTCCATAGTGATTATATCACCGTCTTTAATAGAACGCATAATATCTTTTACGCTAACTATGGTTGGCAAGCCGTATTCACGGGCAACAACTACGCCGTGAGATAGGCAAGAACCGATTTCCGTAATTAAACCTGATGCAAGACAATAATAAGGCGTCCAACCTACGTCTGTCAAGCTAACTACCATAATTTCTCCTTCTTGGAGTTTGTTTGCGTCTTCAACAGACCTTATAACCCTTGCCTTTCCCGTAACGATACCTGGAGATGCTGGCGTTCCTTGGAAGTCAGATTTATCTATAACGTCGTTGTCTTCAATAGGAACAGGTTTTCCACTATATACTTCGTTAAATCTTAAAGAACATTGTGTTGGATAAAGTCTTCTTCTTTTCATAGCCTTTTTAATCAAGGACTTGTCCCCTGCAATAAGTTTGCCGATTTCTTCCTTGGTGAAGAAGAAGATTAAGTCAGCGTCAGGAATAATGCCTTGCTCAACCATTTTCTTTGCCATAAGGTTATAAAGTTTTCTAAATCCGTTGGTAACTTGGATACAACGTGATTTTGTGTGTTCTCTTGTCCAAGCGCCTTGTCTTGCTTTAAGAATTTGCGACTTGATGCCCTTTCTTTTAGAAGGTTTAACAAGCGACATAATTTCTTCAACGTATTCCGTCCAGTCTTTGCCCTTAACCATTTCTTCTTTATCAATAGAAATTAGGCTACCCTTAAGCGCTTCGCAGAAACCCACTAAATCGTCGCCCCAACATTTAACGCGCATTTCGCTTTCGTTAATGCCCCTGTGGCCGTTAATCTTCATAAAGTTATCGTAGCATTCTTTAACTTCGCCCGTTGCGTTGGCAATATAATCGGCAAGTTGTTGCTTGTCATAGTTAACTGCGTCTGGATTGTTCTTGATAATGCACTTGCCAAGATCTTTCATCATATCCACGATTTTTGCGCTTTCAATACCTTCGATATTGGTTAATGCGCCGGAAAGCAAGAAACAAGCCTTATTATAATCAAGATATTTGGTTAAAGCCCTTGTAGCCATCATTGACGCAGCGCCTGAAAAATATGACGAACAGTAGTGGCAGAACCACGCTTCTTTAAGAAGGTCAAAATTCTCTTCTTGTTGCTTATATAAGCCTTCGATTGTGTCGTCGTAATTAAAATGCAAACTATCAATTACCTTTTGCATTCCGTTAACGGCTTTCTTTCCACTTAAAATGTATGGCAAGAAATATATCATTCTAGCAAGTCTAACGATTTGTGGAGATGGGTCGGAAAATTTGTCTGGGAATTCATCTAAAACCCTACCACAAATAACCACGTCGGAACTTTCCTTTGAAGTTCCTGCTATTCTATAAGAAACGATATAGTTGGTGGTTTGGTTAAAGAACATATTATTATAGAATGGTGTTATGCAAGAAAATGGTGGAAGGTCGTCTACATGTTTAATAGAGTGGTTCTTTTCCATCATTTTTCTCATGCCGTAGTCAAGCCCGAAAACGGAAGTTGACATAGTTAAAGGGGTAACAGCCGTGGATAACATTTCCCTTACGTTACATGTGGTTATTGTTTGGTCGGTAACGTCGTGTGGATAGTCGAATTCGTTAATGGTAACTTCGTCTTCTACGTTCACGGTTATAGGACGCGCTTGAACGAAATAAATAACCCCTTCTTTATCCATCGCCCATTCCATATCCATTGGCATACCGAAAGATTTTTCTGCTAAAAGGGCAGAATTGTAAAGTGATTGAACTTGTTCTTCAGTTAAAATGGTGTTGGAATTTTCTAAAATCTTTCCGTCTTCAACCATATATTGTTCGGCTGTTTGAGTGCCGGAAACAAGGCTTTCCCCTAGCCCGTTAACACATTCTATTAACACGCCTTTATGGTTTAGTGGGTCTTTGGTGAAAAGAACGCCTGCGCATTTTGCATCAACCATTTTTTCAACGACAACGGTCATCTTGTTTTCCACTTCTTTGTCGCCACTTAAAAAAGTTTTGCTATAAACTTGGCTTCTATGATTATTCAAAGATTCCACACAGTCGTGCACGTCTTTTACAAATTCTTCCTTTCCACTTACGTTAAGGAAGGTTTCGTATTGACCTGCGTTTGAAAAGTTAGCGCCGTCTTCAATAGTTGCGCTACTTCTAACGGCAACCTTGCCCATGTTTTTTTCCAAACAGTATTCGTAAGCCTTCTCACAGTCTTCTTTGGTTTGCGCATCAACCAAAATAAAGCCACCTGGAACGTTAAACCCAAATTTTAATAATTGGTTTAATCCTTTTGCTTTTCCACCTACCGTGGCAAGCATTTCTTCAGGAATGGCATTTAAGTCGTAAATTTTCATACTTTCTCCTCTTTTGCATAATTTTACAAAAAATTTCAATTTTTTACACGTTAGATTATACAACAAGATTTAAAAAAAACAAAATTATTATCGGACAGCAAATTCTCTTATTCTCTAAAAACGAGAGAATGCCATTCTTGCTTTTTGAGAATTTACCGTTTTGTATTACTCTATGGATTGACAAGCAAACTTTTTTGTAATAAAATAGCCTTATGGAAAATACGGTAGAAAAAATTATATCGCAAAACTTAATTGAATTACGAAAACACAAAAACCTAAAACAAGCCGAACTATCTGACGCTATTGGTTATTCGGATAAAACCATTAGCAGGTGGGAAAACGGAACTTCCGTGCCTGACATATCAACTCTTGTTAAACTTGCTGAATTTTACGAAATTAGTTTGGAAACTTTGATAACGGAAAAGGCTGTTGAAAAACTTCAAGAGAATAAAATAACTAAAAATCAAGAAGAACTAATCAACTCTTATTCTCTTATAGGGCTTGGCGTTTTAACAATTTGGATGGTAGCAATTCTAATACACCTAGGGCTTATTATGATTCAACAAATCCATTTTTGGCAAGTGTATATTTTAGCCGTTCCCACGTCTTGTCTTTTAGTTTATAAACACACCAGAAAAAACCATAAAATTAAGTGGCTTAACTTTTTGTTGTTATCCCTTATGGTATGTTCAATCGCGCTATTCTTTTATCTAACCTATTTAAGGTATAACTTTTGGCAATTGTTTTTGCTTATCATTCCACTTGAAGGCATTTGCGCAATTTCTTCCTTCTTTCCCAAAAAGTATTCTAGGTTTAGAAGGAATAAAAAGGAAAACGGTTCAAATTAATATAAATTACAAAAGTCGCTTCTTTGAGCCCCTATACGGGATTCAATAAAGCGACTTTTAGTTTTACACAACATTTTCCGTTTGTTCGGTCTTTAATTGTTCGGTTTCTTCTCCGAATAGTTTTCGATATTCTTCGTCTATGTCCTTAAAGGTCTTTATAAAGCACTTGTAAAAACCTTGGCTTTCTTCAGTTATATATGGTTTTTCGGGCGCAGGCTCGCTCGCTAGGTTTTTAAGTTTGTAGTCGCCGTTTACTCTCCAGCCCCACCAATCTAAAAACCCTATCTTTATAGCGTCGGTCGGACAGAAAAAAGAACAGCGCATACACATATCGCAATGGTGGTGGAATTTAATCTTTCCGTCTTTAAGATAGATATTCTTTTCTGGGCAAGTGTGGACGCACTTCATGCACTTAACGCATTTATCTTTATCAACCTTATACAAAAATGAATTAACGTTGCCGGCTATCTTAACGATTCCAACGAAGAATGCGCCAAAGTTGTATAAAAACTTGCTTTTTAGTTCTTTAACGATACCGTGTTCTAAATTATAAACCATAATTTTAGCAAGTTTTTGGTCTTTAATTAAAATCTCTTTTACAAAATCGTCGTCATACTTAAAGTGAATGTTATACGGCATAACGAAGTGATATTCGCCAACGAACACGGCTTTTCTACGCTTCATTAAACGAAGTATGCCCCTACTTGAAGCGTTGTTCATTGCAAGAGTTTCACCACTATTTTTGTATATGAAGTATTTTTGACCTTGATTAAACTTTAACTTTTTTAGATATTTATCAAACGCAAGTGGGGTGTTAAATCCGTATATAGGATAACTAAAACCTATAACGTCGTAACCGTTAGTATCGGCAATAGGGGTGTCTTTGTTAATTTCCACCCTATCAACTTGATGCCCACAACTTATAAACTCGTCGGTTATCCTATCGGTTAAATATCTAGTGTTATACGTTCCCGTAAAGTATACTAATAAAACCTTCATTTTCTTTTCCTAAAGTAAATTTGCCCTTTTATTATACAACACCAAGTTTACATTTGCAACAAAACCAACCCTTTTCATTAATTGCAAAATATAAAAAATGGTGGTATAATTAGTTTAATTATCTTCTAGGAGCGCTAAAATGTTTTGCTTGAAAAAATTTATAATCACCAAAATCATTAATAAAAGAAGAAAAAAACAACCCTTCGACGAACAAACGGCAGAAAACTTTGCCCTAAGTTACGACGGCGACGGAACTTTTAACAACAGTTATTATTTCTCTGCGCATTGCCCCGAAAAAAAGCAAAGCCTTTACGTTAGGTTGGGGCTTAGAAATAACGGGAACGCCGAAGTTTGGGTGTTTTTTGACAATCAAGAAAACACCTACCACCACGATAGATTATTGTATACGGTAGACACTTCCCCACTAAAAGTTACCAATAAAGACGGGGTTTGGGGCTTTAATTTTGAAGGCGAACTTTTGGATAAAAACGGCAAAACTGTCCAAAGCAAGGTGGATTGCACCTTTAGTTCAAATAACCAAATAGTTGACTTCTTCTCACATATGCCATCCGAAAGGCTAGGCGTTGCAATGGCGCAAGATAAATGGACCAAGGACTATTTTGCAGGGGTTCAAGAAAACAATTCCGTGCATTACGAACAAGAAGGAACTCTTGTTGGAAGGTTTACTATTGACGGAGTGGAATATCAAATCGACCTTCCTTGCGTTAGAGACCACTCTTACGGAAGACGTGTTTGGGGATATATGAACAACCACTTGTGGCTAGCAGGCGTAAGCAAAGATTGTTTGTTTAACTTTTCAATGGTGTCCTATCCATCTATGAGCATTCTTGAAGAAGGACATTTAAGAGAAAAAGAACGCCCCTTAGAATTCGTTACTAAAGTTAGTTACGACCGAAGAAAAATTGTTACGGGGGAAATTCCTAACGAACTAACCATTGTTGCACAGATAGAGAAAAAACGTAATATAACCGTAAAAGCAAACCTATTGAGTTCTATCCCATACGTTTTTGAAGACGGCGCATATACGCTAATCGAAGGAATAGCCGACTACGAAATAGACGGAATTAAATGCCGTGGAATACTAGAGATAGGCTTTAACAAAGACAAAGAAAGATTCATGAACGGCAAAAAAATAGAGAAAATTAGAGAATAGTTTTTCAAAAACCAAAAAGCGTTAGTCCCCTAACGCTTTTTTATTTAACTATTTTATTTAATCAACTTTCGCTACTTAAGCCGTTTTGCCCTTTTTTGCTTCCTTTTTATGATAATCTGTTATAAAAGCACCAATTTCAAAAATTAGTTTTCCTATCGGCATATGTATTTGTTCAAAAATTTTTTCTTCCTGTTCAAGCCCAAGTTGTTTCATTTTTTCTGATTTTCGGTCTTCTTCTTCGTTAAGCCTTAAACTTAAATCTGCTATATTTATTCTAGAACAATTATAGTCAAAAATAAAGAGATGATGGTTTTCATTTTCCTTCAACCAAGAAACGATCTCGTTTTTCCACGTTAAATCAGAATCCCCAAGAGAGATGCCAAATAAACAAATATATGAACTAGTTTTTATTATATCCTTAACTTTCTCAACTTTATTAGGGTCATTCTCATCATTTAAATATGGTTTTACAAAAACCCTTTTTCCTTTTTTGCTTATATTAAAATTGGATTTGATTTGCTCAACATTGTCCACTCCTAAAATTACATCTTGATTAATCAGATCCCCATGAATATTCAGAATTTCTGTTTTTGAGGCTACATTTTCAAAAATTACTTTTTTTAACACTCCGGTATAATTAAAGTTAATAAATTTATAACTCCAAGAAGTCGCATCCCCGCATTCTTCAATTTTTCTTTCTAATTTCTTTGTAAGTCCTGTATAAAAATTGTATACTCCTTCTCTAATATATTGCATTATACCTGTTCCGTAATATTTTTCCACATTTTCGTAATTTGCAAAGAATTTTTGCTGTTCTTCGATTAGATGCTTTTCTAAAAATGCTTTAAAATCACTTACACATTCAATAAATTCTTTTTCATCATTAAAACTTTTTGCATACTCCGCCATTCCTATTTCAAAATCAGACCAATTACCCCACTTTTCTTTAGTTTTTTCCTTAATCAAATCTTCTTTAAATTTTTTTATTGCTTCTGTTTTACTTTCTTCTTTTATGTATTTTTCGTACACATTTGGATAACTTGACTTTAATCCGCACGCCAAATCAAACCCATTGCCAATTAAAAATGTTATTTGCATACTTTCTCCTCTGTAAAAACTCCCTGTTTAACCTATTTTTCCTAGTTTTTGGTTTTCGACTTCTTGTAAAAGTTCTTTCATTGACGTAAACTTTTGCCATTTTTCTTTATTTGACAAGTCGTCTAACAAATATGCCACATACTTAAACAATAATTCGCAATCCGAATTGCTTACCTCAACTGTTTTTCCATGTGCGATGTTAGAACGTTTTCTATATAGTTCCTTTAAATTTTTTACTACAAGCTGTCTATCTTCAAATCTATCTGCTATAATCATTGCACAACTAGTAGAAATTGCATAAGTGATACTAGGATTTATAAATTTGTCTATGTCTACTTGTAAAAGGGATTCTAAAGCAAAACATAATTCTAAAAAATAAATTTTATTATCCGTTTCTATGTGTGCTTTGCCTACCCACAATATAGCATTTAAAATTCTATTTTCTTTATCAGAACGATTTTGCTTAGCGTGTAAGTCCCAAATATAGAATGTTTTATTATTAAACATTTCTGATACGAGAATATTTATATTTTTTTCAACAGGGATAAAATTATTATTCATTTCCCAACTGACACCGACACCAAAATCCCCCTCTGCCAAAACCAAGCATTTCTCAGAGCTTGCTATGTGCTGTCTAATATTAACTGCTGGCACTGAGTTACCCCGACCACAAGAAAAATCCATCAAACGCTTAAACTCCGTCGCTTTTTTATAGGCAATTTCTTGGGCTTCATGTTTGTTTTTTGCAATAACTAAAAGAGACAAATAATATCTATCCTGCTCTCCAAAAGCGACCTCGTTACGAACTTGAACATTTTCTATTCTACTTAGAAAAGTTTCTCTATCACAAATTTCAAACTCACCTAATTTGTAAGCACCATAAAGAATGATTCCATAAATTGGTATGTAAAAATTAAATTTCATCAACTATATTTCAACCTTTTTTATAATGTCTTTTGTATTTTTATAGTTTCTTCTACTATTGCGACGATTTTTTTGAGGTGGTTGAATTTATCATAGTCTAAAACTTCGCCCTTGTGCGACTTTAACCACTTGTCAATAACTTTATCCCCACCAAAATAGTAATTCCAAACATCTTCAGTTATACCACTAATAACTGTAGATTTGTTTATGTACACTTTGTCATCTTGATACTTAACTTGCTCAATAGACAAGTTTTGAGTTTCATCAAGTTCTATATCAAGTTCTTTAGAAACGTTTGCTTTCATTAAATGCAATTCAATCAATCGTTTGCCTGCATCTGCAAAGTTTAAGAACTCTTCATCGTTTTTAGGAATTGGAACTCTTGGATAGTCAAGTCTTAAATTTTCTTTATATTTTTCTCTATATTGATTACTAAACAACACCCCATAAATGTATTCAAAACATTTTAATTCGTCATACTTACTATTTATGTTTGCTTTCAACATGTTTAGATGTGTATCATCGAAGTTACTCATCCAATCTTCTAACCCCATTGGAGCAAGATAAAGTGGTGCTATGTATGCAACATCCGAATAAATATGAATGTCTGTTATTTTATTTGTTACTCCTATATAAGAAAACGGTTTTTGTGAATTGTAACCTCTAGAAAATATTATTCCTAAATTTTCACGTTCTTGTATAAAGTTTTTCATTACCTCAGTTTTTGTTCTAGATAACCATCCTCCTACTCCTGTATAATACGTCCACCTATTATCAAAGACTCTATATGCAATAGGAAGAATTTGTCCACTCCTACCAACATCTCGTTTTATGTGTTCTACTGTCATTCCTCTTCCAAAACGACCGAAAAGTTGCGTTATTTCATCATCTGAAATAGCATTTTTTACTATGTTTATTCTCCTTATAATTTCATCTTTTTCTTGAGCAATAGCAACTTTATCGTTTCCTGAATCTGTTCCCGTTGATTTGATTTTAAACAAATCATATAAACTTACACCTTTTTCATAATCTTCCTTCGATTTATTGTCAATGGGTATAAAATATGCATTCTTTTTGTCTAATTCTATTTCCTTAAAATTAAATTTTTCCTTTTCTAACATGTCAAATTTTTTGGTTCTACTTCCATATGTTTCATCATAAAAAAGTTTTCCCCATGCGTTATTAGTCGTCTTTTTTATTGCTATAATTATCGCAACGCCGACTTGTATATTGAAAATATTTTCGTCTTTAGAACCATCAGGACTTTTTTCTTGTTTTAAAGAATTACCATGTAAATTTAAGATATATATCTTATCAAAAGTTCTCAATAAACTTGCTCTCATTCCTCTAAAAGTTTTATTATCCAAGTATCCATTATTAGTTATAAAAGCAAGAACACCTTTTCCGTCTTTTTCAATATGCTTTTCGGCAAATCTTATGAATTTTACATAATCGTCATTAAGTAAATGTTTTTTCTCGCCAAATGGCGTTTTACCATCAGTTTCAAACTTATAATATGAAATATCATATTCGTTAGTAGATGAAGCCAAATATGGTGGGTTGCCGATTATAACTCTAATTGGTCTTCTTGCTTTCCACTTATCTGCTTGTTCTGCTTCTTCGTTTATAGCACCCGAAAAATCAAAGAAAGATTGTTGAGCATTAGTTTCAACTAATGACTTTGGTTTTGCCAAAGTATTTGTCAAATAAATATTAGTTTTAATTGAATCATCAAGACTTTCTCCTAACGCATCTTGAATAACTCTACGCAATTTTAAGTGTGCAACAACATAGCTTGTCATCATTATTTCAAAGCCGATAAGGCGTGAAGTTAAGCTGTTTTTGTCTTCTATCCACTTTTTATAGAAAATTGCATTAGCACCCGAAAAATATTTTTCTTTAACAAGTTTTATAATTTCTGCCATAAAAGTTCCCGTGCCACACGCAGGGTCAAGAATAGCAACTTGTGGAACTGTTATAATTTTTTCAGTTTTTAATTTTTTACCATCTTTGTATGGGTTAGACTGCACCTTTATATCAAACGTATCATTATTAGCAAAGCCTCTATCCAACTTAAACTCGTTTACTAGTATATCATCAACTTTGTTTACCATATAACGAACAACTTGAACAGGTGTATAGTAAGCACCAAAGTTTTTCTTTGCTTCTTTATCGTAGTAGCTTAAAAAGTCCTCGTAAAAATGCACGATAGGGTCTTTTTTCTCATATTGATTTAGTAACGCTTGCAAATCGGCAATAGAAAATAAATTACAAAGCTTTTCAACGGACTTATTAAGCGTTGGGTGTAGGCTATCCGAAGTGGTTATATGCATAAAGAATTTCTTTAACAATACCGATTCTTTTGAAAGATTTTCTAACGCCTCGCCACGTGAAAAGTTAGTTAAAGATTTATCGTTATAACGTGCAATAAACAAACCATAAGTAATAGTTTGTGCATACATATCAGCAAACTTTTCTATCGTTAAATCAGGCAACAAATCTTCTCTTAATTTAGCAAAAAGTGCGTTAAGTTCATTGAACATAGGTTTTGTATAGTCGGTTTTTAATATGCCGTCTATAATAACCTTTATTGTTCTTGCATGTTCTGCCATATAAAAGGCTAATTTATTTGAACTTTTTATGTTTGTAGGCTCAGTTAAAAGATAGTCTTTTATAGACTGAATAAACAAATCTATTTTTTCTTCATCAAGAACAAAATTGTTATTTTCATCTTTCTTTAACAAAGCAAAGCCATTATACATAGTGGTTTCGCCTTTTTGATAGAAACGCCAAGAAACGTTATCAGTTAAAATAACGTTGCCAAACTTATTTGCTTCAATTAGAATTTGTTTATTTGCTCTATCATCAATGCCGTTAACTTTCTTAACTTCAATAGCACCAAACGCAGGGATATCATTTATATCTTCTTCTAAATGCCACAATTTAATATCAACGTTTTCGCCAGCCTCTGCACTTCTGCCTCCTGAAAAATCTTCAGGCTTACAGCCAAAAAGCGAAATTAAGTCCATAATGGGTTTGTTATATGAACTTTCAACATTGCCTGCTTTATATAACTCGTTAACCTTATTGCAGTAGGTAATTAACGCTTTTTTAATTTTATTTTCATCAAATATAAATTCAGTCATAATTTTCTTCCTTAGTCTACCAAAATCTTCAAATATTCATCTAGTCTTGCGTTTAGGTATTCTGCAAAAAGTTTGGTCATTGCAGATAAGTCTTTTTTAACGTAATAAGCGTCAAACGCATCGTAATATCTTTTTCTATCAGTAAACTTAATATCAATAGGTGGATAACCTGCTTTCATAAGTTCTAAATTTACTAAAAGCCTACCCGTTCTACCGTTTCCATCAATAAAAGGGTGTATACCTTCAAACTTAATATGGAATAGCGCTAATTTTTCTGCAATATTTCTATTATCGCTCTTATAGCCAAGTAATAGTTCGTTCATTTTTGGCTCAATTAGATAAGGTTGAACAGGCTCATGATTTGCACCTAAAATTCTAACAGGAACTTTTCTATACGTGCCTTTATCCATAGGTTTATCTGCAAGAACAAGTGAATGTATTTGTTTTACCACGTATTCAGTTAGTTCTGCCTTTTCCTTTACAAGATCAACCACAAAATAGAAAGCGTCCTTATGTCCAACTGCTTCCATATGGTCTTTAAGTGGTTTTTGATCAATAGTTAAGCCACGCAAAACCATATCCGTTTCTCTTAAAGTAAGGGTATTCCCTTCAATAGCATTTGAGTTATAGGTGTATTCAATCATAAAATCTTCATAAAGTCTTTGAACTTCGCCTTCAGTTAAAGGTCGGCGAGAATCAAGTTCTGCCTTCTTTTTTTCTATCAAAGAAATCAAACTTTCTCTAGACTTAATTCTTCCGTCTTTGGGCTTTTCTGCTCCGTCGGGGATATACCAACTCTTACCAACACGATAAGCCCCTTCAATCTGACCGTTAACACACAACGCTCTAACACGTCTATCAGAAATGTTCCATTTTTCCGACGCTTGTTTTACATTCATTGCCATTATAATCTCCTTATACGGAACATTATAATCTATTTACGGAACAATGTCAATGGCTTTTCGGAATAATATCAAATATAAAATAGATTTATAAAGCATTTCTCGCAAACAAAAAACTCGACTTTTGATAAGTCGAGTTTTAAGAGAAAAATTATTCGTCTTGTTAGAAATTCTTAATAACTACTACCGTATTTTCTTTAAGTGTGAATTTTTTAGGGTTAAGGTCTGTTTGTGTAAAAAGATTGTCTTTATCAATGATATGCACTGAAAAATCATCTGTTACTGTTAACTCAACTTCAACATCTTCTTTAGTGTTGGTTATTATAATCGCCTTTCTTTCTCCGTCTGTTGCTGAAATTGCGTATACACCGTCTTTTTCACATATACACTCAGTTTCCTTACCAAGAGCATACAGCTCACCAAACGCCTTAAATGCGTAATACACGTTAGAAGGCTCTAGGGTGCTTACGTCATAAAAACCACAATATGCAGAAATTGAAGCATATTTTGCATCATAATACATAAGCATATCCGTCTTTTTATGTTGCATACCAAGCATTGTTGCCATAACGTTTGCCGAAGCAAAAGACGAGCCTACGTTGGTCTTTCTATCGTGAGATAAATTCCATTCGTTCAAGTGATTTTCAATGTTGTATCCGTATTGTTTAAGGGTTTTATCAACGAAGTCTGCTTCCGGCAGAATGGTTTCTACCCCACCATAGGTGTGCCAAGAGAAAAAATCTATTGGTGAGTTATTAGCCTTTATATAATCTAAAAACCCAAAGAAGAAATTTAAACGATATTCTTCTCTTTCCGAAGTGTAACGTTCTTCTTCACGCTTAGGGCAAGATAGCCCGTATTTTTCAGGGTCGGCAAAAATGTTATAAAAGCCAGAAGCCGCATAGCCACCAACCTTAATCTTATCACCAAAACACTTTTTCAAGTGTTTAGATGCTACGTCGTAAAGTTCGTAATACTGCTGGGCTGTTCCCGTCCACATTTGATTCCAATCGGGAAGATGACGATTTTCCGGTTCGTTCCAAATTTCCCAATACTTTATATTGAATTCATATCCGTTTGCCCAACCTTCGTTATAGTGCCTTACAATATGCTCGCAAATTCTTGCCCATTTATTGTAATCTTTTGGTGGGTTTATATGATATGCCCTAATTCTGCATTGATTTTCTATTGTTACACCAAGTCTAAAATAAGGCTCTACACCGTATTCTATCAACGCCTTTATTAAAGCGTCGGTAAAAGCAAAGTCATAGGATTCGGGGTCGTTTTCATCAGCATCGAAATTTCTAAAAATATTAGGAATATCTACGTAACGGTTGCTACCAAAAGCACCACCTACATCATGCAAACGAGAATATGGAATATATGCGTCCTTTAATATTTGCATAGGCGTAAAGTCAAGCCTACAAAAACCACCCTTGAACGGAGGTTGCCCAACGGCGTGCATTGGCTTAATCTTTCCAACAACCTTTTCAAAATCAACTTGAATATTTAACATAGTTATCTCCTCTAAATTAAATATCTTCTTGCTTTTTACTTTAATTTAACCTTAAGTTCTAGGTCTTTTGACGACCTTGATTTTACAAACACACGTGCCTTTCCGTAGTGAAGTTTCACTTGCCAAGGCTCGTTTGCTATCTTGCCTACTTTAACGTAGCCGGAAACAACCGGAATATCGTCATTGCAATATTCGCACTCAATTCTAATAACGTTTTCACCTTTTTTGAAGTTGGTGTAAAAACGATATGGGCGAATAGACCCACTATGCGCCCTACCCGACCAACGAGTGTTAGTGCCTATCAACTCGTCGTTTAGATAAACGTGGGCCTTTCCACCAAGACGCTCGAACTCAATATATTCATAGCCTTCTAAATCGCTTAATTTTGCGACAAGTTCTATCTTTTGGTCTTGGGTGTCTGAAATTTCATAAGTTGCAATCAATCTAAAATCGTCTTCAAAGCCTTCTTTCTTTGGTTCAAGTTCTATCCAATCTCGTCTACTTGGCATGAAATTAGCCTTTTTCTCTGGAATAATATACTCTTTGCCGTTAGCCATCATTGATTTTATGAATATTGCTTGCTCTTTTAATGGTTTTTTCTCATAATCCATACAAGACGGGTCGCCGTTGCCTACGCCGACTATTTCGCCGTTAGTAGCAATTACTTCAATCTCGTCGGATGCTAGTGGACAAAACAAACCGTTGTTGTCGTAAGCGTCTATCTCGTAAATACCGATTTCATCTTGATTTTTACCTTCCAACACAGCAACACACTTTACAGTATCTGTAATACCCGAAGTTATAAGTTCGTCGTAAAGAGTTTCGCCATTTCTTTTACCTTCAACCGAAAGTTTGCCAGACTTAAACGCAACCTTAAATAATGGCGCGTCAAATCTTTCCACCTTTTTAGTTTCAATAGGTTTACCGTTTAGGTAAAGGGTTATTTCTTCACAGTTGGTAAACACGGCTATCGTAACGATATCCCCATCATTATGATTCCAATGTGGGGTAAGTTTCAACACGGGTTCGTCCGTCCACCACGATTTGTAGTAATAGAACGGTGGTTTTTCCATACCACATAAGTCTATCGTTCCAAAACTTGAGGCATTGTTCGTATAATAGAATGGGTTTGGCTCTCCACGATAATCAAAGCCCGTCCACATAAAACTTCCTGCAAAGTAATCACGTTCTTCGGTAAACTTTACCCAGCCCTTTGGCGTAGAAGCCCAAGGCATTGTAACCATGCCCGTTGAATCAAGTTTGCCGTTATCAAGGTCGTTAACTGCGCCACCACGACTTAGAACGTAACTGCTATCTTCCGTTCCCAAAATCGGTTGGTCGGGGTGTTCACGATGATATTCGTCTAGCCAATTTCCCACTCCACCGTTTCTAATATAGTTTACGCCACGAATTTCCGATGCGCCGTTTGCGCCTTTATAAACAGCGCCGTTGTTTCCACCGTAAGTTACGGGGCGTGTGGGGTCTAACTTTTTGGCAATCCTAGTTGCCTTTTCCATTAAACGATAACTTATATCGTTGTTCTGCACGGAAAATTCTTCGTTGCCAAGCGACCATATAAATATGCTAGGGTGATTTCTATCCCTTTCAATTAAGTCTGTTAATTGACGAATGGCTTCGGGCGAAGTTCCGAACATACGAGTTTCGTCCATAACAATCATTCCCAATTCGTCACAAGCGTCAAGCAAGACGGGGGACGGAGCGTGGTGTGAACAACGGTATGCGTTTACGCCCATTTCTTTAAGACGTTTTATTTTATAATATTGCAAATTATCCGTTACGGCAACACCAACCCCACCAAAATCTTGGTGAACGCATGCGCCACGCACCTTTAGTGGAGCGCCGTTTAGGAAAAACCCACGGTTTACGTCAAACTCAACAGAGCGAATACCAAAGCGCTCGGAAAACTGTTCTTCGTCTGCTTGAATGGTAAGCGTGTATAGATTAGGGGTGTCAACGCTCCATAATTTAGGAGATTCCACCGTCATTTTAACGTTAACGTTTTCTTCGCTAAACGGTTTTATAGCAACGGAACTAGTAGTTTTAGCAACTGCTTTGCCGTTTGATTCGCATATAGTCCAAGTGATTTCTTTTTCCACGGCGTTTGGGGTATCGTTAACTAAAATAGCCGAAGCATCAATACTGCCGTCTATTTGAGAACGAATTACCGTTTGGTTGTGCTTAAAATATACGGGTTCGCCAATCAATAAATTGACGTTACGGTAAATACCTGCGCCTTCATACCACCAACCTTCCGGTTGTTCGCTATCAACACGCACGGCAATGGAGTTTTCTTCGCCAAATACCAAGTGGTCGGTAAGTTCTATAAAGAAACTAGTGTATCCACTGTTGTGTCTATCTAAATATGCACCGTTTACCCAAACGATTGCGTCGCGAAAAATGCCTTCAAATTCAACAAATATACGCTTTCCTTCCCATTCTGGGTTTAATGTAAATTGCTTTCTATACCAGCCAATATTGTTCACCTTTTCCACTTTTGAACGGCGTTCCGACATAAAACGGTGATATCTAGTGTTGGGGTAAGCCCCTGCAAAGGTGTTTGCCAAAGAATTCTTCGGCAAAGACAACGACCAATCGTGTGGCAACTCAATGCGTTCCCAATTACAATCGTAATAATAATGCGAACCGTATCCTGCAGCATCGCTGTATTTATCTAAACCAAAAGTATTAAATGGTGCAGAGTCTTCTTGAAAGGTAAATCTCCAATCCTTGTTAAATCTAATCTTCTTCATAGTTCACTCCTTTAGGTAATCACATTATATCATTTCCTTTTGGTTTTTTCAATGGTATATCATTTAAAAATAAGGCCATGTCACAGAAAATAGTTGTTTTAGCAAAAACGTTTTGCCGTCAAAAATCAACTAGGTGATATGACGGAGCCAAAAATAAAAAGCCCGAAAGATTTTTCTCTCCGGCTTTTTGGTTAAAAATTTAATTTTAGAACAACAAGACACTCAAACTCGCTTTTGATTTAAACACAACAACGTTGTGTTTTAACTACTTACAGAATAACAAGACCCTCAAACTCGACTTTCTTTATTGTTAGAGCAGTCAGAGTTTTAATTACTTACAGAATAACAAGACACTCAAACTACGCATAAATTATATTGTTTGATTTTCTCGTTTTAATTACTTACAGAATAACAAGACACTCAAACGAAGTTGTAAATAGTATGCGTGGTTATGCAGTTTTAATTACTTACAGAATAACAAGACACTCAAACACACGCTCATATAAAAGCTTTCCGTTTTCGGTTTTAATTACTTACAGAATAACAAGACACTCAAACTTTTAACCGTTTTAACCGGTTGAAAAAGCTGTTTTAATTACTTACAGAATAACAAGACACTCAAACGCAACGACCGGAACAACGGTCAACTGCCCTGTTTTAATTACTTACAGAATAACAAGACACTCAAACCTCAAATTTAAGCGTGAACGTCGACGTATTGACGATACGGTTATTCCATAAAACATATATGCAACAAAGTTTTACATATCTATACTAGCACGTTTCTTCATAATTTTCAAATATTTCACATAAATCTTCCGTAATAATAACTGCTTTTTCACAAGAAAGAAGCCGTTAGCGAAACTGCCGTGCTTTGAATAATCAACGTATTAATTTCGTCAATAAAAATTTTTCTTTCCTGCTCACCACGAACGATCAAACTGTTTAATCGCACCTCTAACTTTGCACGATTTTTTACAATAACAGTGCGAAATCCCATTATACTTTTTGAATGCGTTTAACCAATCCACACGGCGATTGATGAATGATGGAAAAATCGGCTTTTGATATATCATATCCAACACGCAAAGCACAAGCGCTTTTCGATTCATTCAAAGCCGTTAAATCTAAACCACTAGAATTTCCTCGCCTTAAATAATTAATAATACCTACTAAACATTTTACTTGGTCTAATACCGTTCGACTTTCAAAAATATGTTGCTTTTCTTCCATAGTTTTCTTTAGTGTTTGAAATGCAAAAATCGATTGATAAATATTCAGGTTAATTTGCTTTAATATTTTGGCGTAAATTTCTTTTGTCTTTTCTCTATTTATAACAACTTTTTTATCATTAAAACGATTAGTATGTATTATAAATTCTTCTTTTTGATCCTGCATCATAATCTTTCCGTCTTTTACCATGTCTAGTAATTTGAAAAGCGCTTTTGCATCACCATCCATTTGATTATCGGTATACCATTGAATAGCATTTAAAAATAATATACGATTATCAGAAGCACCAGTAATATAACCTTGATATCCATTATAGGATACTAGTGAATTTTTCTTAATGATTGCCAAAATCTTAACTTCTTTTAGCCCCTCTTCTTTTTCAAAATATTGTTTAACTTTATTCTTGTCATCATTAATTTGATATTTTTTTATAATTGGCAAACCTAAAACAACCTTTTTGCATTTTTTGCCTACGGTATGTTCTAGTGCCACAAAATATGAATTTTGAACACTAGAGTATCCACCATATTTATATAGCCCATTTTCGTCTTTAAGGTTATAAGGAACACTATCTTTTCTTGGGTAGGATACACTTTTATCCTTTTTACCAAAAACCGTTTCTTTGTAGAATTTACCCGTATCAATTGTTGCATATCTCGTCACGCACATGCTTGTTCTTGAAACAATCTTCTTTATCCTTTCGATATCGCTTATGCCAGCCCATGCTCCTTCTATTTTCCATTTGAAAAGATTTTCTAAGTTGTATTCACGGGAAGCGCCTTCTTTATCCGTATAGCGATAAGCATATTTTGAACTAAACTTGGTATCGTAAACGTTACCAACGACAACGTTCAAATAGGCATCACGCGCGTGGTGTAAATCATTGGTTTCACGGCATTTTACAATTCCATATTTTTGTTTAAAGTCGCTAACGTTCTTTGCTTTACTGTAGACAATTTTAGTTCCAAACTGTTCATACTTTTGTTTCAAAAGTTCAGCAACGGCTTTTGTCGTTTGACTTGTTACAACAAGTTGGCGATTGATAAATTCTCTAAAATCTTCTTCTTTAAGTGGCTCTTCTCTTTTTAAACGATTATATTTTTCAGTAGATATTAACTGTTTTTCTTTTAAAACACGCCAAAAACTCTGTTGGTTTGTAAACCCTATTGGCAATGGGTATTGGTTGCTCTTTTCTGCATTCTTTTGTCTTTCAACCAATACTTTATTGTCGATGCTATCGTCTTTCGTCATTGATTGTGGAATAATATGGTCTACGTCATAACGATTGCCCATTAACTCTTCCAAATTGATACGATTACCAGTATAAACGCATCTGCCAAGTTGCAAGAAGTATAAATACAAACGTTCAGAACGAAGCATTGAATCGGTCATATCGTCACGGTTAAGTTCTTTTATCAATTCTTCAATATCGTGGCAGTCTGCTTCTACGTTCTTATATAAATCTAAAATCTTGGCTTTGCGAGACGCCTTACGACCTTTGTCTCCCTTTTCGCCGTCTTGACGTGGAACTTCAATAAAAATTTTGTCGGGTGCTCTTCCAACTGCTTTTACATACTCGTCAGCCATTTGTAATGCTTGCCAAACGCCACGCCTTATCATTGGCGATACGTATAGTTCGGCAACGTCTTCGTATGTAATTTCACTATTGCCAACTCCTGTATTCTCTTCGTCTATTGCCTTTGCAAAATAATATTCTTCCGAAAATAAAAGTTGATTAAAATTATCGTTGGTATGATACAAACGATTTAATATGGTATAGACTTCTCCCGTTGCATCGTCAACACCTCCAACAATTTCACAGAGCAACTCTTTAGAAAGACGACCAAATTCCTTAAAGGAAGTTAAACCTTTTAAAAAACTCATGTTTCCTCTAATCTCTTGAATATCGCCGTAAGCGTTATAAATCATCTCTTCAACTAGTTTTTTATCAGTGTTTAACGTGTGCCAAAGAATTACTTTTTCAAAAAGATCTGGTTTTTCATCTACTAATTTTCCAAACTTTGCCTTAAACAAAACGTAAGAACTCATGTTTGCTTTCAATCCCGTTACCTTATCAAAACCACCTAAAATATTCTTGCTTTCGTCTTTCGTGCAGTAACCTTTGCTTACCAAGTATTCTATTATTTGTTTTGCCGAAACCTTTTTGTTGCAAAGATATACGTTTTGGAAAATTTCTTGCTTCATTGCAACTGAAATAGGCTTGCCACCTAGTGTTAACTTGTTTATTTGATTAAGAACGTCAAATGCTTGATAGAACATTGATGCTTTAGGAATCACGTCTTTACCATGTAAATAAGTGCATTTATTGGTCATACGACGAATAAAAGCTTCGCTACTTTTTGCTTTATCAACAATTACGTCAAAATTCCAAGGCGTTATTTTTCCTTCTTTGCGAGTCAACCAAGCATTACCACTAGAAACATTTAACGGTCCAACGTAATATGGAATCTTAAATTTAAAAATCTTCTCTATTTTTTCTTTTATGCTATATCCGTCTTCTTGCGCTTGACCAAAAACAGGGTATTGTTTGCAAAGATTTTCTAAAATCCTAGTAAGTTCCATTTCGTTTATTTGACGAGGAAACAAACCGTTATCTGCATTCAAAATCTTCGGCAAAAACTTTTTTTCGTCGATTTCTTTTACTATTTTATTAACCGTATCGTTCTCTTTTAAATTATCCGTTAAAAGCGTCTTTTTTAGAAAACTATAAAATTCTTCTTTTTTGCACTTTGCTACGGTTTCTTTCTTGCCTTTAGATTGATTATAGCCAACATAATTTACGTAGTTTATTTTCTCATTTTTGCTTCGGAAAATTTTATAATAAACGTCTTGTGTATAGTTTTCTTTTACGAATCCTTTTAACAATCGCAAGTCTTCCTTGTGCTTTTCATACAAACTAATCATAGCATCGGAAATATATTCCTTTCCGTCTAAAACCTTTTCAAAGACAATATAATTATAAATTGCTCTACCTGCTTGTAATAACGCGAAATGTTCTTCATCGAACGTTTCTTTCATTCCTTCAAACGTTTCGTCTGTAAGCCCGTCAAAAGAAAAAGATTTTGCTTCTTTATAAGCGTTTTTATATTCTTCTCCGAATAATTTTTTTGGCAACACCGACGAACCGAGTAAAAGTGAAATCCATTCCTTCTTTTCTACACTTGTTGCATTAAACATTAAGAAAGCGTCTTTCTTTTTCTCGTTCTTTCCTTTTTTAGAAAGCGCCAAATCCTTAAACTCTTCTGCTTTTTCTTCTAAAAGAGATACATCCATCTCCAATTCACATTCGCCAATCACTTCATTATAATTTTTGAACAATTTTTTAACGTCATGAATCTCTCCAAGGTTTTCCCCTTCAAAAAGAAAGTGCCCACGATATTTAATTATATGATGTAGTGCAAGATAATAATGGCGTAAGTCTATTTGCTTGACCTTGCCTTCAATTAATGCTTTTCTCAAATGAAAAATTGTAGGGAACGTATTATAAAATTCCTTATCTGTATATCCTTCGTCAGAAAATAAAGAATATTTCGTTTTTAATTTTTCATCTTTATCTTCTTCGTAAAAGCCACTATTGTTCAATCTTATAAAGAACGTTTTGTCTTCAATAATCGGCGCAAAAAGAGATTGCAACCACTCTATACGTTGCCTGCGACGTTGTAGCCTTCTACGTGCCGTGCGTTTTGATCTGCGTTCTGAGGCGTGTTTTGCTTGATCAAACAAACGCACAGCCCACAAGTCCTTTCCTTTTGCGCGAAGCAAGTTATATTCTTCATCTGTGCATGCCATTCCAACAGAATCAGTTCCTATATCCATGCCTAAATAAAATTTTTTCATCTTTTTCTCCAAAACTATTGACTTTTGTTTTTTTAATTTCTATAATAAAAATACAGAATAATGAGACGAGTTCAAATAAGAATTTATTCTAACCACTTGTTGCATTGTGCGACGACGCTCTCCTTTTTAGGAGAGTTTTTTCTTTTCTGTAATTTATCACTTTTGTAGTTTTTCGCTATGCTCAAACACTTTTCTAGTATTATAACTGTTCAAATTGCTTTATTCAAGCATTTATTGTTTTTTCTTGTCGAAAATAATATCAACTAAAAACACGCACTAGCATTATTATAAACAACTATAATGACAGATTTTGTCATATTGTATCATTTTTACAACCTAATTTCAAGAATAAAAACACTAACCGTTTGGCTAGTGTTTTTTATTTTTTGCTGATATCTAAACTAATAATAAATATCTATTCGTAAATGAGTATACAAACAGTTCTTTTATTGTTGATGGCTTTTCTTCAGTTATAAGTTAAGTAGTCTTTTTGCATTCTCACGTGCAATATTGTCGTAAACTTGCTCGGTGATGCGTCCACTGTCTAACATATCGTTCAAGAAATCTCCCTGCCCCGGATGGTCGTCAGCAAAGCACATATCCGTTCCGAATAAGATTCTATCGGAAAACTCTTCAAAGAATTTTTTAGTATATTCGACGTCACGCCTTATAGCGTTTAGTCCACTACCTGCAGAAAGGTCTACGTAAAGGTTAGCATGCTCACGCATCAATTTCGGAATCATACCCTCTCCGTCAATGGGATATTTAGGGTAACCGAATCTATCCTCGGGTTTTCTAAGCGTGCCGAACTCTGCCCAAAAACTCGGCCCGTGACCGATAAATATAAGATTGGGATATGCGTTTAGGGCGCGTCTTAATTTTACTAGCCCAAACTCGTCGTAAAGACCGTAAGAGCGTTTCGGAGACGAACTCATATCAAAGAGCAACGGCATGCCTACTTTTTCCGACGCTCGGTAAAGATTCATCATCTTGGGCTCGTCAAAATCCATGCGTGGAAGAACTTCGCCAATACCCCTGCAACCAAGTTCCTTAAAATGCTCAAGAAGAAACTCAAGTTCAGAATCAGAAGTGTTGGTCATAGCCCTTGGGTCTAAATTGCAAAAAGGAAGATACCCCTCGCCCAAATCTTTTGCGATATCAACAACTTCGCCAACCGATTGTGGAACGTATTCTTCTGCGTTTGAAAGAACTAAAAGCGCCCCACCCGTAATACCTAATTTTTTATGAGCGCTTGATAATTCGTCGGGCGTTGGAAAAATATATCTCCCGTTCATACTCTTATATGGATATGGATATTTATACACGTGGGCGTGTATGTCGAAAAAATTGTTTCTCATCCTTTCTAAACTCCTTTTACGACTGGTAAATAAGCAAATTAGTCGTTTATAAAAAGAACTTTATGCTTGCGAGCCTTTATTGTAATTGGCATCGTAAGTTCTTCGCCTGTGATTGCATCTATAATGGTTTGGGCATCGCCCAATTTAAAGTTGACGTTTTCGTTATCGTTATTGCTCATATTAGAAATAAACGCAAGGCGTTTACCATTTTTTTCATAGTAGGTAATTTTTGTTTTTTCGTTTCCACAATCGATGTTGTTTGTCCAATATGGTTTAAATTCAGCCCCCTCAACACCAAAATCATCAATAGTTTTCCAAATGGGAGACATAAGTTCAAGTGGTTCACCTATAACGTTTGGACGGGGCAATACTCCGTGAACCAAAGAAATTGTCATAGCATCTTCAAAACTCCAATTATCTAGCGTGTATGCAATCAGTTCATAACTAAGTCCAAAATTTCTTCCTATGTATTCGGTTCTCATATAGTCTGGCGTAAGAGCGTCAATACTCAAGTCGCCTTGGCGTGCAATATGCCATTGAACAGCCTCTCCATCCCAGTTAAGATGACAGAAAGAAAAGGCTGGTATATTACAACAACTGCTGATATGGGGATTGAAAAGTCCACCACGTACTTCTAAAAATTCATAAATTTCACGCGCTAATTCACGGGTTGCGTTAACTGGATACGTTTTACACAATTCGCCATCTGCGTCCACAAAACCACAGCCGTGTTCACCGTTAAGACATCCTGTTGGCAAGAAATATGAATCAACGTAAACGCCGTCGAAATCAAATCTCTCTATAACTTTTTTAATCCCCTTAACCCAATGTTTAGTAAAATCACTATTGCAACACATGCGCCTGCATCTCTGATTGGGTTTGCGATACCAAGTGAAATCTCTTACAAGTCCTGGACGGTCCATAAAACCACTTTGGTCAGAAAATTTAGCATAATCGGGAGAAAGCGTAGAAAGTTCATAACCAAAGTAAGGAATAACCTTTATTCCACGTTTTTTACACTCGCAAACAATTTCATCCGTGCGTCTTTGTGTATCGGCAGAAATTTTCCAATAGTTTTGAATAGGATTCCATTTCTCATGAAGAATTAGTGTGGTAACACCAAGTCGTTTCATCCTATCATAACAATTTTCTCCACTACCTTGAATATATTCTTTCTTAAGAAACTCATTGTATTCTTCTAAGATTTTGCCATTAAAGCAATCTATGTGCATTATTTTCTCTTTATATGGATTTGCAGGGAACTCTTTAACAGGGGTAACTTGGAAAGAAAAAGCAAAGGATATTGGTTGCGCTAACTGTTTTAAAGGACTGCCGTCGGCACGGAACCAACTTTTTGGCACATGATCAAGAAGACGTAGTCTCAAAACAACCTCTTTCTCACCATCTATAATTTCAATCGCCTTTTTCTTATTATCATTTTGCCAATTTTTGTTGTGGTCTGCTGCAAAACAAAATCCATTCTTTTCATTGCCTAAAAAGATTAACGGCTTAAAAGGCATATACATAGAACAAGGAATTTCTCTGCTAGAGGCTACACGATTAAAAGGAATCCCTTCTTTCTCAAATACAGGGGATTCTTCAACTACGTCATTGGGATAATAATGGAAGTTTTTTGCGCAACGCTTTTTTAAAGGAATTTCTATCCATAATTTATCAAGAGCCCAATCACTAGGCTCTTGTTCGCCATAATGATTGTCCTCATAAAGAGTGTGAGTTCGAGGCATGACAGTTAGATTAATAGACGTGTAACCATCAAATTCTATGGTTGACACAGCATTTACTGCTATATATTCACTGCGCATACTAGAACATATAATTGCCTTTTCGTCTTCACTTTCAAGAACAAAATTTTCTATCTCGGTCCAACGGCAATCATTATTATTTTCTTTAGCCGATATTCTTATTGGAGAGGACAATATTTCTTCGCCTAAAACAATCACAGAAGAAAAAAGAACGTTATTTTCGATTGTATAATGTCTGCCCCATATGTCTATATCTATTTTATTATTATTAGACGAGCATTTAATAGGTTGCCATGTGTTCATTATCTTCTTTTCCATAATTGACCTCCCTAATAATATATCGAAAGTTATAATCAAAGTATATAGCACGGTGGTTTTTTTGTCAATAGACAAAAAACAAAGAAAACTGCGAAAATATTTCTTGATGTTTACACCGTTGAACCTTAGGCGATTTAATAGTGTCTCACTTGGTTACACAAGCGCTAACTTAATTGAACTATTTAGTTATAAATGGTCAGTTGGAATAATTTTGAGTTTGTATAACCATAAACAAAAAAGGCGAGAATTTTCTCGCCTTTTGCCTTGTTAAAAATCTAAATTACCGTTACGACTAGAAAAACGCCTTTGCGCCCTTTTTATTTCCTCATCTGTTGGAAGAGTTTCAGGAAGATTGTTTTCCATACCAAGAGCGGTGTATTTTGAGCCTGCAAAGTTATGGTATGGCAGAACTCTTACTGCCTTTATGTTTTTTAGCGGTCTTAAAAAGTCGGCTATTTTTTCTATCTGGTCGGTGTTAAAGTTAGGCACGTAAGGGATACGAATTTCAATACTCTTGCCAAGTGAATCGATATATTTTAGATTTTCTAAAATAATTTTATTGCTTTGCCCTGTGCAACGGATATGCACGTCTTCGTCTATCGCTTTAATATCATATAAAAACACGTCGGTATAAGGCAAAACTTTGTCTATACTTTCTCGTGATACAAACCCACATGTGTCAACGGCAGTGTTAATGCCTTGTTTTTTTATTTCTTTTAGTAATTGGGCGCAAAAATCGGCTTGGCAAAGGCATTCTCCACCCGAAAGAGTTATTCCACCACCACTAGTTTCAAAAAAATCTTTATCTTCTAAAAGTTTTGGCAAAAGTTCTTCTATCGTAGTTTCTTTTCCGTATAAAACCCTTGCTTCGCCTAGGCAGTTTTCTATGATAAAACCTTCCTTTTGGCAGTTACCACAACCAACGCATTTGTTATTATAAATGGCAACTTGTGGCTTAAAAGAAATGCCTTCTGGGTTATGACACCACACGCATTTAAGCGGACAGCCCTTAAAAAAAACCGTCGTTCTTATTCCATCGCCGTCGTGAACGGCAAAACGCTTGATTTCAAATATAGTTGCCGTCATATTAAAGCCTCTGCCTGCTTAATAAAACCGTCTTGTTCTTCTTTGTTAATGTTATTCCAAAGAACGTTCCAACCACAAACTCTAATTTGCAAGTCTTGATATTTTTCAGGGTGAGCCTGCGCATCACGCAAAGTTTGTGCATCAAACACGTTTATATGAATTGCGTGGCCACCACGCTTTACAAAAGTCATAAGCAAAGCATACATTGCTTCTAGCCCATCTACGCCCTTTACGGCAGAAGGCAACAAGCCTAAATCAAGAGAAGCATCGCCTGTGAATTTTGTGGCGTCAATCTTAGTTATAGATAAAATAGCTGCAGTTGCCCCTTCCCTATTCATCCCCATTGAAGCCGACATGTTTTTAGATAGTTCCTCGCCTCTTAATCTTCCGTTAGGAGAAGATGCCGTAGTTGAAGCCTCGCTGTAAGACATTCTTGCAACGTGGAATCCTAACCCCCACCTTCCGCCTCTTTCTTTTGCGTTTGGTCTGCCAATAACGTTGGCGCGCACGAAGTCAACAAGTTGGACAGCGAAAGAATCGGGCATTTCTTTATTGTTGCCGTATTTATCTCTATCTGCAAGAAGTTTCCGCCTAAAATTCTCGTTTCCCTTAAAATCGCTATCTAACATTTCTACAAGTTGAGAAAGGGTTATTTCCTTTTTATCAAAAACGTATTTCTTTATGGCCGTTAAAGAGTCAGAAATATCTGCTACGAACCCAAAACCCATACCACTTCCGTTGCCTTCAGCCCCGCCGTGCAAAGCGTCCTTGCCGGTTTTTAGACAAGACGGATAAGTGGCAGAAAGCATTGATTGTGGATTTATATAACTTAAATAGTGTTCAGAATTGTTTACAATGTCGATTATGCTATCTATTAAACCCTTAAGTTGCTTTTTGTATTCGTCAAATAAATCTTCAAAGGTTTTGTAGGCGCTAACGTCTGGACTTTCTATCCCTGAGAACTTACCCGTAACACCGTCGCAACCTTTATGCAAAGCGTATTCAAGGGGTTTTAAAAGATTAACACTGTTCATACCCGTTCCCATAGTGCCTTGTGGAGAATACTCATAACAGCCCTTAACGTTGCAAAGTCTTGCCTGTTCGGGCGTGTAACCGACATTTTCTAGTGCCTTACGAATGGTTGCTTCGTTCACGAAAACAATGCAATTATTCCCCCTGCGTATCATATCAAGTGCTTTAAGAACAAATTCCTTGGGCGTATTTTTAGCAAGTTTTATTTGCACTTTAGGGTTGTAAATTTTCATTTTATCGTAAACGTCAAGGAATAGATAAGAAAGTTCGTTAATCTCCGTCGTTTCGTCTTGCTTAGAGCCACCTAAAAACACGGGTTGATTCCAATAGTTTCCTATTGCCGTGAATTGCAAGAAGAAATACGCTAAATCACGCCTTATTTCTATCTCTTCTATACCGTTTGCCAAATCGTTTTTATAAAATTTATAAAACAAACGGTCAAAGTTTGAAAGAGAACGGACTTGCAAGCCTTCGATATGTTCACAAAGCATAAAATAAATGTAATCTACAAGCAATGCTTGGTAAAAGGTTGCTGGTGGATTATTTTTTATGTGGCAAAGCGCCTCTTTCATACGCAAATTTCCGTCTTCTTTCGCCTTGTTTTCAAGTCTTTCTAAAAAGTTTAGAATAGCAGTATAGGTAATTTTAATTCCGTCAAAAAACGCAGTTTGGTCAGGGGTGATGTTTTCTATTTCGTTTCTCGCCCTTTCGCTTTGTTCTAATAACCCCTTAAAACCAAGGTCGAAAATTCTATCCCAAATAGGAACGCTATGGTCGTAGTCTGGCCAAATAGATGCAGCACCCACGGACATAAGCGCAATACGTTTTTCTGTTACTTCTGGTATTATCTTCCCAAAAACCTCTGTTGACCATTTTGCTATTACCGTTTTGTTTAAGGGACGGTCAATCATATTGATACACGGAAAAATATCTCTTGCATCACAAGAAATACGGGTGTTTGCCAAAACGTATTCAAACGCCCTTGCTTTTCTAACGGGGTGTGAAAGGTCTTTTAATCTTTCATCTTGCTCCTCAATCCCTTTGTATATTAAATCAGGCGCAAGCCCAGAATTTTCTTCATACAAGCTATCGTTTCTAACGAATCTCGCAAGAGAGTTGAACGGCTCGTTTTGCTTATGATGCTTATTCATTATAAATTCATAATCACTGTTTTTTATATATTCCATAACGCACCTCATTTTTAAGTTTACATTATTATATAACAAAACGAAAGATTTTGTAATGAACATTTCGCAATTTATTGACTTTTTCGAAAGTAAATTATATAATATTTATGGTGATAATATGGAAAAATTTATGAATCATAACTTTACAATCGGAGAAATCACGTTCGCAAATATCGTCAAGGCTGGAACGGGAAGCGTATGCCATAAAAACAGAAAAAGCCACGGTATTGCTCTTTTTTTAGGTGGAGAAAGGGTTTTTAGTTTTGAAAATAAAAAAATTAAGGTGTTGGAAAACACTCTTTTTTATTTCCCCAAAGGTTCAAACTACACCATACAGCAAAAAACACCTTTTGACTGCTATGCAATTAATTTTGAAATGCCAGACGGCGCATCCTTTGAACCTTTTGCCTTAAAAATCAAAAACGTAGATTCATGTCTTAATAGTTTTAAACAAGCCCAAAAATACATGGCAAGAAAAGGTGCGTGGGCTATTTCTAAAATCAAGTCCGAATTATATAATATATTATATAATATGCAATCGGAGTATAACACCCCCTACTCAAAGTCCAACGTAATAGAGCCTGCTATAAACTACATATCCTTAAATTATTATAAAGAAAGTATAAGCGTTGAATTTTTAGCATCATTATGTAAGATAAGTAGCGTGCATCTTAGAAATGTTTTTGCGAAAAAATTCGGCACTTCGCCCATAAAATATATAAACAATCTTAAAATGGCGCGCGCAAAAGAACTGCTTGACTCTCAATTTTATTCGATAAACGATGTATGTTATCTTTCTGGCTATAACGACGAAAGTTATTTTTGCCGAGAATTCAAAAAGCATTTTGACATGACCCCTAGTGAATATATTAGAAGAAACGAAAATTAATCGCCAAGAAAAAAACGGATAGGCGTTTGCCTATCCGTTCTTTGTTTGGTTGCGGGGCTTTTCCCCTTATTAAGGGGAGGGGCGAACTTTAGTTCGTCGAGGGGTTTGCCGTCCCACGCTAGTGGAGGGATTTGCTTCTCTCGAGCCTCCCGCAAAACAGTCCACTTTTTAACCTTCGGGTTAGTTGGTGCAAAGCACCAAGGCATTGGCTATCGCCAAAGCCGAGCCCCTTTCGCCTATTTTCTTATAACGAAAACAACGCCTTTCAATTGCGAAAGCGAACTCATAGAGCGTAAGCCAATAGTTTCAAATCCCCACACCCACCTTTCCAACGGAAAGCAAAAAGAAAACACCAACCGTTTGGTTGATGTTTTCTTTTTGTATGTGTGGGACTAAATCTCGTTTTTAGGGTATGTGTGTGGGACAAAAAGTATTTTTTATCAGTCAATCACAATGTAAAAAACTTAATTTCACCTATCTTTTTTGCGCCCAAAAACTCATTAACGCGTAGTTTTTATTTTTTTCTTCTTGTAGATATTTTTGAAACACTAAAAATGTACTAGTCGCAAAAAGCAATAACATTTCTAATTCCGTATCACTGTTATAAATATTTAACTTCGCCACACCTAGTTTAGATTTCTTTTCTAATATATCCCATTCTATATCAGCAAGCAATTTTTCTGTGTCTATCAAATCTGTATCAGATAAACTTTCTATATAATTTTTATCATATATTCCTATAAAGTCATCATAAACAATTAGTTCATATTTTGTTTTATTGTTTTCCAAAAAAACACCTAAATTTTCGCTCAAAACAATTTTTGCTAAACAATCATTCTTATTGTCAAATAGTTTCATCTTTACTGACGACATCTTGGAATATTTGATATAATACTCACCATCTTCAAAAATAGTAAATCTACCCTTTTTAAAACCAAGTGAAAAAATTTCTTCTTCAAGAGAATTACTCGCAACAACTATATCCTTTACTTTATTATTAATCCCGTTTGTTATATAATACGTTCCTTGTGACTCTTCACCTGAACCCGTTTCT
>JAZNSS010000046.1:0-6131 GCA_045591355.1 Christensenellaceae bacterium | reverse complement strand
GGTGCATTGGGTATAACGTTTAGTATCTTATACGTTAACACTATTGAAAGTGGGCTAATATATAATTATTCTAATTTATTTAAGTGTATTGCTTTTATAATTATAACTTTACTTACTATTTTTACTACTGCATATTTTATAAATGATAAAAAGTTTATTTATAAACTATTTCTTCTTGTTGTATTTTTTATTTCATTTGCAACTTTTGGCTTATATCTTCTAAAAGTTACAGGATTTTTAGATAAAATTAAAAGTGTGGATGAATTTAGACAATATATTTCTTCTTTTGGATTTTGGGCAATATTAATTTATTTGGTTTGTCAAATTCTGCAAGTAGCAGTTTTGCCAATTCCCGCTATGGTTATCGTAGGGTCTGGGGTTCTAATGTTTGGTCCACTACTTGCTTCAATTCTTAGTTGTATTGGAGTTATAATTGGTTCATTAATCGCTTTTTTTGTTGGAAAGATTTTTGGATACAAAGTTGTAAAATGGCTTGTAGGAAAGGAAAGTTTAGACAAATGCCTAAACTTTATTAAGGGTAAAGATAAAATCTTTTTTACTTTTATGTTTTTATTTCCTTTTTTTCCAGACGACTTACTTTGTTTTGTTGCTGGGATTACGACGATGACTCCCTTGTATTTTGCAATTATGATTTCAATTGTTAGAATAATTACAGTATTTTTATCCTGCTATTCTATAAACAATAGTTTAATACCTTATAATACTTGGTGGGGTATTCTTCTTTGGGTTTTATTCTTTGTTACAACCATATGTATATCAATACTTCTATATAAAAAAAGCGATAAGATTGAAAAGTTTATTAAGGATAAAATATTAAGAAAACACAAGCAAAAATAATATATATTATGCGTGACATAATCGTTTTAGGTGATAAATGAAAACTGTTGTAGTTGGTGGTGGCGCTAGTGGTATGATGGCTTCGATAGCAAGCGCAAGCAAGGGAAACAGCGTTATACTAATTGAAAAAAATGAAAAGTTAGGAAAGAAGGTTTACATAACAGGTAAAGGTCGTTGCAATCTTACAAATAACGTTTTAATTAATGATTTTATGCAAAACGTTGTTACTAACCCTAAGTTTTTATTTAGTGCTTTGAATAATTTATCCCCGACTGATACAATTGATTTTTTTGAAAATAATGGACTAAAACTTAAAACCGAACGTGGAAATAGAGTTTTTCCTTTAAGTGATAAATCTAGCGACGTTATTAAATGTTTAGAAAAATCACTCATTTCTTTAGGGGTAGACCTTAGACTCAATACTTCCGTGTTAGAAATTTGTGTTAAAAACGATAAGGTTTACAAAGTTATTACTGACAATGGAGAAATAGATTGTGATTCAGTTATAATTTGCACGGGTGGCGTTTCTTATCCGTTGACTGGTTGCACGGGTGACGGATATGATTTTGCAAAAAAATGTGGACATACTATTGTAAAACCATTGCCATCTTTAGTTGGTATTGAATTGTGTGGTGAAAAATTTAAACATTTACAAGGTCTTTCTTTGAAAAACGTTAAAATACGTATTAATAGTCAAGACAAAACTATTTACGAAGACTTTGGTGAAATGTTATTTACACATTTTGGAGTTTCAGGCCCGATAATACTATCAGCATCTTGTTTAATAAATAAACTAGATTTAAAACAGTTGAACCTATCTATTGATTTAAAGCCTGCACTTACTATGGATGTATTAAATAATAGACTTGTTCGTGAGTTTGATTTAAATAAAAACAGAGCAATATCGAACGTTATGGGCTCTTTGGTCCCCAAAAATTTAGTTTCTAACGTTCTTAATGATGCAAGCGTTTCTTTTGATAAGCCTTGCTGTAACGTTACAAAAGAAGAACGTAAAAAAATATGTAATTCATTAAAGAATTTACAATTTAAGATTTCAAAACTTCGTCCAATTGAAGAAGCCATTGTTACTTCGGGTGGGGTTAAGGTGTCTGAAATTAACCCAAAATCTATGGAAAGCAAACTTGTTAAAGGATTGTTTTTTGCAGGAGAAGTAATTGACGTTGATGCTTTTACTGGTGGTTTTAATCTTCAAATTGCTTTTTCAACAGGTTACTTAGCAGGGCTTAATTCGTAATTAAAGGCTTTATGCCTTAAATAAATAAAAAGGTGGATATACTATGGAAAAACATTTTTCTATTGCTTTAGACGGACCATCGGGTAGTGGTAAAAGCACTATTGCTAAATTTTTATCAAAAAAACTAGATATTCTATATCTAGACACGGGTGCTATGTATAGAGCAACTGCGCTAAAGACTATTAAATGTGGATTTGATTCTTTTGATGAAAAAGGTGTTCTTACGTTTATTAACGACATTGATTTAGAAATTAAATACATAAACGGCGCTCAACATACTTTTTTGGATGGGGAAGACGTTTCAGAAAAAATTAGAGAACCACACGTTTCAATGGCTGCGTCAAACGTTTCAAGTTTAAAGCCTGTTAGAATTAAAATGGTAGAAATGCAAAGGAAAATAGCAGGAAATACTTCTTGTGTTTTAGATGGCCGTGATATTGGCTCATACGTTCTTCCAAACGCAAATTATAAGTTTTACGTTACTGCAAGCGTAGAAGAAAGAGCTAATCGTAGATTTAAGGAATTAACCGAAAAAGGTCATAAAGTTGATTACGATGCCTTAAAAGTTGAAATCGAACAAAGAGATTACAATGATGAGAATAGAGATTTTTCTCCTCTAAAAAAAGCAGAAGATGCTATTGAAATTGACACTACAAATATGTCTATAGAACAAGTTTTAGACATAATTTTATCGTATATTAAGTAAGGTATTTAAATTGGAAATTATTAGGGGTAAACAGTGTGGCTTTTGTTTTGGTGTTGAAAGGGCAATTAACACTACTAAAGCGCTAAAAGGGAATAACAACTACCTTCTTGGGGAAATAATACATAATGAGTCGGTTAACGAAGAACTTATTAATTTAGGTATTAAGATTATTTCTAAAGAAGAATTACCGTCACTAAAAAAAGGTGATAACCTAGTTATCAGAACGCATGGAGAACCTAAGTCCACTTTTGATTTGCTAAAAAAATTAGAAGTAAACGTTATTGATTGCACTTGTCCTTTTGTAAAAGAAATTCAAAATATTGTCCAAAGTAAATTTTCTGAAGGTTATACTATTGCAATTATCGGTAATGCTAACCATCCAGAAGTTATTGGTATTAACGGGTGGTGTAATAATAGCGCATTAATTACCGATAATCCCGAAGAATTATCAACCCTTTCTTCAGATAAAATATGTATTGTCGTTCAAACGACCTTTTCAGAAGAAAAATATAAAAAAATAATTAAAAATTTTAAGCATAACGACGCAAAAACAGTTGATATTTTCAAAACAATTTGTTATACTACAACAAGACGCCAAAGAGAAACGGACATTTTATCAAAAAAATGCGACGCAGTCTTGGTTATAGGTGGTGCAAATAGCAATAACACCGATAATTTGGCTAAAATTTGCAAGACTAATTGCAAAAACGTTTTTAGGCTAACTAGCCCTAAAGACTTAGATTTGGAAAAAGTAAAAAATTATAAAAAAGTAGGAATTGTTCTAGGTGCTTCAACGCCGATTTCACAATTCCAGGAGGTTGTCTTTAAGATGGAGAACGTTACAGAAGAAATCATCACCACAGTTGTAGATGATAAACAAGAAGAAGTTGCTGAAGTAAAAGCTGAAGTAAAGAAAGTTAAGAAGTCTGAAATGGAAGCAGCATTTGACAGTATGAAGCCTAGTAAAGATTTAAAAATTGGGCAAATTATTACTGCAAAAATTTCCTCAGCGAAAGATTCAGGTCTAACAATTAGTATGAAAAATGCTAAAAAGGACTTTGAACTACCTGCAACTGAATTGCTTGAAGACTATAAAAAGGAAGATTACGATAACAAGATCGGCGAAGATATTCGTGTTATGGTTGTTGGTAAAAATCCTGTAAGATTCTCTGAAAAGGCAATGGAAAAAGTTCTTAAGGAAGAAGCTGAAATAGAAGAAATTAAAAACGGTAAGATTTTTGAAGCAGTTATCGTTTCTACTAATAAAGGTGGATTAACCGGTAAGTTTGGTAGTTATGAAGTGTTTATTCCTGCATCACAAATTCGTATCGGATTCGTTAAAGATTTAGATAAATACGTTGGTAAAACTTTAAGATTAAAGGCTGAAAAAGTTGAATCAAGGGGTGCTAGAAGACAAATCGTTGGCTCACAAAAAGTTATTTTAGAAGCTGAAAAGGCTGAAAGAGATGCTATTAAGGCTCAAAAAGAAGCTGAATTCTTTGGTGCAATTCAAGAAGGCGACGTTGTTTTAGGAACTCCTGTTAGATTTGTTCCATTCGGCGCATTTATCGACGTTAACGGATTTGATTGTCTTGCGCACATATCAGACCTTTCTTGGACAAATTGCAAGGACGCATCTGAAGTTTTACAAATCGGTAAGCAAGAACAATTCGTAATTTTAAAGATTGACCAAGAAACAAAGCGTGTTTCTTTAGGCTATAAACAATTACAACCAAAACCTTGGGAAAAGGTTTCTGAAAAGTATAACGTTGGTGACGTTGTTAAGGGAAAGGTTGTTCGTCTTGTTAAATTCGGCGCATTTATTGAAGTTCAAAAAGGAATTGATGGTTTAGTTCACGTTTCTGAAATTTCAAACACTTGGTTGGAAAATCCTGTGTCAGCACTTCAAGTTGGTCAAGAAGTTGAAGCTAAAATTCTTGACATTAACGTAGAAAATGAAAAAATGAATCTTTCTATCAAAGCGTTATTACCTGAAGTTGAAGTTCCTGAAAAAGAAGAAGAACCAAAGAAGGGTAAAAAGAAAGCAGTAAAAGAAGAACCTGTTGAAGAAGAATTGCGTGAATGGAAAGATACGGACGCAACTTCTGGCGCTTCTATTTCTGAATTAATTAATAATAACGACTAATAAATTTTTTGCATAAAAAGCCTTACGAAATGTAAGGCTTTTTTGTTATTTTAAAATTAATTCTTACATATTATTAAGTATAATGGATTTATCTTTTTTACCTACTGAATATTTAATATGTTTGGACAAGGTTGATTTAAGTATAATTATTGAAATTAGAATAAGACTTAATTATCCAATAAAGTTAATTTCTTTTGATAAGTCATATTATCTTACACATAATGGTGTGTCTATTTTAGAAGAAGACGCTTTAATTTGTAAACAAAATGATATTGATTATATAATTAGTAGTTTAACGGATAATTCTATTTATGCTTTTAACGATAGAATTAAAAACGGATTTTTGACTTCAAAAGATGGGATAAGGGTAGGACTTGCTGGGCAATGTGTATTTGATAAGAATGAAATAATTACAATAAAAAACATTTCTTCGTTAAACGTTCGGCTTCCACATCTAATAAAAGACTGCTCAAAAGAAATTATTAAATATATTATTAATGAAAACACCATATATAATACTTTGATTATCTCTCCACCTTCATTTGGTAAAACGACCATTCTTAAAGATATATGTAATCACTTTAATAATCTTTTAGATAAAAGCATACTAATTATTGACGAAAGAGGTGAGTTTTCTGAAATTAAAGGAAAAAATATCGATTCTATATCGTATTCGGACAAATTATATGCTTTTAACTATGGAATTAGGTCGATGTCACCCAAAATTGTCATTACAGATGAATTGATATCTAAAAGGGACTGGGAATGTGTTTTCTCAGCAAGAAATAGTGGAGTAACTATTATTGCATCATGCCACGGCGATTGTATTGAAAACGTTACTAGTAAAGAATATTTCATCAACAACCTTTTTGATAGATATATCATTTTAAAAAATATTGGAAAGCCGGGAAAACTTTCCAACGTTTATAATAAAAAAATTGAAAAGATAGTATAATGCGATTTCTTTTAGGTGTTATTTGTTTAATTTTATGTTTATTTGTTGGATACATATTATCACAAAAATTTTCGTGTAAAAGAATGTTTTATTCAGATTTTAAGAATTTTAACGAAAGGTTGATTACTGAAGTATCTTTTAGCCAAAAAACGATTTCTCAATTAATTATTAATAACGATAGTGATTTTTATAATCTTGTAAGTAATAAAAT
>JAZNSS010000045.1:0-4147 GCA_045591355.1 Christensenellaceae bacterium | reverse complement strand
CAACATTGTGGGCGGTTTGCTTGTAAGAAGTAATCACGCCAATTTTAGAGATAAGTTAGAAATTGACGGCTACGAGTATAACGACTTTTACAAGGTCGCTAAACAACATCACGCAAGTTGCGATGTATTTGAAGTGAACGGGGAATTATTTATACCAGCAACTTATGTAATCGCAAAGGTGGTAAACAACCCACAAATCAAGCCGATTGAAGATTACGAAAGGTGGTATCACTAATGGTTAATGGTTATTACATCGAAAGCAAAGACTTTTATATCAATGGGTTTGCGAGTTATTTGATGTTACAACCCGACGACGAATATACGACGCAAGAAATCAACGAGATGTTTAAATATTATATGTATGACTTTAAAAATATTCTTGTCGATTTACGCCACCCATTTTGGAAAGAGATTAGAAACCAAGCACTTAAAAAATTTTATTGTTTAAAGGGGGAACTATAATGAAAACATACAATGTTAGTTTTTCTGTATCTAAAAAAATAAAAACGGCGAAAGATTTAAGCGATTTTTATGCTTTTGTCGAAAGTTTTAATGGGGAAAGCGATTATTTATTCCCAACAAAAGAAAAAACAAGAATTGAAAAATTAAGTTCTTATGTGGGTTATATTGTGGGAAAATACGACGCAAAAAATGTTAAACGTATTTGTGGCGGGGCTTTGCGCTATGAATTAAAAAAACGCAATGTAAGGCAAAAGGCGATTGATTATCAAGTAGAACAAAGCACAAAAACGCTTTCTTATGGCGAATTAGTCGAACAACAAAACTTTCTTTATAAATTAGCCAAAAGATATGGCTTAATCAAAGAGTTCAAGGAGAACGGAATTATATGATTATTGCATATCAAAGTAATACCGGTTTAACTATTCAAGTAAACCACGAAAAACGAACCTACGAATATAATAACGGGTTCGGTTATGATTGCCTTTTAAACGTAGGCACAAATAAGCAATTAAAAGAACTTGAAAAAGCATTATTGAAAGGTGGGTATAACGAACAATGAAAACATATACTTGTGTAAAAGATTTACAAGGTGCGGACTATATGGTTGGCGAAACTATGACCGCGAAAGGTTGGAAAGATTGGGCGCTTAATCAACGCAAAGAAGTTGCCGACGACGACGCACTTATCAAAGAAATTGAAAGCACACAGCTAAATGAAATTGTGCCATATCTTGCCGACTTATATGGTTTGGAGATAGTTGAAAATGAAACATCAAATAATCGAAGATAGCGGTTTAACTTATATGGTGTATTATCGCCCGAAAGACAAGGCAAAAATGTATGAAACAATATATCAAGCACAACGAGATTTTTGGTCGGGCAAAACAAGTTTACATTTTATTGACTTTATTACCACCAAATTAAACGAACAAGGGTTTAAGGTTTGCGATTTAACCACCGATATTAAAGAACGTATTTTCTTGCGATGTGATTTCGACAACAACGCCTTTTCGTATAAAAATATTAGGGTGCGTGAAAGCGCGTTCGGTTTTAGTTTTAGAATAAAAGATAGTCGTTTTGTTTGCGAAACAATTGCCGATGTTATTAAACTAATTGATAAGGAAACTAAAAATGGTTAACAATAACGGGTTATCTATCGCGGAAACAATAACCGAAATCGGTTTTGCTTGTCGTTGCGAAAAGTCGGTTGTTAGTCCACGTTTTGAAACCCAATATTTTAAACTTGAAAGCGCCTTACAAATTAACGACTTTGGTAAGAAACAAGTTAAGATTTTAGAGCAAATATTCCACAAAAGATTTTTCTTTGACAATAACCTTGTTGATTACTCATTTTCGTTATCTTGGGAAAAAACAAACGATGTATTGCCGTTCGTATTTCAATCGCCTTTTGATATGAAACACGAAAAGGTTTATGTCGGGGTCGATAACTTTAATAACCCTATCTTTTTAGACTTTTACAACGTCATTAATCACATCTTAATTGGTGGCGCAACGGGTTCGGGTAAATCGTCTTTTCTAAATTGCATTATTTTAGGCATTATTTTAAGCGGTTTGTTATTATTAGACGACGACGGCAAACCAACGCCATACATCTACCTTTTTGACCCTAAAAAAGTCGAATTTGAACCATACAAAAATTGTCCGGTTTGTCATTTAGAAACCGACACCTACGAAATTGCCAAAAAATTGGAGTGGTTGGTTGCACTTATGGAAACGCGTTATAAACGCTATCAAGAAAAAGGTTTTGTTGATTATAAACAAGCGAAAGAACGCCCAAGATATGTAATTATTGACGAATTAGCGGATTTAATGATGTCGGGCAACGAAACCATAGAACAAAACATTATTAAGTTAGCACAAAAAGGTCGTGGGGCTGGCATACATCTAATTATTGCGACGCAAAACCCGATTGCTAAAGTTTGCACGTCGTTAATTAAGTCAAATATGACGACAAGAATAGCGTTAAAATGTGCTACAAAAATGCAAAGTATCGTTATGTTAGACCATATCGGCGCGGAAAAACTACTCGGCAAGGGCGACGCACTATTAAAATTACCAAACAAAGTTGACGAAACACGTTTACAAGGTTGCTTTTGTCCGCACGATAAAATCAAAGAACTTGTTGACGATATGACAATTAAATACAACCAATATATTAAGGGGTAGTCAAACGGCTACCTCTTTTTTATACTTTTTTCTCGAAGTTAAAACACGGACATAATGCCCGTGTTTTTTTATTGCTTGAATAATTTACCAAGATAAGATGTTTCGCACCTAATTGACGCCTTTAAATGCGAAATAAGACTATTCAATGTCTATTACATCAATGTCTTTATA
Organism: Christensenellaceae bacterium; assembly: GCA_045591355.1. Taxonomy (GTDB): domain Bacteria; phylum Bacillota; class Clostridia; order Christensenellales; family Borkfalkiaceae; genus UBA1259. Next base: position 1,328 of record JAZNSS010000045.1, on the reverse strand, counting down.
CTTTGCGTCAAGGTCTTTCACGCTTACATCGTTGGTTTTGTCGGTAATTTGATGTTCCACTTTGTCGGTTAAACCAAAGAAGTTTTTAGCAAGGAACATCGAACCCATACCACCACTTTCGGCAATATCAATTTCGTTCATAGTGGCAATAACATTTATTGCGTTTCTAATTTCTTCTTCCCCTGCTACTTTTGTCCCCGTTATCCATACCCTTTTGCCGTTACAAATATCAAATAGGTCTTTCTTATTTATACCAAGTGCTAACGATAACCCGTTAATAGTGGGGCGGTTATCGTCCGCAAGCGTAATTTCAAAATATTCATTTATCGCTTTTGATATAGAATAACTATTACTTAAAATCGGTTTTTTAATTTGGTGGACTTGTAAAACGTGAACTAACTTTTTTTGTTTTTCGGTTAGTGTGCCTTTATCAATGCGCTTTTGCAATTCTTCTTTTTGGTCGCCGACATACTTTGATAGGTCTAAAAAGTATTTACCCCTAACTTTTTCTTTGTCGGCAACCACCACCGCATTTTCAAGTTGCTCCGCCTCGAAGTTTGTGATTTGTCCGTTATTCTTTAAGTCCTCAACCACTTGTTTTCTTTGTCGATATGGTTTGTAATTAGGGTCAATTTGGTTAGTTGGTGTTTTTTTCTTTGTCGCCATAAATTACCTCCCCACTTGGTAACGTTATTTTTATCTTACCATTGTCTAATTCACGAATAGTGATTTGTTTTTGCTTTTTCCCATATAGGGCGTTATTCCACATTTCAACCGGCATTGTAAATATAGCAATTGGCAAGAAAGTAACCCAATAAAATATTGCTTTCACAATACCGAATAATAAATAAATAGTTGCTTTAATGTATTTCATTTATTTCCTTTCTCGCAAGAATATCGTAACCATTTTAAACGCCAACTTATGCAATTTGCTTTGTTTATATTCAAAGTCAACATCTTTGGTGTGCTTGCGCTTATATTTGTGTTGATACAAAATGTTGTGCGCTTTCCACTCGACAATCATATCGTCCATTGTTCTTGTGTCTTTCATTTTAGGGCAAAGAATAAGTATTCCGTTAATTATCTTCTCTTTCTTTGCGTCATCGGTAATTAGATATGAATTGCTTATATGAACGCTATTGGAACTAAACGCAATTTTAACGCCGTTTAATTCCGCCTCGCTCATTTTAGCACCTCTTTTAACAAATTAAATTCTTCTTCGCTCATCATAAGTTTTTTAGCAAGATGTCCGTTGTTTCCCATTTCTTCTAAACAAATTAAGTAACCACCATAACTAATATCTTGCTTAATAAAAGTTTCAACAAACC
>JAZNSS010000044.1:0-3095 GCA_045591355.1 Christensenellaceae bacterium | reverse complement strand
AAAAAACGTTAAAGTAAGTAAATATAATATTGGGCAATCGGAAATTGTTATTGAAGTTAATTCAGGTAGAATTTTATATCAAAAAAATGCTTTTGATAAAAAGTATATGGCAAGCACAACGAAAATTTTGACTGCAATATGCGTTATCGAAAATTTCGACGTTAGTAAAGAAATCGTTGTTAGAAAAGAAACTTGTAACGTAGAAGGTTCAAGTATATATTTAGAAGATGGTGAAATTTTATCAATTAAAGACCTTTTATATGGTTTAATGCTACGTTCTGGTAATGACTGTGCTGAAACTTTAGCAGTTTGTTGTTCAGGGAGTATTGAAAATTTTGCATATTTAATGAATCAAACTGCAAAAAAAATAGGCGCCTTAAACAGTAATTTTGTTAATCCACATGGATTACACGACGATAATCATTATACAACAGCATACGATTTAGCATTAATTTCTGCATACGCTATTAAAAATCCAACCTTTAAGGAAATTGTTTCAACAAAATCAATCGATATTCCTTTCACAACAAAAAACACAAAAAGAAAATTATATAACAAGAATAAGATGCTTTCTCAATATGAAGGCGCAACAGGAATTAAAACAGGTTTTACAAAAAAAGCCGGAAGATGTCTTGTTACAAGCGCCGAAAGAAATGGCTTAGAACTAGTTTGTGTTGTTCTAAATTGCCCGTCTATGTGGCAAAATTCGGCTTCAAATTTGGATAATTGTTTTGATAATTATAAAAACGTTAAAATATTAGAATCTGATAACGTTTTGGATTTTTATAAACTATCCAACGGCGAAAAAGTCGGTGTATATATAAAGAATGACGTATATCTTCCATTGACAAAAAATGAGTATGAAAAGGTTAAAATCGATATAAAATATAAAAATGATTTAAAGTTTCCACTAAAAAAAGGAACTGAAATCGGTGTTGTAAATTTATTTATTGAAAATAACTTGCTTTTTAGTGAAAAAATCTATAATATAGTAGATATAAAAAATTAATAAGGTTAGTTATGAGAATTAATAAGTTTTTAGCTGAAAGTGGTGTTGCATCTAGAAGAGGCGCCGACCAATTAATATTAGAAGGCGTTGTTAAAATTAACGGTAAAGTTTGCGAACTTGGTGATGAAGTTAATGGTGGCGATACCGTTACCGTTAAAGGTAGAGTAATAAACGTTGTAAAAAAATACGATTATTATATTATGAATAAACCAAAAGGTTACGTGTGTACGGTTAAAGACGATAAAGGTAGAAAAACCGTTATGGATTTATTACCACCGAAAACCGAACGACTTTTTCCGGTTGGAAGACTTGACTACGATTCCGAAGGTTTACTAATATTTACGAATGACGGTGACTTGACTTACAAATTAACACATCCTAAAAACGAAGTTCCAAAAACCTATTTAGTTAAAACGGAAAAACCTGTAAGTGAAGAAGATTTAAATAAACTTCGCGCAGGTGTTTACATAGATGGTGTTAAAACCAAAAAGTGTAAAATTAGAATTGTTGAAACGTCAAAAACCTATTCAAAAATACACATTACGATAACTGAAGGTAAAAACCGTCAAGTTAGAAAAATGTTCGAAAGTATAGGAAATAACGTTGATTTTCTAAAAAGAATTAAAATTGGAGAACTTACGCTTACTGGGCTTGATCGTGGTGAAGTAAGAAAATTATCTCCGTCTGAAATTGATTATTTATTAAATTTATAAACAAAAAACTCTTTCATTATGAAAGAGTTTTTTTATATAATAGTTACTTTGTTATAAACTTTTTCTTTTTTGAAAATTTAATTCTAACTATCAAGAATATTAAAATATCAGCAAGAATTACAAATGGTGGATATATAAATCTAACCAAATTTGTTTCCATCGATAAATCTAAACCTGATAATAATGAAGTAGCAAATATAATTAGCAAAAGATTAAAAATTATAATTGCAGTTGTTAAAACAACGTCGCCATTAGGTTTCTTATTGGTTGTTTTATTTGGTGCAAGGAGATATTTTATAACAAAAAATAAAACAGGTGAGAAAACTAAAGCAAAAAATAGAGTAATATTTAGCCAACCGGTATTTAGTATAGGCGTCACAACAAAACATGTTGGAATAAATTCAATAATTAATAAAACAAACATTACTAAGGAAGAGAAAAAATTAAGTTTATTAACCAAAAGTTTGCCACGTTCTTGCGCAGAATCTTTGGAAGAAACCCTAATTTTATATCCTTCTTGAGCAGCTTTTATGCGTAAATCACCAAAATCAAGCCTACCATTATAATTTAAGTTATCTTCGTTATAATCTGAATTTGCAATAGTTTGATTGAAATCAAATTTATCTACCTGTGTTTCTTCAATTACGTTAGTATTTTGAGATTTTGGCTCAGTATTAAGAGTTTTTTTCTCTTTAATTATCTCTTTATGTTTGACTAATGGATTTAATATAAGTCTAAAATTAACGTCATTCTTATTATTTTCAATAGTTTCAACTTTGTTTTCAGTTTGTTTATTCTCAACAGACGTTTTAATATCAACGTAATTATTATCATTAACCGTTGGGGAAGCAAGAACGGCAGGTTGAGGATTTTCTTGTTCCTTAACAACGTATAAAATCTTTGGTTCTGATGGAGTAAATTCACTTTTAACATCCATAAGTTTATCAATTATGGACTTTGAATAAGACCAATTAGACAAGTTGGCGTCAACTATTTGTTTACCTTTTTCAGTTAAATGAAAAAACTTTCTTCTGCCGTTATCAGCATCTTGCCAATATGAAGTAATATGTTTTAATAATTCTAATCTTTTTAGAGAACTGTATAGGGTAGCTTGGTTAATTTTATATTTAGCATCACTTTTTTGTTCAATAGTATCGCTAATTTGTTGCGCATATTTATCAGAGTCTATAAGTGAATACAAAATTATAGTGTCTATATGACCACGAATTAAATCACTACTAATCGATTGTTCCATAAAAACAACTCCAAAATTTATATTTCTAATATAAATTATAAATGATACATATCAAAAGTCAAGAAAAAAGCGTTCGCTATACGCGCGACAGGTGGGCAATCGGCCTTGCAGCGTTTGC
>JAZNSS010000043.1:0-2135 GCA_045591355.1 Christensenellaceae bacterium | reverse complement strand
CCTTTAACCTTCTTCATATCCCATTTATTTAGACGTGTATTAGTTTTAGTTAAATATTTTTCATTTATAGATTTTCCGCTAACTGTTTTCCTAAACGTTTTATCTTCAACACCACTTGGTTTAGGAATATCTGAATATTTTTCTATAGGGATAAGACGTTCTTTTAAATTACCGTTTTTATCATATAAAGAAGAAATACGCCTAACTTCCATATTGTTTTTATCTTTACCCATAGAAACAACTCTACGTTTTTTACCTTTTCCACCTACGAGTATTTTATCATTAGTAATATAAACTTTACCCACTATATGCCTTTTTCTTCGTGTCATAAATCACTCCTTATCATCATTTTTAAGTCCAAATAGTATATCTTTCATAAAATAAGCGTTTTCTTGCATTAATTCTTCTAACGTTGCTTTATTAGATTTAAATTCTGCTAAATCTTTTAAACCAACTTCAGAACGTAAAGCCTTTTTCATAAAGAAATCAGAATAACAGTCAGTTGAAAAAACTTTACTATAGGTCTTTTTATTCATTAAAAAATACTTGTGTTCAGAAATTTGCCCGTCCAAAGTTCCATTTTCTACTTGAACAATTAAATGGCTATATCCAAAGCGGTTATAAATACCCGTATAGTAATGATTAAACTTTGCCGTTATCTTCTTTAATAACCACATAGGAAGAGTGTTATCAGAACGAACGTAACGGTATTTATAATATAAATCCCTAAACTTGCTAAATATCTTTTCATATAACAATTCTTCAAGAGTAAAAAAAGGCATAGCAAGTTTAGTTTCGCTACTTTCTTTTATATGTATAATATCACATAAATCCCTTGCGTCAGCGCCCCAAGACGTTGGGCGTTGGTCGTCGGTAATTACTCTAACAAAAGGGTAGTTATCTACCGTTGCAGAGTGCCTTACCATTTTAAGCCAAGAGTTAAATAAATCATTTTTCTGATTAGTTCCTTCATCTTTCTTTTTCTTATCTTGATTTTCAAGATTATTGCCACGTTCTTTGCCTATTTCAGTTATAACGACAACACCGAACTCAAAAGCGTTTGCGTTCCTATTATTCTCTATAACTTTACGGCCAAGACGTAGCATATCAAAATCAAGAATGTGCGAATGCCTACTATAACTATCCATAAGCCTGCTATCACGCTCAAAAAAATCTGTATCCCATAAAGGGAAGTTCCCTAAATCAGATATAACGCTATCTGTTCTTATAGCGTAATTAGACTGTATGTAAGAAGACTCAATAACATATATAAAATAAAGTTGCGAATAAGTTTCAATAACTTCCCAGACGTCAACTACTTTTAATTTATCGTCATAGGTTAAACCATAATTCTCATAGTCATAATCAAAAATCAAGTTTTCAAAATCAAACCCAAATTTACGCCTTATACGTCGCCTTATAGCCTTTTTATAATTAGGCTTGTCTAAACTTAAAAAATATAAACCTTTTAACGTTCTGATAAACTTTTTAGTTGTAGCAAGACTATATACAACGTGATTTTCCATTTGCAAACGCAAAACATTTTCTAAATTTATCCAAGGGAAATACGGAAACTTTAAATCATTTTCAAGTATTTTTTCAAACGCTTTATCACGGAGCATAACGTCGCAAGACCTTGCTATATCAGTTATAGTAGTAGTTTTCTTTTTACCAACTGTTCCACAAGCCATAATAGCAATAGAACGAGAGTTAATAAAAGCACGATTTTTATGTTCCATATGATTAAGTTTACGTAATGCTATTTTTTTTCTAATCGAATGAAATACAACTAACCCTATAATAACCCAAACAAATATTGGTATAAAATCTAGCATTGGAGAAAGGTCGTATAAAAGTTTTAATACTTGAGTATATATACTAATAAAATCAAAAGAAACTACAAAATAAAAATAAAAAGCAATAAATTCGATAAATATCGAAATTATATTGAAATTAAAAGCCCATATCCAAAGCCACAAAACCCGATAAAACTTATGTTCTTTAATAAAAGCATATAGACCTTTAATCCAACCAATAACAGGTCTAAATATATCTACCAACTTCTTAAAGAATTTTAGTGTTTTACTATCCTTGTTATAATCATTATTTTCTGTCTCAAAGTATTTCTTAAAAAG
>JAZNSS010000042.1:0-3197 GCA_045591355.1 Christensenellaceae bacterium | reverse complement strand
TAAACAGGCTAGATTTAGACAATATCAGGCTATTGTACCACTTCGTGGTAAGCCACTTAACGTAGAAAAGAAAAAGATTGACCAAATTCTTCAAAACGAAGAAATTAGAACTATAATTTCTGCACTTGGTACGGGTATTGGGTCGGAGTTTGATTTAGAAAGTTTAAAATATCATAAAGTAATAATTTTATCCGATGCCGACCAAGACGGTGCGCATATTAGGGCAATACTTTTAACTTTCTTCTTTAGATATATGCGTGAACTAGTTAACCAAGGGCACGTATATATCGGTATGCCACCTTTATATAAGATTAAGAAAGGAAACGTAGAAGAATACGCATACGACGATATAGAACTTCAAAAGAAACTAGATAAGTTTGGTCGTGGCTACGACCTTCAAAGATATAAAGGTCTAGGCGAAATGGATCCAGGTCAGTTGTGGGATACAACTATGAATCCACAAACACGTTCTTTAACGCAAGTAACTATTGACGACGCTGCAGAAGCAGACAGGCTTATAACGGTGCTAATGGGCGACGAAGTAAGCGAAAGAAAGAAATATATTTTTGAGAATGCAAACTTCAATAAAGAAGACAACTTTGCAAAAATCAAACGTTCGTAAGGGGGGGTGTAGATAAATGGAAGAAAACAAAAAGATAATTTTCTCATCACTTGACGAAGTTTTGAAAAACTCAATGATACCATATGCAGAAAACGTTATTCTAGACAGAGCGTTGCCTAGGGTAGAAGACGGTCTAAAGCCCGTTCAACGCCGTATACTATACGCTATGAATGAAATGGGCTTGTCCCCTGATAAGCCACATAAAAAGTGCGCAAAGATAGTCGGCGAATGTCTTGGTAAATACCATCCACACGGCGATAGTTCGGTTTACGGTGCGTTAGTTCACTTGGCGCAAGACTTCAATATGCGCATGCCTTTAGTAGACGGGCACGGTAACTTTGGAACGGTAGACGGCGACTCTGCCGCCGCTTATAGATACACCGAAGCAAGATTAGAGCCTTTGGCGTTAGAACTACTACGTGATATCGATAAAAATACCGTTGACTTTAACCTTAACTTTGACGATACCACCGAAGAACCTGAAACTTTACCGGGGCGTTTTCCTAACCTATTAGTAAATGGAACTACGGGTATAGCCGTAGGTCTTGCGACAAATATTCCAACTCATAACCTAACCGAAGTTATCAACGGCACTATTGCCTATATAGACAACCCAAAAATTTCCTTAAAGGAAATGATGCAGTATATCCCTGCGCCAGACTTCCCAACGGGTGGTTATATAATTTCTGGTGAAGAATTAGTAGAGGCCTATAAAACGGGCAGAGGCAAAATAAAAATTCGCGCACGTGTAAACGTGGAAAAGGAAAGTGGCGATAAACAAAGCCTAATTATTAGCGAACTTCCTTACCAAGTTAATAAAGCCGAACTTCTTAAAAAGATAGTAGAACTTAAAGAAGACCGTAAGGAATACCTAGCAGGCATACAAGACGTTGTAGACGAATCGGATAGAAACGGTATGCGTGCAGTAATTAAACTCAAAAAAGACGCAGACAGCAAAGCCATACTCAACTATTTGTATAAGAACACTAACCTTGAAACGACCTTTGGTATCAATATGGTTGCAATAGCAAACGGCAAGCCCTGTCAACTAGGCTTGCTAGATATAATCGGCTATTACGTAAACTATCAAAGGGATGTCGTTTTAAGAAGAACTAAATTCGATTTAGAACGCGCTAAAGAAAGAGCGCATATTTTGGAAGGCTTAATAATAGCCGTAAAAAATATTGACGAAGTTATCCAAATAATCAAAAAAGCAGATAATACGGCAGATGCAAGAGCAAAACTTCGTCAACGCTTTTCATTAACGGAAGTCCAAGCAAACGCAATACTTGATTTAAGACTAGCAAGGCTTACTAAAATGGAAGTTACTAAACTCCAAGAAGAACTAGCCGAACTTAAAAAACGTATTGAAGAATTATCTGCAATAGTTGCTAGTAAAGCAAAGCAAATGGCAGTCGTTGTAAAGGAACTTAAAGAAATCAAAAAGAAATACGGCGACGATAGACGTAGCCATATATTAGAAGGTGGAAAGGAAGTAGATATCGCTAGCGTAGAAAAAGAACTTAAACAAATAGACGACTTTGTGGTTGCATTTACCGAAGGTGGAATGTTTAAGAAGATGACCGAACGCAACTTTAAGTCAAGCGAAAGAAAGGTTAAGGACAGTTCGCAAGCAGGGGACTTCGTAAAGATTTTCTGTCACGCTCGTAGCGACCAAACGTTGCTTGCGTTTACCAACCTTGGTAACGTTTGCAAAATCGATATGGAAATTGCCCCAGAATGTAGATACCGTGATAAGGGCAGTAAGTTTAGCGACGTTGCAAAAGACGTTGGTAGAAACGAATACCCCGTTGCATTCTTTGCCGTTGACGAAGGCAAAGCGCCTGAAGGCAGTCTATTGTTCTATACCAAAAACGGCTTGATTAAAAAGACAGACGGCGCAGAGTATAACCTTATTAAACCTTTCTATCAAGCAATCAAACTAAAAGACGACGATAGGCTTTTAGCAGTAGAGCAAGACGTTGAACAAACTACAATAGCATTCGTTACCAAAAAGGGAATGGTTCTAAATGCGCTAAAAGACGGCATCCCCGTTCAAGGTAGAGTTGCAGGTGGCGTAAAAGGTTTGAATATTAATAAGGGCGACGAAATCGTCTTTGTTGGACAAATAGACGAAGAAGGAGAGTTCGTGATAATAACGGACACGGGATTCTATAAGCGTGTTCTTGCAGTAGAAATAGATCCACTAGACAGAGCAAGAAAGGGTGTTAAAATCGTTGAACTTGGAAAAGTTAATAACGTAGTATACGCAGGATACGTAAAAGAACCGTTCGACCTAGCCGTAATAGATAACTTTGGCGTTGCGTTTGCAGTTAATACCGAAGATATCTCCATCGAAGGCAGAACAACTAAAGGCAAAACGCTAAAAAATGAGAACAAAAAGCGTATGCCAGAAAAAGTAGTTCGTATTCATTAATTTTAAAAAATCAATAAATTGATAAATTTAAAAAAGTAAAAATGCTTGGATTTTCCAAGCATTTTTTCATTCTAATAACGAAATATTTAAGGAAAATCAGAGAAAGAGTATAAACAATCCTAAAAATCAAATAAAAAC
>JAZNSS010000041.1:0-21843 GCA_045591355.1 Christensenellaceae bacterium | reverse complement strand
AGAAAATTTATGCAAAAATATTTCAAATATTTTTATACTTTCACAATTTAATTTATATTTATACTTGATTTTCATTAAAAAAAGTGATAAAATAATCTAGAGTTATGAATTTTTGTTTGCTAAGGAGGTAATTTTTAACTATGATTTGTAAAAATTGTGGCACAGAATTCAATGATAATGAAAAATGTCCAAACTGCCTAGGTAACGACTATACCCCAGTTGTGGAACTAAAATCAAAAGACGATGCTTACGGCATTCAAAAATCACCTATTTGGGTAACTATTCCTAAATACGTTTTAATGGCTTTTGCATTATTCAACCTAGTTTACGGTTATTTCTTCTTGTTATGTTCAACAAGTTGCGCTGACTGGGTTTCTTCCGTTAGAGACGTTGCTGACTTTGACCTTATTTACGGATTGGTTATGATTTGTCTTGGTATTTATAACATAGTTGCTAGTTCTTCATTTGGCAACACCAAGAAGAAAGGTCCTATGCACTTATGTCTATGCTGTGGTCTACAAGTTTTATTTGGTTTGATTTACTTCATTCTACACTTCATGTCAGAACCAGCATTCTTTACTAGAATATTCTCTTCTTATATTACAATGATATTCTTCTTTATTTACGTTATATCATTGGCTGCATATCTAATTATGCTTGTTGGTGGAATTATTCTTTCTAGATTAAATAAAGATTTATTTAGAGAATCTATTCAATAATTTTTACAAAACTAAAAGGAGCATTTAAAATGCTCCTTTTTTTATTTTAAATTTTTCATAAACTACTCTACGTCATTAAAACAACGGAGCAAAAACCCTAATGCATGCACGCAAAAAACGTTTTATCGGCGACATTTTAATCATATCTTTTGTAACTTCTAAACTCATTCCGATTACTTCGTCTACGTCTGCTTTTATATCTTTTATGCAAGAACAGTTATACATCCACACACCGTTTTCAAAATGGTGAACTAAACTTCTATAATCTAGATTTATAGTTCCAAGCATAGCAACTTGACCGTCTATTATATACGTTTTAGCATGTATAAAACCAAGCGCATATTCGTAAATTTTTACACCTGCATCCATAAGACGTTTATAAAAACTACGACTTATAGAAAATACTATCTTTTTATCAGGAATATGTGGAACGATTATTCTAACGTCTACACCACGCAAAGCAGCGTCTTCTATACTTTGACACATATCGTTATCTATAATCAAATACGGTGTAGTAATATACGCCGTTTTAGTTGCATGTGCTAGCATGGCTTGAATAATACCCTTTCCTACACCACGGTTATAAATTGGCGCTGGACCGTCACCAAAAGGAACTATATATCCGTCTTCCTTAAAATCGTCAAATTGTGGATATAGGTCTTGCCTTAATTTATGCACCCTTTTTTGATTAATACCGTAGTCGGTAACGAACATTTTAGTAAATTCCCAAACAGCAGGACCTTCTAACCTAATGCCCGTATCCTTCCAATAGCCAAATCTAACGATTTCGTTTATATATTCATCAGACAAATTAACGCCACCCGTGTAACAAACCTTGCCGTCAATAATCATTAATTTTCTATGGTTACGATTATTAAACTCACTTGTTGCGTGCCCTTTTACTCTAGAAAAGGTTGAGGCCTCTATGCCAACTTTCTTAAGTATGGAACAATAATTACCGGGGAGAGTTCGCATGCAACCTATATCGTCGAACAAGACTTTGACCTCTACGCCTTGCTTAGCCTTTTCAATTAGAATATTAAGTATAGAACTCCAAAATTTGCCGTATTTAATGATAAAATACTCTAAATATATAAACTTTTCGGCCTTCTTTAGGTCTTCAAGCATGCTTAAGTGCATTTGTTGCCCTGTGGGAAAATACACTTGTTTAGTATTACTAAATACTTTCGTATTTGCCGTGTTACATAGATATTTGGCTTGATTTTGAAGAACTTCATTTTCTTGCAAAAAGCCTTCTTGCAACTTATCATCTGAATACTTATAACCGTGCTTATCAAAAAACGCAAGACGATTTATATATTTTTTCTTTAGCCTTCTAGAATAGAAGATTAAGTAAAGCATAAAGCCTATTATTGGCAAGACAAATATTACTATTAACCAAGGAACTTTATAATCTGGGTTATAGTCTGAAGATATTATTTTAAGTGTGCAACCAAACTGCAAAATTATAGCAAGAATAAAAAAGTATGGAAGATAAAAACACGCAAGACCAAAAGTTCCTATTATGATAGAAGTTTCCACCACAAGTAAAATGGCGGCAAAAATATATCTTAATGGAATATAACTAAATCTTTGCTTTTTGGTTTTTGTTTTTATTTTTTCTACGTCAGTTTGCAACAAAAAACTATACTCTCCCTACAATTTTTAATATAACGTTATTGTTATGTAATATACCTATATTTTTGAAAAAAGTCAACCTTTTTTACTTTTTTGCTGGTTATTAAAGTAAAAACCCTTGATAAATCAAGGGTTTTTTAATTATTTATTACCAAAATCAAAATAAAGTTCTTTAATTCTATATAGTTCGCTTGGCTTATTATATTCTAGCCAACTTTCAGAATAGTTTTTATACCATTCGTCAATATCCACCAATGCTTCTAATTCGGGATAAAAATATTTAACGTTTACGTCAAGAATAGTCATTATACCTTGAAGTGCAATTATAAATTCCTGTTTGAAGTTGCCCTTCAGCCAATTTTCCGATTGCAAATCAGCAATAATTTTTTTGTATAACTCACGTTTTTGTAGAATTAAGTCAATACCTAGTTTATACTTGGAGTCTACGGGCATGTTTGCTTTAACCTCTGACAAGAAATAGCACATATCAGAAAAAGAAACGTCTGATTGCAAATCCACTAGATTCCACAAATAATCGGTTGCCTTTTCAAAACCGTAGGTTATAAAATTTAATCTGTTTTCAAAGTCGTTATCTATTACAAGAGTTGGGTTCCAAGACTTTTCTGCGCCTAACACAAAGCCATACGTAGACAATTCCAAAGAACAAACGTTATTATAATCCCCCCAATTTGTGGTAAGCATTCCTATTGCGCCGTATTTATAGCCGTATTCTGCCATTTTACATATATTTGATTTGGACCAACTTAAATTCTCGCAATAATTGTTCCACGTCCACGTTCCTGGGCAAACTATTTGCTTTCTATTAAGTTTAGAAAAATACTCAACGTTTGCTTCTTCAGGATTTTCTCTATAATCCCAATTTAAGAAAATCGTATCTTCGGGAAGCATAGATATAGTTTCTGGATACGCAAGAAGAATATCTGCCCACATCATAACCTTTTTATCTTTAGATTTAACGTGTGAAATTATTTTCTTTACGAACTCTACGTATAATTCTTTTTCTTTGTCGCCACATTCCTTTTTAAGGTCGAAAGTTTCATCACAACAAATATTAAAAGTGTCCGACGTAAAGCAAGGCATATATTGGTCTATAAGACTTTTAACAAGGTTAATGCTATCGGGTTTTCTTGGGTCAATGGTATGATGAATCATTCTTGCACACCAAAGGTTTGGTGGGTCGATATAATCTTTTAATACTGAAAGGTTTTTATATTCTTCAGTCGATAAAACTTCATACATATGACCGAAAGTTGATAATGACGGGATAAATTCTATAAAATTTTGCTTGCAATATTCGTCTAATTCTTGTAATTCATTTTTAGTGATATAGCCCGTTCTTTTAATAACGTCTTTAGTTTCTTCAAACTCAAAAACGTGCTCAACGTATAATTGCAAGGAATTATATTTATAGAACGCCATTTGGTCGATAAGACCCTTTAACGTCTCCAATTTAGGAATCTTACCCCTTGTTATATCGTGATAAAATCCCCTATAACTAAAACCTGCTTCGTCATTAATAACGCAACAAGGAATTGACTTATTTAAAAATATTTGGCGCAACGTTTGAGTAGCGTAAAACGCACCCTTAACGCCGTTTGCGTTAATAGTAATTAAATCGCTGTCAATTTTTATAGTATAACTTTCAGCGTCGCCGTCTTTAATATCGTATATTAGTTTTACACCACTATCGGATAGTGGAAGTTTATTCAAAACGTTTAACACCCTTTTGTCAACGCCGTCGTATATTGGTTTAACTGAAGAATACTTTAATAAACCGTCTTTATAGACAACTTTTTTAGGCTGTGGAATAAGTTTTAACATGAATATATCTCCTTACAAAGTTGCGCCGTCGTTGATAAGTTGTTTTCTTAAAAGAGAAACGTCTAGAGTGTGGGTGTTTGTGTTTGTCTTTTTAGCCAATGCTATAGCCGTGCCAACTGCTTGCCCCATGCAGGCGCATATAGGAAGAATTCTAACTGCCGCATGGGCTTGATGTTCTGCAGATAAACAACGCCCTGCAACAAGCAAGTTTACGAATTCCTTTGGACATAGGCTCTTATATGGTATTTGATAGTTTTCCCCTTCCTTAAAATAGTAAAGTTCCGTTCCTTCTCCCGATGGATTATGGATATCTATTTCATAATTGCCTATTGCAATAGCATCGTCAAACTTAACACAATTTTTAATTTCTTCTACGGTAAGAACGTGCATGCCCTTAAGTTTTCTACTTTCTCTAATGCCAATTTCAGGAGCAATTGATATTACCGTGCTATTCTTAAACGCACTAGAATTGCTTTTTAAGAAATCAACGATTTCATACACTTGTTCCCTTGCGATAATTTCTGCTTTTGTAATATCAAAAGCGTCGGTAGGATTAAGTTTTATAACCCTCGTAGTATTTAAATGAAGAATACCTTCACCTATACCCGTCATTGACAAAATATTTTCTCTTGGGTTTTTAATATCGCCACTTTCTTTTGCTTGCTTATACTTTTTCTGTAATTCTGGGTAATCTTTTTTCATTTGCGCAATATCTACGCCACTCATTCTAAAACAAGTGGTCATAGGTTGGCAAAAACCGTCAGATTCTCTCCCCAACTGATAATCACAACCAGAAAGATATATCAAATCGCCGTCACCTGAAGCATCTACGAAATAATCGGCAGAAAATTCCATTATCCCAGACTTTGTCAAAGCCTTAACGCCTTTTATTTTATCATTTTCCTTTTGAACGTCATAAACCCAAGCGTGAAAAAGCAATTCCACCCCAGCGTCAACAACAAATTTATCAAGAGCGCACTTTACTGCTTCGGGTTTAAATTGACCAAGTTCCCACCCTGCAAGTTTACCTGCGCTTTCAAAACTGTTAATCAACTGTCTTATTTCAGTAAAAAGACCCGTGCTTATATATCTTTTGATATTATAATCCTTGTCCCATTCCCAAAACTTCATAAATGGATACACTAGGTTGTTAGAAATTGCCCCACCTAAACAACCGTTTTTTTCTATTAATAAAACGCTTAAGCCTTTTCTTTTTGCGCTAACTGCCGAACAAACACCGGCAAGACCACCACCTACGACTATAAGGTCATAATGTCTCATAGATACCCCGTTTAACTTTTTTGTTAATTATAAAATATATGTATAATTGTGTATATATAAATATTGACTTTATATTTAGATTTTCAATCAATAATACTCAACTTAAAACACTTGCCATTTTGCCACTACAATAAGTTATTAAAAATAAAAAACGGTAATTACCGTAAAGGAATAACCGCTTTTGCGTTTAAATCTAAAGATGCAAAATTGCCTTTTTTATATTGTAAATAACCTTCTGCGCCAATCATTGCGCCGTTATCTGTGCAATATCGTTTTTCTGGTAAAACAAGTTTTATATCCTTGCCTTTTACTGCATTTTGCAATGTTTCACGAAGATATCCGTTAGCAGAAACACCACCGGATATAGTTATCGTTTTATAACCCGTTTTATCAAGAACTTTCAAAGCCTTTTTAACTAAAACGTCTATTGCAGAACTTTGAAAACTACAAGCAACGTCAGCCTTGTTTACGACGTTACCTTTAGCAGTTTCGTTATGAACGTAGTTTATTACAGCCGTTTTTAAGCCACTATAAGAAAAATCAAACTCACTACCTTGATAATGCTTGAGCATTTCAGGTAAAGCAACCGTTGGTTTACCTTCTTTTGCAAGTTTTTCCAAATTTGGCCCACCTGGGTAATTAAGTTCTAATATTCTAGCAACTTTATCAATCGCTTCACCAACGGCGTCGTCAATAGTTGAACCGTATACTTCAAAATCATAATAATCTTTAACGGCTATAACGGCAGTATGACCACCACTTGCTAAAATACTTACGAAAGGTGGTGTAAGCGAAGTGTCTGCTAAATAAGACGCTGCAATATGCCCCCTAATATGGCTTACGGGAACAAGTGGTTTGCCCGTAGCATAAGCAAGCGCTTTAGCAAAAGAAACACCAACAAGCAATGCGCCGACAAGCCCTGAACCTTCGGTTACGGCAAAAGCGTCAATATCGTCCAACGTCATATTAGCGCTCTTTAACGCCCTTTCGGTAGCAATAGCAATAGCCGTAGTGTGCATTCTAGATGCTATCTCTGGCACTACGCCGCCAAACCTAACGTGTTCGGTCGCAGAACTAATAATTTCGTCGGCTAAAATTTGTCTGCCATCTTTAATAATAGCAACGGCAGTTTCGTCACAAGACGTTTCTATGCCCATTATTATTGGGTTTTCTTTTATTTTATACGCCTTTATTTTATCTTGGTAACTCATTGTGATTTCTTCAAATAATCGTTTATAAATCCTTGAATATTGCCGTTCATAACTGCCGTTACGTCGCTCGTTTCAAAGCCCGTTCTATGGTCTTTAACCATCGTATAAGGACAAAAAACGTAACTGCGAATTTGACTGCCCCATTCAATTTTCTTAATTTCACCCTTTATGTCGTTATCTCTTTCAAGTCTTTCGGCTTCACGTTTTTCAAGAAGTTTGCTAATTAGCATCTTCATTGCCATTTCCTTGTTTTGGGTTTGGCTACGTTCGTTTTGACAAGCAACGACGATTCCCGTTGGCAAGTGGGTAATTCTTATGGCAGATTCCGTTTTATTAACGTGTTGACCACCTGCGCCACTTGACCTAAAGGTGTCCACCTTAATTTCATCGTCCTTAATTTCTATTGAATTATCTTCTTCAATTTCTGGGGTAACTTCAAGCGACGCAAAAGACGTATGACGTTTTTTATTTGCATCAAAAGGTGAGATACGCACCAAACGGTGAACGCCTTTTTCGGCTTTCAAATACCCGTAAGCGCAATCACCTTCCACCTTAAATGAAACGGATTTTATTCCAGCGCCATCGCCTTCAAGCCTATCAAGTTCTGTATAAGTATAGCCTTGCTTATCGCAATAACACATATACATTCTATAAAGCATTTCCGTCCAATCACAGGCTTCCGTTCCACCTGCGCCTGCGTGTAAGGTTAATATTGCGTTAAGCCTATCGTATTTGCCAGAAAGCAAGGTTGCAAGACGCATTTCTTCAATGGTTTTTTCAACTGAAGAAAGTTCTTCGCTTATAATCTCTATTATACTTTCGTCGTTTTCTTCTTCGGCAAGTTCTATCATATCCAAGGTATCGTTAACGATATTTTCGGCTTTAGTAAAGGTTGTAACTCTATTTTCTAAAGAAGCGATTTCCTTTGATATTTGCTGGGCTTTTTTAAGGTCTAAAAACACTTCGGGCGTTTCGGATTGTGCTATCTTTTCTTTTAATTCAGAACGCAATCTATCAATGTCAAAGAGAGTGTCCCGTTTCCGAAAGGATACCTTTTAATTCTTTAATCTTTAATTTATATTCTTCAAAATTAACCATTTTTATTTACCACAACAGTTTTTATATTTTTTACCACTTCCACATGGGCATGGGTCGTTTCTGCCTATTTCTTGTTTTGCTTTTTTAGGCATTGGCGCGCTACCGTCCGTGCGATTGGTGGATAAATTTTGTGGTTCTTGCTTTACAACGGGAACTTTACGAAGTTCTGCTTTTAGCAATACGGTTACGGTGTCGTCTTGAATAGATTCGGTAAGGTCTTCAAACATTTCAAAACCTTCCTTTTTATACTCTAAAACGGGGTCAACGTTGCCGTAGCCACGCAAAGAAATACCCTTTCTAAGTTGGTCCATAGCGTCGATATGGTCAATCCACTTGGTATCGATATTTTTAAGGAAAACTATTCTTTCGATTTCAGAGAAATCTACGCCTTCTTCCTTATATCTATCAATCTTTTCTTCGTAAACTCTAATGGTTTCTTCAGTAAGTTTTTCTACTAAATAATCAAAGTCCCAATTTTGAGTTTTTTCTTTGGTTACAAAGTTGCTATCCTTTGGTAAAAGTTTTGATTCGATTACCTTATTAAGGTTTTCTAAATCCCAAGTTTCAGGCTTATTTTCGCTTTGAACGTTAGAAATAACAGTATAACGAACAAAATCAGGTATTAATTTTAGAATGTCTTCGTGAACGTTTTCGTCCTTTATAACCTTCATTCTTTCTGCATACATTACTTCACGTTGTTTATTCATAACGTCGTCATATTCAAGAACGTGTTTTCTAATGCCGAAGTTCCTGCCTTCAATATTGCGTTGAGCGTTTTCAATACTTCTGGTAAGCATTTTAGATTGTAAAGGTTCATATTCGTCTATACCCATAAACTCGTAAACCTTTTGCATTCTATCCCCACCGAAACGCTTTGCTAAATCGTCTTCAAGAGAAATATAGAATACCGACCTACCTGGGTCGCCTTGACGTCCACTACGCCCTCTTAATTGGTTGTCAATACGGCGAGATTCGTGTCTTTCCGTGCCGAAAATATATAAACCACCTGCTTCTAAAACTTTAATCTTTTCAGCGTCGGTTTGTTCTTTGAATTTAGCGTAAACTTCACGGTAGTGTTCTCTAACCTTTTGCGCTTCTTCAGGAAGTTCAGCAACGAAAGACGTTGCAAGTTCGATAAGGTCGTTTTCCACCCCTTCTTCACGAAGTTTTCTCTTTGCCAAAAACTCTGGGTTACCACCAAGCAAGATGTCCGTTCCACGACCAGCCATGTTAGTTGCAATAGTAACTGCGCCGTATCTACCTGCTTGCGCAACGATATCTGCTTCTCTAGCGTGGTTTTTAGCATTTAATACGTTGTGTTTGATTCCCCTACGAATTAGAAGTTTGCTTATTTCTTCAGATTTTTCTACGGTAACCGTGCCCACCAAAATAGGTTGACCCCTTTTATTGCTTTCAACGATTTCTTCAATTACTGAATGTAATTTACCCTTTTCCGTTTTGAAAATAACGTCGGGCATATCAACTCTTGCAACAGGTCTATTAGTTGGAATTTCAAGAACGTCTAGACCGTAAATTGCACGGAATTCTTGTTCTTCACTCTTAGCCGTTCCGGTCATACCAGATAGTTTTTTATAAAGCCTAAAGTAGTTTTGGAAGGTAATGGTTGCAAAGGTTTTGTTTTCGTTTCTAACCTTAACGCCTTCCTTGGCTTCGATTGCTTGGTGCAAGCCGTCAGAATAACGTCTACCAATCATTAAACGACCGGTAAATTCGTCAACGATAATAATTTCTCCGTCGTGAACAACGTAGTCGTTATCTCTTTTGAATATATGGTTTGCCTTTAAGGCTTGTTGAATGTGGTGCGATAGGCTTGCGTTTTCTATATCGGAAAAGTTTGCAAGCCCAAAGAAAACTTCTGCTTTCCTTGCGCCCGTTTCTGTTATTTGAACGGATTTTTCCTTAATGTCTATAGTAAAATCTTTATCTAGAATAAGAGTTTTAACGAATTTATTAGCAGAAAGATACTTTTCGCTAGATTCTTGACCTTTGCCAGAAATAATAAGTGGAGTTCTTGCTTCGTCAATCAAAATTGAGTCAACTTCATCGACGATTGCAAAGTTGAGTTCACGTTGAACCATTTGTTCTAGCCTTGATTTAAGATTATCCCTTAAATAGTCAAAGCCCATTTCGTTATTAGTGCCGTAAGTAATATCGCAAGCGTAGGCTTTTCTCTTGTCATCGTCTTCCATACCAGAAATAGCAACGCCAACGGTTAAGCCAAGGAATTTATAAATTTTACCCATCCACTCTGCGTCACGTGAAGCAAGATAGTCGTTTACGGTAACGATATGCACGCCTTTTCCGGAAAGCGCGTTTAAGTAGGCAGGCAAGGTTGCAACCAAAGTTTTACCTTCACCAGTTTTCATTTCGGCTACTCTGCCTTGATGCAAGCATATACCACCGATTATTTGAACTTTATAATGCTTCATTTGAAGAACTCTAAAAGCCGCTTCACGAACGACTGCAAAAGCATCAAACAAAATATCGTCTAGCGTTTCACCCTTTGCAAGTCTGTCTTTTAACACGTTCGTTTGGTCGGTAAGTTCAGCGTCAGAAAGAGAACTGTATTTACTTTCTAACTCAATAACCTTATCAGCCATTGCCCATAATTTTTTAACGTTTTTTCTTGCTTCTCCACCGAGAAGAAATTTAAATAATCCCATTATTAACTCCTAATAGTAGATATTAATATCCGTCTTTTGGCGAAACGCTTGCAACTGTTAATAAAAACACCTTGCTTGCGCCTGCGCGTTTTAATATTTTTGCTATATTTTCAGAAGTAGCGCCCGTCGTAGCAACGTCGTCTATAATCAGAACTGACTTTTCTTTAATCAGTTTGCGACTAGTTACCCTAAAAACGCCTTCTAAGTTTTTCATTCTTTGGTTTCTATCTAGTTTTGCCTGCCTTTCCGTTTCTTTCGTCTTAACTAGGCAATCGATAAGGTCAATTTTTACCTTTTTGGAAAGCATTTCGGCTAGAACTTTCGACTGATTATATCCCCTATTCTTTTGGGCTTTTGCCGTCATAGGAACGTAGGTTATATAATCTGCGTTAAAACAGTTTTTGAAATACGCTAGTGCTAAATAATCAACAAAGGCTTCTAATATATACCTTTTATTATCGTATTTAGCAGACTTAATCAAGCCACTTATCGGCTTATCGTATACGAAAACGCTTCTGCCTTTATCAACTGACAACAGTCTTTCTTTACAAGTTGAACAATATTCTTCCGGAGCAACGACTTGTCTACCACAATGATTGCATATCGCCTTATCGTTGAAAGGAAGTTGACTTTCACATTCCTTGCAAAAATACTCGCCGTCAAAAATCTCTTTTCCACAAACGGCGCAACGCCAATTAGTTTCAAAAAAATACTTTTTAATAAAGGCTGTTATTTTGGAATAAAAACCCATTTTACAAATATTTTTTTAGGTCGTTTGCCCTATCGGTCCTCTCCCAAGCAAGTCCGTCCTTTCCAAAATGGCCGTAGGCAGAAGTTTGACTATATACCGGATTTTGAAGTCCTAGGTTTTCGATTATTGCAGATGGACGAAGGTCAAATTCTTTAACGACTATTTCTGCCAAACGTTCGTCTGAAAGTTTACCCGTTCCAAAAGTGTTTATCATAACGGAAACGGGTTTTGCAACGCCTATTGCGTATGCTATTTGAACTTGACATTCTTCTGCAAGACCAGCGCTTACAAGGTTCTTACAAACGTATCTAGCCATATAGGTTGCAGACCTATCTACTTTCGTTGGGTCTTTGCCTGAAAAAGAGCCACCCCCGTGTGGACATTTTCCACCGTAAGTGTCAACTATAATCTTTCTACCCGTTAACCCTGAGTCGCCGTTTGGTCCACCGACTTCAAACCTACCCGTAGGGTTAATTAAATACTTAGTATTTTCGTCAACGTATTCGGTTGGAATAATAGCGTCTATAACGTATTTTTTAACGTCGCTACGAAGTTGTTCGGTGGTTACGTTTTTATCGTGTTGAGTTGATAAAACTACGGTATCTACACGCAAAGGTTTTCCGTCAACGTATTCTACCGTTACTTGACCTTTACCATCGGGAAGTAGATAATCCAATTCGTTAGACTTTCTTACTTCTTCAAGTTTTTTACACATCTTTTGCGCAAGAGTAATTGGCAAAGGCATAAGTTCAGAAGTTTCCGAACATGCATAACCAAACATTAAGCCTTGATCCCCTGCGCCGTTTTTATCTAAAATGTCGCCGCCGTTTTTGGCTTCGGCAGAATTGTCAACGCCAAACGCTATATCGGGGCTTTGTTTGTTTAATCTAACGTCTATTTTTACGGTATCTGCATTAAAACCTATACCGTCTTTATCATAGCCGATGTTTCTAACTGTTTGTCTTGCAACGGCTTCTACGTCTACTTTTGCAGTCGTAGTAACTTCACCCATTATAAGCATATAATCCGTGCATACACAAACTTCACAAGCAACTCTTGCCTTTTTATCTTGGGCTAAAATCGCATCTAAAACGGCGTCTGCCACTTGGTCGCAAATCTTATCTGGATGTCCACTCGTTACACTTTCACTAGTAAAAAAATATCTCATAAAATTTCCTTTTGTAATCTACTAAATTATATACTGATTTATTATACTACAATTAGTATTCTAATGTCAATTGCATTTACGAATAATTAGCCACCTTATTGATAAATTTATATTCTAAAATAAAATTACACAAGAAATTAAATGTGTATAATTGCCTGCAAAAGTTTAAATTTAGAAAATTCGGCTCTCAATGGATAATAACAAAGCAGGCGTTATATTCAAAGAGAGCCGTATTTTGTTTTATTAGGTGTTTATATGAATGGAGAATTATTTAACGTAGCAATTAAAGAAGAAGGTGCAGACGATTACACAGGTCATTATAGAGTTTTGAAAGTTATTTCTCATACGGAAACTGAAATTTTAGAAGAAGATATAGATACATATGTTTTATGTCATCTTTTAGTTGTTTGTCCTGATAAGACTTTAAGACTAGTTAATTATAGAGATTGTTTATTTTTAGGTTTTTAATTATGAAGAAAAAATACGTTTCCCCTATATTAAAAATATTAAATAATCGTTCTGAAGTTATATCCTATTTTGGATACAAAAAAGGATTGGATATTTTATTAGCATTAAATTGGTGATAGCCATTTAATATTGCACCGTGAGTGGCGGTGCTATATAAGTAGTCATTTCCCCTTGTGCAATCCCCTATTAGGGTTTGTAAATATATTTATTTTTAGTTGGGTTTTCTTTCATCCCAAAGACGGAGGTAAAAAATGAAAAGAGCAATAGTAACGTGTGTAAGAACGTCGAAAGACAACAAATCTGGCGAAGATAATGCTTGGGTAACCATGTCAATTATGCCGTCAAAAATGACTAACGGTAATTTATTTTATCCGAAGTCATCTGATATTTCAGTAAGCACTTGTGCAGGTGCAATTAAAGCACCCGTTAAGTTTACTAAATATCAAGGACTTAAACTTGGTGATATCGTTGATATTCATTATGGATTTAATGAGTATACTCAAAAACCCTACGTTGATGATATTACGCTTGTAAAGTCTACACCTTATAAGGAAAGTGATTTAATCGTATAGTTATGGATAATTTTATTACTTTAACCACGTTAAAAGATGAAACATTTCTTTGTAACGTTAAAAAAATCGTTTATATCGGTGAAGTAAAAGACGGGTCAATCGTTTATATTGACGAATTTACCCGTTATACGGTTAAAGAAACCGTAGCCGAAATATCTGCTTTGTTGTCTGAAAAAATTTCTAAATAAGGCAAAAGGTGGAAAAGAACGAAAAATGTTGATAAACGACCGTTTATCAATACAGGTTAAATCACTTGAAAAAATCTAACTTTTACGCCTATGCGCTTGGGGCTTGTCCAAGCGCATTTGGCAAAAGGTGGAAAATTTTATAAAAAAGGTGGAAAAAAAGGCAAAATGTTTAGAAAAAAAAGAAAGAAGAAAGATGAATATCTTTTAGTTATATATAAAAACGATTTAAGTGTGGATTTAAATAAAATCCTTGTTCCAGATAAATTAAACGGTGTTACTGAATTTTTATACGTTTTACATAAAGACGCCGTAGAAGAACATTATCACGTTTATATCAAGTTCGATGATAAAGTAACTGAAGAAGAAGTAAGAAAACTTTTTTATAATTCAAAGTGCTTTATTTCGGATATAACGAAAGACAATACAGTTTTAAGCACGTTGTATTATTTTACGGATGGTTTTAGACTTCCTTTTGAATCTAATTATTCGGTAAAGATAGAAGAACGTAGAAGAAATAACGGTAAATAGCATTTCATTGCTTTTTGCAAAGGGGTTAAATAAATGCAATTAAAGCAGTATGATATCGTTCAGTATAAAGAGTTTCTAACTGTCGATATACAAGAAGTGTGCAAAAAATATAAGACAATTAAAAAATGGGCTTATATTCTGCACGATAAGGACGATACCCGTCCACATTATCATATTTATGTGAATTTTGGTAATACTGGTGTTTCTAGTGAACTTGTTGCTAGTTGGTTTCAAGTTCCAGAAAATATGATAGAGAAAATTAAGGGCCGAACTACTGATGCTCTTTTGTATTTAATTCACGGTAATGAAAGTCAAAAGCATAAACACCAATACGATCCGTCTGAAGTAGTTTCAAATTTTGCATTTGAAACGGAAATAGAAAACTCAAAGATTATTGGCAATTTCAAAGAGTATAGTTTTGCTCAGATGCTTAAATATATCGATACCTTACCTATTTCCGATAAATGCAAAGCGCATAGTCAACTTGAACGACTTTGGCGTATAGAGTGTTCTATGCTGACTTTCAATCCTGATAGGAACGTTGACGTCGTTTTTATTTGCGGTAAGGCAGGAACGGGAAAAACTTACTATGCTAAAAAATTGTTGTCAAGTATGGATTATGATTATTGCATAAGTAGTTCAAGCAACGATCCGTTTCAAGATTATTTAGGGCAACGTGCAATCATTCTTGACGATATGCGTGATACGGCGTTTGAACTGTCTGATCTACTTAAAATACTTGATAACAATACAAGTTCAAGCGTACGCAGTAGATTTGCAAACAAAGTTTTTAACGGTAGTATGATTATTTTGACAAGTTCTGTTCCGTTGAACTTTTGGTACAAAGAGTATCGCTACAATTCTGTTGATACGCTCGACCAACTTTACCGACGCATTAACATTTACGTTGAAGTTAAAGACAAGGAAATACTTGTCTATGACGGATTAGGCTCTGACGGTAAACCAGTTGGAGAGCCTAAACGGTATTATAACGAAGTGTATGATTTGAAAAAGACTGCTCCCCCGAAAAGAGATATATCGGGTATGTTTGATAAAATTTGTAGTCCTGTAAAAGAAGTTAAAATCGGTAAAACGGTTATGCAAGAAACGTTCGATTTTGACGACGAATTATTTAGTAAAAAATAACCGCCCTGTTAAGAGCGGTTAGAAAAACGGTCGATTTATGCGTTTTTTGTGTGTTCGTAACAAAAGTTCAACACTGTCGTCGAACGACTTTTGAATCGACTATATATTTATAATACATTAAAGGTGAAAAAATGTCAAGTGTTTACCAACCCAAGCGTAAAGAATTAGCAAAAGTGAAAGTTGTATCTACTCAAACTTATGATAAAAATCGTTCAAAGTATAAATTTATTGGACGTGTTAAACGTGGATATACGTCTTTTATTACTACTCAAAGTAATAAAAAGACAGGTAAATGTAGTTTTGTTGATGATACTTCTTCTTTAACTAAACGCTCAAAAAATGATTTGGTTCGTTTTTTTAGTGATAAAAACAATGAGAAAAAGAACGTTGCTTATTTAGTAGTTGACAAGCAGAAATCTAAAAAATAAAAATTAATTTTGGAGAAAAACTATGAAAAAAAACAAATTTCCTTAAAATTTTTTATTAATATAGGCAGGTGAAGAAATGTCAAAGTATTTAACCCCAAAACAAAAAGGGCAAAAAGTTGCCCAAGAATTGCGAACTGGTAAACGAATTACTAATGACGGGCTTCCTAAAATGGGAAAAAATGGACGTCAGTTATCGGTTACTAGATTAGGTAGAGCATATCGCGCAGGATATCTTGACGCACGTGAAGATATTGGCAAAGCAGTTTCTTTTTTAAGAAATAAATAAAAGGAATATTTAATATGGCAGTAAAAGTAAAGAAAAAGAATATCTTTGATAAAATGTCTGATGGCTATAAATCTACAAAGGTAAAAGCCAAAAGTTTTGTAGACAAAGAAAAGGTTGCTTATAATATCGGTTACAATAGCGGTTTAGATGATTATGCAAATTTACCAAAAGTTGTGTTTTCTAGAAGATTTGCTGTATCTGGATATAGTAAAGGCTTATCGCATAGCCATAAGGCAAACAAATATAATAATAAAATTAATCGTAATCGTTAGGAGATATAATTATGTCAAGTTTTAAAAAGCGTATGAACATTAAGTGGATTATTACTTTCATTTTAATAGCAATGCTTACAGTTGCTTTAATTTTTGCTTTTGTAAAAATTGAAAAAAATGAAAAGACTAAAACACTTGGAACTAATAGTTTCACCTATGCAATCGGTTTACTAGATGCAGAAGGTGAATATGAACAAGGAACATCGTCTATCTATTTAAAGGATTTTGAATCCGTAGACGGTTTGACTGTTGAAGTAAAAGATAAAGCAACTGTTACTTATAAATTATTTTTCTATGATGAAAATAAAGAATTTATTGATATGACTTCTGATTTATCTTTGAATTTTGATAGTTCTTCTACTCCTGAAACAGCAGAGTATTTTAGAATTATGATTACTCCGACAAATGATGCGGAAGTATCTTTTTTTGAAATAAATGATTATGCAGGTCAATTGACTGTTTCTGTTAATAAATAAAAATTTATAAATTTTTCATAGTTTTTTGAAAAGCGGATAGGCGGTTTTCCGCTTGTCCGCTTTTTATTTTTCACAGGTGTTTTATGAGTAAAAAAAAGAAAATTAATATAGTTATTTGGGTTATAAGCGCTTTTTTAGTTGTATCTGCCCTTTTACCTATATTTATCAAGTTTAGTAGTAAGAATGAAAATAAAGTTGATAACGTTGTAATTACTGACGTTGAACTAGATATTGTTGATTACAATATTGAATTTCAACAAAACTCTTATTTTATAAATTTATTATCGGGTGAGATTATAACTAATAAAAAAATAAGTAAAGTTTTTGTTAATGCAAATGGTTGTGGTTGTCAATATTTGTCTTTTTCTCAAGAATTAAATGCTAATGGTTATTATGTTATAACTATTACTCCTACTACAAAAATTGCTGGTGTTACTTTTAGTAGTGATACAAAAATAACTGCAGATGTTTATGTTGAATATGCTAATCGTTCACATAAGGTTGTTAGTAAAGATATTGATGTTAAAGAGTCTTGGCAAGGGACTGCTGTTGCTCCTTTTCCAATAGAATGGCTTCCAAATATATAGGTGAATTTATGAGTAAGAAAAGTAATAACGCTGGTAGCGTTTTAATAGCAATTTTATCCTTATTGCTTGTAATTGCCGTTGTTGGATTTATATTTAAGTTTACAAATGGTTTGAATGAAGATTTGAAAACTTTCTACATAGAACATAACGGTAAACAGATTGTTGCAACTGACAGTCAAATGACGTTCGATACCGAAAGTGAACATCGTTTTGATTGTAAGTATTTTTCTAATCCAGATAATAATACGTTCAACTTAAAAGTTATTCCGAACGTAACTAAAGAAACGGATTTTAGTTATACTGTTGACGGAAAATCTCACAAGTGGAGCGAAGTTGAAGATATAACGTCTTGTTTTAATTTGGATAAACAGGCTAATTATTTTATAATTTCTTTCCCTACTGACTTTTCAATGCAAGGTGTTTTGAATTCTTTATATCCTGAAAGTGAAGTTATTATAACTGATACACTTTCCCTTTATCAGTATTATTATACGTTGCACGTTTCTAGTTATAACGAAAAAATCAATTATTATATTGATTTTAACGTAAGTGACGTTGTAGATTACGTTTCATTGATTAATCAGCAACTTGAAACTATTTCACAATTAGATGACCAAATTGACGGACTTGAAAATCAAATAGCAGTCTTGGAAACGTCTTTAGTTAATAAAGATACTCAAATTGCAGATTTGCAAAGTCAAATTAATACTTTGAACGCAGATAAAACTGCACTTGAAGAAAGTTTGAATTATTATAAAGATTACATTTCTAATTTAGAAGACGCTGAAAATGCAGTTATAACGTTAGAAGTAGATGATAAAGTCTATGCGTTATTTACTATGTTTAAAGGGTCTACTATGTTTGATATTTTAATCCCTGAAAGCGCTGATTATGAGTTTAATTGTTGGACTTTAAATGGTGAACAGGTAGATTTACAAGATTATGTAATAAATGACAACACTACCTTTGTTGCAGATTTAACGTATGGTTATGATATCTCGTTTGTCGTTGACGGCGTAATAGTTAAAACCGAACGTGTAATTGAAAATTCTTTAATTACTCCCCCTGAAAATCCTACAAAGAGTGGTTATACATTTTACGGGTGGATTAATACAAGCAATACGATAGTAGATTTTACAACGTATGTTGCTTGCGAAGAAATGACATTTAATGCTAATTTCATTTTGAATACCGTTGATGTATCTCTTGGTTTTTCAAAAAAAGCAACTACTCCTGGTGGTAATATAAACCCATATAATGCAACACCATATTGGGGTGATGTTGATGATAATTATGGAACTTTCTCTACTAACAAGATTACTCTATCAGTAGAAAATCAAAATGAAACAGTAACTTTTACTTTAAATAATGGTTATGAGTTTGCAGGTTATACTCTAATTACTACTAGTTATCCTTTCGTAGTATCTGTAACTGGACAAACTATAACATTAAATTTAAGCACTATACCTACTTCAAGTTTAAGTTTTAACTTATTTATACTTTTTACTGATTCTGGTAGTTCATCTGGTGGAAGTGGTGGAGTTACTGATTTTTAATAGGTGATTTATGAAACTTGCAAAAAATAAAATTTTAACTCTAATTGCTATGTTATTTTTGTCGTTATTAATTGTAATGACAAGCGTCTGCCCTACTTATGTTAGGGCGGACGATTCTGCCGTTAAGTTTGACGAATCTAACGTATTAGACGATTTAGAGAGTTCAAAAGATTTTAATCTTGATGATTATATTTGGGATATTGATGGAATAGTGAAATCTCCCAAAATTATAAATTTTGTTGAGTGGTGTTATTCTCCTTTTGTGCCTGATGATTTTGCATTATATATTTATTTCTACAATCCACAAAATTTAAAAATTTTTGAAGATAGTTATGTTAATTCAGTTCAAATTGCAACTCAATATGATTCAGACGTTATTACACGTGATAGTAAACCTACTGATTATGAAAAATTTGATTTAGTTTATTGTAATAAATCCAACAAATCAAATTATGAAGGTATGTTTTATAAGTTTCGTGTTGTTGATAAAAAGACTTCTAGTGGTAAATATATCTTGAGAGATAGATTATATAGTTCAGAACGTAGATATGACATTTCTGGTTTAACTTTATCAACGAATGAATTTTTAGATGGTCAGGAAATTTTAGTTGGTGGAACATATTACTATAAAGGATACGCTAAGGGATATGGCCCTAATTCTAATGAAGAAAGCACGCTCGAATGTTCTGGTTTTCAACCTTTAGAAACTATACGTCTAAATGTTCAATCAACTAATTATAGACAAAAAACAAACTCTTCTTTAGGTGATGGACATTTTTGGGATATTAATTCTGTATATTTTTCTGTTCCTAATAAATATTTTGAACAATATGGAGACTTGCAGAAAATTAAAGCCGATTGGTATGAGTATGAGTCTGTTCCAATGCATATAGCAAAAAACTCTACAACCAAAAATAATCTTGATTCACATATAGGTAGTTCCACAAATAATGGCCGTTTTGCTGATTTACCTGTTTATATTCAATATTATGATCCTAGAGAAGTTGATTTACGTAATTCTTATGGTTATGTTTATAATGCTAATCCCGGTTGGAATAGTTCTGTATTTACGCATCAAGATATAACTGATTTGTATTGGGTTTTATTAGAAGAAGAAGGACGTGTTTCGTCTTCACAAGTAAAGAAATATTTGACAGATTATTCTTCTAATTCTAAAAATTATTTACCTGTTACTCTTGATGGTAAAAAAATTAGTGCTGATTTATTTAAAGAAACCTTAAGTAATGGTCGTGAGAATATTCCTTACATAAACGATGACATACATCATAAATTATTAGAGTTCGATGCAAATGATAAGTTTGATTTGTCTGGTTTTGAAAGTGATTCATTAAGTGATTTTTTCTTAGAATTATTAGGCTTTGCTTCATCATCAGAAGATATTATCAATATTAAGCCGATTGAAACTGACGTTAGTTTTGAAATGTCTTTATCTGACCCTGCTGCTATTTCTGATTCTTTATATATAAATAAAGATGATGTTAGCGCTTTTAAGGATTATTATAACGCTGCTCTTACTAGAAGTGAAACAACTGTTTTGTTCAGATTTGCCAAAACTGATTATTTTTATGCTGATATGTTTACTTTTGATGGATATTCTTTTCAGGACTTTGCTAATCCATCTAAACCTGGTGAAGATTTAGCAATTTCTTGGCAATCTGTTTTCCTTGATTTTGATATACTTCAATTAACCTTTCAAGCAGATGGAGAATACGTTGTTATTCCTGTAGTTTCTGATCCAATTGATATTATTAATGGTGTAGATTATCGCCCTAAGAATAATAATGGTAATGGTATTTTTGATTGGTTAAAACTTATATTCGGTTTATTATTATTAATTTTACTTGTTTGGTTCTTAAAAGTAACAGGTGCTCTACCTTTAATTGGTAAAATTTTAATTTGGATAATTACTGCGCCGTTTAAGTTTATTAAGTGGCTTATAGGCAAGTTTAGGGGTGATTAATTATGTCAAAAAAGTATTTACGTAAAAGTGAGTTTAGAATGGACTTAAATCCTTTACATAAAAATTCTAAAGGAGAAAATCATCCCGCTTATATTTCTGCTAAACATGGTCATAAATATAAGGCTAATACGATAACTCACGCTGAAAAAATTGATGATAACGCCACTTTAAAATTAGGCAAAAATCCTAATCTAACAAGCAAAGACAAACGACAAAGTAAGTTGTCGCCACCTTTTTGGCAAAGTGAAAAACAGTTTGGAAAAGAAAAACTTTCTAATTTTAGATTTTCCAAACATGAAAAAAAGAGAATTAGAAAGTACAATAAAAAATTTAAAAAATAAAAATTCAGTTCCGTGCTGTGTCACCACATTATGCTGCCTTGTTTAAGGGCTGAACTGAATTCTAATATTATTATATGTAATTTAGATAAAAAAGTCAATGGATTATGAGAATTATAGGTAAATTTTTTTCAAGAATTTTTAAAAGTAGAAAATTCAAAATATTATTAGGCATTTTACTTGTTTTGTTTTTAGGTTATTTTTTATATACGGGTTGTAATTGATGAAAAAAGTTAAGTTTGATTATAGACATATTATTTGTATTTTAATTACGATAGGTTTTATTTTATGTAGTATATTTTTTTTCCCTTATGCTTTCGGTAGACTTACCGAAAGTTTAAGGGATTTTGGTTTATCTATAGGTTATTATTTTTCAGAACTTTTTGGATTTGATTTTGAAATAATACCTACAGTAACAACATTTTCAGAATATCCTTTTTCTTTACCTTTTGGGCTTTCAGAAACATGGGAAGAATTTCAAATTTCTTGGTCTGATTATTGGGTTAAATTCTTTAGTAAAGAAAATAATAAAGGAAATTTTGAAAAACAAGGTGAAATTGCTTATGTTATAAGGCAAATTTTGTTGAAACAAGTTGGGGTATTTTTGCTTGTTTCATTACTTTTT
>JAZNSS010000040.1:0-35792 GCA_045591355.1 Christensenellaceae bacterium | reverse complement strand
TTAACCGGGAGAGAAAAAAAAAAAAAAAACAACTCTCCAAAAAAAAAAAAATATAGTAAACGCCCCGATTTTGACTTTCGTTAAATTTCGTGGCTTTTATATCTTATTTATATTATTCCCATTCAATCGTGCCGATTGGCTTTGGTGTAAGGTCAAGTAAAACTCTATTTATGCCTTCAACTTCGCTAGTAATTCTATCGGTAATCTTATGGAGAACGGAGTATGGTATTTCTTCAATAGTAGCAGTCATAGCGTCAACGGTGTTAACTGCTCTTATTATTGCCGACCAACCTTCGTATCTCTTGCCGTCTTTAACGCCAACGCTTCTCATATTAGGAACGGCTATAAAGTATTGCCATACCTTACTTGCAAGCCCACACTTGTCAAATTCTTCACGAAGAATTGCATCTGCTTCACGAAGGGCGTGCAATCTATCACGGGTGATAGCGCCCAAACATCTAACGCCAAGACCTGGGCCGGGGAATGGTTGACGGTCAACCATTGACGCAGGCAAGCCTAAAGCCTTACCAACAACTCTAACTTCGTCTTTATATAATAGTCTAACAGGTTCAACAAGTTCAAACTGCATATCTTCTGGCAATCCACCTACGTTGTGGTGGGCTTTAACGCCGTCACTTTCAATAATGTCAGGATAGATAGTGCCTTGCGCCAAGAAAGAAATGCCCTTTAGTTTGCTTGCTTCTTCGTCAAATACTTTAATAAATTCTCCACCGATTATTTTGCGCTTCTTTTCAGGTTCGTCAACTCCTTTAAGAAGGTCAAGGAAACGGTCGGTAGCGTCAATATATATAAGGTTAGCGTCAAGTTCCTTGCCAAAAACTTCAATAACTTGTTCGCTTTCGCCTTTACGCATTAAGCCGTGGTTAACGTGAACGCATACTAGTTGCTTGCCGATTGCTTTAATTAAAAGCGCTGCAACGACAGAACTGTCTACACCACCACTAAGGGCTAGTAAAACCTTTTTATCACCAACTTGCTTGCGAACTAGTTTAACTTGTTCGTCAATAAACGCATTGGCAAGTTCTGGGGTGTTAATTCTTTGCATATCCAAAGGACGTTTGTTTGGTAAAACCATATAAATTCTCCAATAAAAAATTAAACTTTTTATATAAAGATTATAAAATTTTATAACCGATATGTCAACAAAAGAGAAGAAAATAAACTTAAAAAAATAATGGAATAATTTATACCAAGTATAAGAAATTCTTTACCTAACGGAAAAGGGTGATTTTTGAACAAAAGTTTTAGCACGTTTAATTTTGTTCAAAATTCAATTTTTTATATAAAAAATGCAAATATAATTGACATAAGGTAGTTGTAATGCTAAAATATCACTAAACTAAAGACAAGGAGTTTTTATGAAGGCTGTTGAAATACCGGAAATTTTCGGTAAAAGTGTGTTTAACGATAGAGTAATGAAAGAACGCTTGCCAGAAAAGGATTATATTGCCGTTAGGCGTGCAATAGAATTTGGCGAGCCTTTAACCCACGATACTGCAAAAGTGGTTGCTTCTGCAATGAAAGAATGGGCAATAGAAAACGGGGCAACGCATTTTACACATTGGTTTCAACCGATGACGGGCATTACTGCTGAAAAGCACGATAGTTTTATAGAACCTAACGGCAAAGGCGAAGTTATAATGAAGTTTTCTGAAAAGTCTTTGGTAAAGGGCGAATCAGACGCGTCTAGTTTTCCAAGTGGTGGACTTAGGGCAACCTTTGAAGCGCGTGGATACACGGCTTGGGACCCTACTTCTTACGCATTCGTAAAGGACGGCAGTTTGTATATTCCAACTGCATTCTGTTCTTACGGTGGGGAAGCGTTGGATAAGAAAACGCCCTTGCTTCGTTCAATGACGGCGCTTAACAAACAAGCATTAAGAATTTTAAGATTGTTTGGAGATAACAACGTTAAATCGGTAATACCAACCGTCGGCGCAGAACAAGAATATTTTTTAATAGATAAAAAAGTTTATGAAAATAGACTAGACCTTATACATTGTGGTAGAACGCTTTTCGGCGCACGTCCATCAAAAGGTCAAGAACTTGAAGACCATTATTACGGCGCAATAAAGTCAAGGGTGTCTGCTTTTATGAAGGAAGTTGACGAAGAACTTTGGAAACTTGGCGTTTACGCAAAAACCAAGCATAACGAAGTTGCACCTGCTCAGCACGAACTTGCTTGCGTGTTTACTTCGGCAAACCTTGCGTCAGATCATAACCAAATAACTATGGAAGTTATGAAAAGCGTTGCAAACAAGCACGGCTTAGTTTGCTTACTACACGAAAAACCATTTGAATCGGTTAGTGGTAGTGGTAAACATAATAACTGGTCGCTAGCAACCGATTCGGGGGACAACCTATTCGACCCAGGTAAAAACCCACAGACCAACGCAAGATTTTTACTTTTCTTGTTGGCTGTTATTAAGGCTGTTGACGAATATCAAGATTTATTGCGTATAAGCGTTGCAACGGCAGGTAACGACCATCGTTTGGGTGCTTCTGAAGCGCCACCTGCGATAATTTCCATTTATCTTGGTGAAGAAATTGAAGAAATTTTAAACGTTATTGAATCGGGTGAAAGTTATAACGCAAAGGAAAAAGCAGTATTAAAGATTGGTATAACTGCGCTTCCACCAATTCCAAAGGATTCTACGGATAGAAATAGAACTTCACCATTTGCATTTACGGGTAACAAGTTTGAATTCCGTATGGTTGGTTCTTCAGCAAATATCGCTTGCCCTAACTTTATAATCAATACCATAGTTGCCGAAGAACTTAAAAAGTTTGCAGACGAACTAGAAAAGGCAAAAGATTTCAATAGCGCCCTTAACGAACTTATTAAGAATACTATTAAAGCGCATAAACATATAATTTTCTCTGGAAACAACTATTCTGACGAGTGGAAAAAAGAAGCAAAAAGACGTGGTTTACTAAATCTTAAGACCACCGTTGACGCGCTCCCACGCTACGTTGAACAAAAGAACGTTGACGTGTTTGAAAATCACGGTGTTTTATCAGAGAGTGAAATTCACGCAAGAATGGAAATTTTGTTCGATAACTACGCAAACATAGTTCATATAGAAGCGCTTACAGCACTTGATATGGCTAGAAAGGAAATCGTTCCTGCAGTCATCAAATATCAATCGTTTATATTAAAGGAAGTTAAAGAAAAGCACTTGCACGGCAACCTATCTACTGCGTTAGAAGACGGTATTTTATCAGAAATTTCTAGTCTGTCTGAAAGGTTTAACGACTGCTTAAATAAACTCTATAAAGATATTGAAGAATACGATACTTCTATGCCTGCTCAAAAGAAGGCAAAATATTGCAAGAACAAGTTAGTTGACGATATGGCAGTTTTAAGAAGATACGCCGACCAAATGGAACTTATAATGGGTAAAGAGTTTATACCTTATCCAACCTATGAAGATATTTTATATAGCGTAAAATACTAAATAAAAATGAAAGCATCGCTAAGTTTGGCGATGCTTTTTTATTATTAAAATTCTAAAAGGTAAACGTTTCTTAAATAACCACCCGTGCGAGTTATTGTTGTTATTTGTTTCATGCCTAGTTTAGTAACTGAGTTATGGCTTGCTTTGTTGTCTGGGTGAACTGTTGCAACAAAATAATCGTAACCCATTTCTTTTGCAACTTCAACTAGTTTTTGATTTACCTTAAGCATTAGGTTGCGTCCACGATATTGTGGCAAAACCATACTGCCACCGAGTTCTGCACCCTTTTTATCATCAGGAACGTTGCAAGCCTTGGCTAGTTCAAAATACTCTTCTTTACAAGTATCGAATAGTGATATTGCAGCCAAAACTCCGTCAACAAAAATTCCGTAAACAACAAGTGTGCTTTGTGGACTAAACGTATTTTTTGCATTTTCTTCGCTAAAAGGCATAAACCATGCTTGGTTTGTTAAATTTGAGCGAATTATGTTGTTAAAATTTATAAAGTCTTGTTGATTTGTTTGGTCTAGGCGTTTAATTTCTTCCATATTTCTACCTGCAATTTTAATGTTTATTTCATTATAACATAGTTAAGCCCAAAAAACAACTTGGAAACATATTGAAATGTAAACAATTTAGTGTTATAATTCTAAATTGGAGGCAAAATAATGTTCGTAGGATTGCATAATGATATTGTGTTGTTTCGCACGCCGTTTAATAGCACACACGATTTAGTTCAAAAATTTCGTGGGTTTAATAATACGACTATTGACTATAATGCGCCAATAGACTTTATGGAAGCAGGTTTGATAGATAATTCTAAGTGGGATTATTGGCATACCGACGTGCTTTTTAACGTGTCTAACGACGAAGCCGTTCCACATTTTGTAAATTCCTGCCATATAGGCGCAAACCACGGTCAACCGTGTGGGATACAAGTTTCTAGCCAAAACCACGGCAAAACGTATGCAGATATAGGTAACGTTTATCTTGATAGTAACGGCGTAACCTTTTGTTTAGTGAGAATAATAGACGGCGATAGACTTTTATTCGTGTCGGAAAACCTTTCTGCAGACGAGAACGCATATTCTTTCGTTAAAACTATAACGGGCAATTTAACCGAAGCCAACACAAACGGCAAAAGTCAAATTATAGTTCAAAAACAAAACGTGAGTTATTTATCACGTAGTAATCGCTACAAATGTAAAAAAATCGTAGGATATAAAAACGATAAAGTTATCCCCTTGTTTTACGGTGGGGAATGCGACGTAGCAGAAATTCACGAAGAATACGATATAATAAACCCTGCTACGGTTGCTATTGACCTAATAAAACGTCGCCCCGACGACGGCTATACCGAAAATCCAGACCTTGCGAAATTCGGTAAACCTATGATAAACGTTAAACTTATTTATAGAATTTTAGCCGACGGAACGGTGCTTACTATCATTGATAACAAAAGGCTTACGGACGTTGACTTGCAGTTTTATCACGGGGTAATGTATCAAGAAAAATTAGACGTATACGGTGGTGGAATTTATAGAATGATTCCTAAAACGCTACCGTTTGAAACGGAAGAAGGCGCTTTTGATTTTTCTAAACCGTTGCCAATTAGTGGGGCGTATCCAAAACGCAAGAAGTTAACCAAGGAATATTGGAAAGCCAAAGATTTTCCACCTGATAGAGAAGTGGACTATTTTAAGGATAAAGACGGCGAAAATAGATTAGCATTTAGTTGTGGCTTTTTACCGATAGACGACGGCGACGCGCAGGTTAGAAAAAACAAGATAAACAGCGCTTTTAATCTTATAAGCACACGTAAAATGTATCCTAATCTAGTTGACGGAAACTTTATTAATTCCGTTAAGGGCGTGGGGTATAAAAAGTTTTTTATTCCCGAAAAGGATTTCCGTTCAGCGTATACCATAGACTATCAAAACAAAAGATATATTTACGTTGACCTTGTAGACGACGGAAAGGTTACCATTCCAATAGATAGCAGGGTAACGCTAGTGGAAAAGGGCGATAACGCCTTATGGTTTCAAGACTGCTCTAATTTAACCGTTACGGGCAAAAACACTTACGCTGTATTCGTTCAAGATATCTAATTTATATTATCAACTATTTGATTTTCAAATGCACCTTAAAAGTTATTCGCTTTCCGTAGGTGCATTTTTTATGCCAAAAACGGGTATAAGAATTTTAGATAAGTCCGTTTACTTTATTGACAAGGTAAATATTAAATGATATAATAAACGAACAAATGTTTGTGTGTCGAAAAAAGGGTAAAAATGGCAGAGCAAGATAGAATATATTTTTGTATTGATATGAAGTCTTTTTTTGCGTCGGTTGAATGCGCCGAGCGTGGGCTTAACCCCTTTGAAACCAATTTGGTAGTTGCAGACGAAAGTCGTGGGGAAGGTGCTATATGTTTAGCCGTTTCGCCAAAAATGAAATCGCTTGGGGTAAAAAACCGTTGTAGAATTTTTGAAATTCCCAAGACGATGGATTATATTATCGCCAAGCCTAGAATGAAAAAGTATATAGAATACGCAGGGGATATTTACGAAATTTATCTTAAATATTTATCGCCAGACGCTATTCACGTTTATTCTATTGACGAAAGTTTTATAGACGCAACCGATTATTTGCACGTAAATAAGGTGTCGCCAAAAGACTTTGCAAAGATGCTTATGGATGAAATTGCTACAAAAACGGGCATACCTGCAACGGCAGGCATAGGCACTAATTTATATCTTGCAAAAATCGCTTTAGATATAACGGCAAAAAAAGTTCCCGACCACGTGGGCTTTTTAGATGAAGAAATTTTCAAAAAAACCCTTTGGCACCACACCCCTATAACTGATTTTTGGGGGATTAGTCGTGGCACGGAAAGGCGACTTGCAAAAATGTATATTAGGGATATGTATGGCATTACCCTTTGCCCAGAAAAGAAATTATATAAAGAGTTCGGTATAAACGCAGAACTTTTAATAGACCACGCTTGGGGTAGGGAAAGTTGCACCATGGCTGATATAAAAAAGTATAAAACAAGGTCAAGGTCGCTATCTAATTCACAAATACTATTTAGTGATTATAACTTTGACAAGGCAAAACTTGCCTTTGACGAAATGGTTTTGGGGCTTTCTCAATCACTTTTATCAGAGAGATTAATAGCAAGTGGGGTATCTATTTTGGTGGGGTATTCAAAAGATATTCACCCACCAACGGGTGGAAGTCAAAAAATGTTACGTGCGAACAATTCTTTTTCAACCATAAAAGAGTGCGCCGACACCTTGTTTGAAAAGTGGACGATAAAGGATTTACCGATAAGGAAACTAGGTATCACCTTTTACGGCTTGGCAGACGAAAGCTCGGAAGGCTTCGACCTTTTTACCGACGTAGAAAAGGTTAACAAAGAAAAACGTTTAGAGCGCACGGTTATAGCAATAAAGCAAAAATTCGGCAAAAACGCAATGCTTAGGGGAATGGACTTGCAAGAAGGCGCAACGGCAAAAGAGCGTAATAAACTAGTTGGAGGGCATAACGGTGAATAGAGAAGATAGAGCAAAACAATTTATGCCATTCGACGCATTGAAGGGGCTTCGTGAAGAACTTAAAAAACGTGAAGAAAAATATCTAAAAGAGCCAAAAAAAGAACTTGATGAACAAAAAAGGATAGAACTGTCTCAAAGAATAGCCGTTCTAAAAAAGGGCGACGAAGTAAAAATAGTTTTTTATTACGACGGGCATTATATTGAACTATACGGCTGTGTGCAAGCGATTAACGTAGCGTATAAGTATATAAAAATATGCGACAACAAAATTGCCTTCGACGACCTTTACGATATAGAAATTAGTAGTAAAATTGACTAAAATGCTGTTTTGTATTGACAAATATAATATTTAATAATAGAATAATCTTGTCAAAAATCAAGCGTTTGATTTTAAGGAGATTTTTATGGGCAATTCACAAAGCAAACATTTAATAGGTTGTAACTATTGGGCATCTAATCTTGGAATTTATATGTGGAAGAACTACGATAAAGAAGTTATTCGCAAGGATATGCAACTTTTATCTAGCCACGGCGTAAATTGCATAAGGGTTTTCCCATTATGGCCAGACTTTCA
Organism: Christensenellaceae bacterium; assembly: GCA_045591355.1. Classification (GTDB taxonomy): domain Bacteria; phylum Bacillota; class Clostridia; order Christensenellales; family Borkfalkiaceae; genus UBA1259. The sequence continues at coordinate 28,182 of JAZNSS010000040.1, read as the reverse complement.
ACCACTTACCGAAACTAGATTCGTAAATAAGGGCGCAGATAACTATTTCGTGTTTAAGATGAGAAAGGGTGATACACCACTTCCACTTTGTAAATTCCCAGATAGTGGTTTAGATGAAAATCAAGTGGCAAACTTTAAGCACCTTCTATCCACGGCAGAAGAATACGGCATAAGCGTTATAGTTTCTATTATAACGGGTTGGATGAGTGGTAGAAAACTTGTTCCAGACCCATTCATTAGTAGAGATTTAGTTAACGATGCAGAAGTCGTTTTATACGAATGCGCATTTATTAAGGACTTAATTAGCCAAATTAAAGACCATAAAAATATTATCGCATACGAACCGGGTAACGAAACCAACTGTTTAAGTTTTGAAATGAGTGGTTTTGAAGCAGAACTTTGGTTAAAATCTATATCCGACACTATTCGTATGGCAGACCCTACAAAGCCCGTATATTCCGGTATGCACGGCACTTCTTGTAAGGGTAATTGGAACTTGATAACGCAAAGCAAATATTTTGATATGGTAACGCCACACCCATATCCTTGCTTTACCGAATATTGTATAAAAGAAAAACTTCCTGAAATGCGCGCTTCACTTCACGCAGCGGCAGAATCTTCTTATTATAGGTCGATAGCAAAAAAACCCGTAATGGTTCAAGAAATAGGCGTTATGGGGCAAATGTATATGACTAACGACGGTGTTCCCGAATACTTTGAAAAGGCTTGTATGACTAGTTATGCGGCAGGTTCTAAAGGTTTCTTGTGGTGGTGTGCTTTTGAACAAACTCATCTAGATATCGCTCCATACGACGTTAACTGTTGCGAAGCCGACCTAGGTCTTGCGTTTGCAGACCATACGCCAAAGCCCGTTCTCAAAAAGTTAGCCGAAGTTAGAAAGGCAATAGACGAAATAGGCGATTTACCAGACCCTATTCACGACGCTTGCTTAATTATAACCAATAATATAGACCATTGGGGCAACGCATACGGCTCTTATATGATGGGCGTTCAGTCGGGTAATTACATTGATTATATTTTTGAAACTCAACCAATAAAAGATTACGAATATTATATTTTGCCATCACTTGGCGACAACGTTGGATTAAACAAATATTCTTCTAAAGAACTTAACCAAAGGGTTAAAGACGGCGCAAAACTTCTAGTTACCTATAACGGTGGCGCTATGTGGGATTTTGAAGAAATGACCGGTCTTAAGATATATGGCAAAGAACACCTTTCACACGTTAAAGAGTTTGAACTAAACGGCAAAAAACTTTCTATCAAGTGTTCAAAGAACGTAGACCTTGTTCCAACGACTGCAACCGTTTTGGTTAAGGATACCGAAGGCAGAATAGTTCTTACCGAAAACAAGGTTGGAAAGGGAAGCGTTATGTTCTTAAACGCGCCTATCGAAATGGAATACGTTGATAGCAACTACCCAGAAAATACCGACCTTTACGAAGTTTATAAATTCTTCATGAAAGATAACAAGAAAGTTATTACGGTAGATAGCAAAAAAGCGTATACTACTCTCTACGATTTAGGCAACGGAAAAATCGGCGCAATGGTATATAACTATCAAAAGGATACCAATAAACTAAACGTCAGCATAGCAGACGGATACAAGGTAACTAAATGCTTGTTTGGTAGCGTTAGCGACGGCGCTATTACCTTTGATAGAAATTACGTATATTTTGAAGTGTCTAAAAAATAGTATAAATATTTCAAAATATTGACGTTTTGTATTGCAAAATTTTTAATAAATAGTATAATAAAGGTGTCTATTAAAGTAGACACCTTTAATCGTATTAAATGGAGAAAAAATTATGTTATTCGAAAAAATTACCCCAGAACAAGCAGGGTTATCAAGCGAAAGCCTTTTAAGGGGAATAAAATTTTTAGAGAACAACGGTGTTAATTTACACAGCCTACTCTTAATGAAAGGTGATAAACTTTTTGGCGAATATTATTGGGCGCCTTTTGATAAAGAGTTTTGCCATAGAATGTATTCGGAAACTAAAAGTTTCGTAGGGGTTGCCATAGGGCTGTTGATAGAAGATGGCAAACTTTCTCTTGACGATAAGGTGGCAGACTTTTTCCCTGAAAAAATAGACGGCGAACTTCCACAAGTTCTAAAAGAGCAAACGGTAAGGGATATGCTTAATATGCGCACGTGTGGTCATTATCCATATTGGTTTACTTCGGGCGACCCTGATAGAACGCATATGTATTTGAATAAAAACTCTGCCCACCGTCCTTCTGGAACTACTTGGGAATACGATAGCACGGGTTCGCAAGTGCTTGGAAATTTAGTTGAAAAACTTTCTGGGCAAAGTTTGTTCGACTACTTAAACGATAAAATATTTAAACATCTAGGAACGTTCAAAAACGCAACCATATTAAAAACCCCTAACGGCGATTCTTGGGGGGATTCTGCGCTTATTTGCACTTCTAGGGATATGATTAGTTTTGGTAGATTTATGCTAAACTACGGCGAATGGTATGGTAAGCGCTTGATGAATGAAAGGTATCTAAAAGACGCAACTTCCCCCTTGGTTAGTAACGTAGTTTCTGCATTTAGGTCGTATAACTCTTACGGCTACGGTTATCAAATTTGGATGCATAAGCACGGCTTTTCCTTTAACGGAATGTGCTCTCAATTTATGATAGCATACCCTGAGCAAGACGTTATAATCGTTACCACAGCCGATAACGTTGGCTACACGCCTACTGCAAACGCATTGATGTTCAGCGCCTTTGAAGAATTCGTTATCAATCAAATGTCCAAAGAACCTTTGCCAGAAAACAAAAAGGCTTTGGACAAGTTAAACGAATTTACTAAAGACCTTAAACTTCAAGGTTGTTGGGGGAATAAAACTTCGCCTAATATGGATAGGTATAACGGCGTGGAATACGTGTTCGATAAAAACGATAAAGGGTTTAAGACTTTTAAGTTAACCTTTAACGGCGACGGTGGTGTGTTGTATTACGAAAACGCCCAAGGCAAAAAAGAACTTCCCTTTAAGATGAATGAAAACTTTTTTACCACCTTTCCACAATTTGGATATTCAAACCTTGTGGGTGGGGTAAAGACGACTGACGGGTTTACCTATAAATGCGCAACGTCAGGTGGTTGGATTGACGACGACAAGTTTATGCTAAGGGTGCAAATTATAGATATATACTTTGGCAATATGACTATGACCTTTGGCTTTAAAGGGGAATATTGCGTTGTTAATATTACAAAAACTGCTGAAAACTTCCTAGACGAATACCCCGGCGAATTTATAACTAAAAGAAAATAAAATAAAAGCCCTGCGAGTAAAAATCGTAGGGCTTTGGTATTTTTTATCAAGTATTATTATAAATTCAGTCTAGAAAATTATTTCCGGAAGATTATCTATTTCAAAATAGTCTTTTCTATCTTGGTCGGTAACTATGCAATCGATATCTTGAGTGGAGCATAGGTAGAATTGCCCCTTTTTACCAAACTTAGTGTTGTCTAAAAGCAACACTTTTTTTCTTGCGTGTTTAAGCATATAACTTCTAACAACGTTTTCTTCTTCAAAGCAATCGTAAACTTCGCCGTTGGATAGGATTGACGACGCTGAAAAAAATGCAATATCTGCGTGGTATGCGCATACGTCGGAAATAGCCTTTTCACCTACCAATACGGCAGGGTTAATTGCAGAAACTTTTCCACCCGTGGAATAGGCTGTAATTTTATTTTTTGCAAGCAAAGATAGTGTATCAATGCCGTTGGTTACAACCCTTAAGTCGTTAAATTCTGAAAGGTATTCTGCAATATAGTATGCAGACGTAGAGCCGTCTAAAAATATAAGGTCGCCATTTTTAATAAGTTTTATGGCTTGAAGCGCAATCTTTTTCTTCTCCAAACTGTTTTGGTGAGCACGGAAGGTGAAACTTGGGAAGTATTCGTTAACGTCAGCGATTTGCGCGCCACCGTGTTTGCGAACGACCAACCCCTTGTCTTGTAGCGCCGTGAGTTTTCTTCTTACCGTAGAAGTGCTTACCTTTAAGTCGTTAGCAATATCATCCACTTGTGCAAATTGCCTGTTAGAAAGGTATTCAAAAATCTCTTTTTCTTGAGTTTTACTCATAATGCTCCTTTTTTGCTCATATATGAGCAGAAATAACTGCACACTTATCACAATTCGTTTGCAAATGACAAAAATTCGTGCAAAACTTTGCTTGTTTGATTATTTATATTATAATATAAATAAATATTAATGTCAACGCTAAAGGAGAATTTTTATGTTTGACGTAGTTGTAATCGGCGGTGGTGTAATCGGCGGTTCAATATTAAGAGAACTAACTAAATACGAAGGCAGTTTTTGTTTGCTAGAAAAGGAAGAAGACGTTGCCATGGGGCAATCAAGGGCAAATAGTGGAATAGTTCACGCAGGTTTTGACGCAGTGCCTAATTCACTAAAAGCAAAGTTTAACGTTTTAGGTAATAAAATGATGCCCCAATACGCTAAAGACCTTGGTGTAAAATACCGTAACAACGGCTCTTTGGTTCTAGGTTTTAACGAAGACGATTTTAAAACCTTGCAAGACCTTAAAACTCGTGGCGAAGCAAACGGTGTTGAAGGGTTAACTATTCTAGACAGAGAAGCGCTTGTAAAAATAGAGCCTAACGTTTCAGATAACGTAACTTGCGCCTTGTTTGCGCCTACGGGTGGTATCGTATGCCCATACGAACTAACTATTGCGTCAATCGGCAACGCTATGGATAACGGCGCAAAACTCAACTGTGATTTCGACGTTGAAAAAATAGACAAAAAAGACGGCGCTTTCATTATAACTGCTAAAGACGGAAGAGTTGTGGAAGCAAAAGCAATAATCAACTGCGCAGGTTTTAACAGCGCAATAATATCGGGGCTAGCAGGGGATAATTCTTTTACCATAAACGGCAGGAAGGGCGAATACATATTGCTTGATAGAGAAAGTGGTGATTTCGTTCAGCATACCCTATTTACTGCGCCTACCAAAGCAGGAAAGGGCGTTTTGGTAACGCAAACGGTTGATAACAACATATTGTTAGGGCCAACGGCTACTGAAACGGGTAGAGACGGCGACGTTGTTACTACGCAAGAAGGTTTGCAGTTCGTTATAGAAAAGGTAAACGCAATGTGCAAAAAAGTTCCACACTTTAACACCATAACTTCCTTTGCAGGGGTTAGAGCGTATTGCGATAGACACGATTTTATAATTGAAGAAAGCAAGCAAGTTAAAGGCTTAATAAACGTAGCAGGCATAGAATCTCCGGGGCTTACTAGCGCCCCAGCCATTGCTAAATACGTTGTGGAAGACTTGGTTAGTGGAGTTATGGAATTAAAGGCTAACAAAGACTTTAATGGAAACAGAAAGGCAGATTATTTCTTCAAAAACTTAACCAACGAAGAAAAGAACCAAGTAATCAAAAAGGATAATCGTTATGGTAAAATGGTTTGCCGTTGCGAACAAATAACCGAAGGCGAAATAGTTCGTGCCATTCACGAAAACCCACCTGCAAGGTCGGTATCTGCAGTTAAACGTAGAACTAGAGCAGGTATGGGTAGATGCCAAGGTGGTTTCTGCCAATCACACGTAGTAGAAATTCTTGCAAGAGAATTAGGTATTGAATACGAACAAGTTACCTTAAGTGGTAAAGGTTCTGAAATAGTAGTGGGGAAAAGCAAATGAAAAACAGTTACGATATAGTTATAATAGGTGGTGGCCCAGCAGGGCTAGCAGCAGCCGTTTCAGCATACGATAACGGCGTAAAAGACGTGCTAATTTTAGAACGTGAACCAAGAACGGGTGGTATTCTTAACCAATGTATACATAACGGTTTTGGTCTAACACGTTTTAAGGAAAGTTTATCAGGTCCGGAATACGCAAACAGATTTGCAGTAGAAGTAGAAAAAAGAAATATACCAACGCTAACAGAAACAACCGTGCTTTCAATCGGGAAAGACAAAACAGTTACTGCAATCAATAAAGAAAACGGAGTATTTACTATAAGCGCAAAGGCAATAATCCTTGCAATGGGTTGTAGGGAACGTAGCCGTGGCGCGCTCAACGTTGCAGGCTCACGTCCAGCAGGGGTATTTTCTGCAGGAACGGCTCAAAAGTATATCAACGTTAAAGGGTATATGCCCGGTAAGGAAGTGGTTATTCTAGGCTCTGGCGACATAGGTCTAATAATGGCAAGAAGAATGACGCTAGAAGGCGCAAAAGTTCACGCCGTTGCAGAAATCATGCCGTTCTCTAGTGGACTAAAGAGAAATATCGTTCAATGTTTAGACGATTTTGGTATTCCACTATACTTAAATCACACCATAACGGAAATTCGTGGTGGAAAAAGGGTTACGGGCGTAACCATTAGCCAAGTTGACGAAAATAAAAAGCCTATTAAGGGCACGGAAAAATCTTTTGATTGCGATACCGTTTTATTCTCTGTTGGTCTTATTCCTGAAAACGAATTGACCAAAGGAATGGGCGTAGAATTATCACCAAGAACCAAAGGCGCAGTAGTTTATCAAAATAGAGAAACTATGCAAGACGGTGTTTTTGCTTGTGGAAACGCATTGCAAGTTCACGACCTTGTTGACTTCGTTTCGGAAGAATCGGAATTGACGGGTAAAAGCGCTGCAGAGTTCGTTAAAAACGGCGCAAAAGTTCACGACGCAATAAACTGTGTGAACGGTCAAAACATAAACTACGTTCTTCCACAAAAGATTGACAAAAATATACAAGGTGATGTAAAATTATACTTTAGAGTAAGCAATACGTTTAAAGATTGTGTAATTAAACTAGAGTGTAACGGAAAGGAAATTGCTAAGAAGAAAAAAAGGGTGGCAGCCCCAGGCGAAATGGAAACTCTTCTTCTTTCACAAAAGGTTATATCCGAACTTGACGGCGATATAACGCTTTCTTTGGAGGTGAACCAATGATTACGAAAAATCTTACTTGCGTAGAATGTCCTATGGGCTGTTCTATCGACGTATATCTAGACGGCGAACAGGTTGTAGAAGTAAAGGGCAATACTTGTCCAAGGGGTTTAGCATACGCTAAAAACGAAATTACTTGTCCTATGCGTGTTTTAACTACTACCGTAAAAAGCGCAGACGGAAGAATGGTTTCCGTAAAAACTGATAATCCTATTAAAAAGAGCACTATGATGGAATTAATGCAAGTTATAAACGGCATTACCGTTAAAGCGCCCGTAAAAATTGGCGACGTTATTATGGAAAAAATACAAGACGACGTAAACCTAGTTGCAACCGACAATTTAAAGTAGTATATAATTAAACTAGATTACAGTTAAAGAGGTTAAAATGGTTATCGATTATTTTGGCAAAGATTTTAGTAAACTTGCTAATAAAAAATTGTTCTTATTCGATATGGACGGAACGATTTATATGGAAGGCAAACTTTTCAAAGGCGTTAACGAACTTTTGGAAAAGATAGTAGAAAACGGTGGAAAATACGTTTTTATTACTAACAATTCGTCAAAGTCAGTTAAGGACTATATAGATAGGCTCTCTAGTATGGGAATTCCATGTGACGAAAGCAACTTTTATACTTCCACCCAAGCGTCTTGCGAACTATTTAAGGATAGATTTAACGGCGAACTAATCTATGCGCAAGGCACGGATTCTTTCCTAAAAGAACTAGGGGATAACGGCATAAGATACACCACTAAATTAGAAGACGGCATAGGCGCAATTTTGGTTGCCTTTGACTCTGAATTAACGGGCGCAAAACTAAGGATGACAAGTGAAGTTTTAACTAAGTGCGACGTTCCTTATTACGCAACTAACCCTGACTGGGTTTGCCCTGTAGAATTCGGCTATATTCCCGACTGTGGTTCAATGTGTTTCGGTTATGAAAAAGCAACGGGTAAAACCCCTATTTATATAGGAAAACCAAACCCAATGATGATAAACCTTGCAAGGGCAAAATTTGGCGTTACAAGGGCAGAAACGGTGGTTATCGGCGATAGAATATATACCGACATTGCATCGGGTTACAACGCCGAAGTTGACACTATTTTAGTGCTTTCGGGCGAAGCCACTATTGCCGACTATCAAGCAAGCGAAATTAAACCTACCTTCGTTCTTAAAGACGTAAGTGAAATATTAAAAAGTCTAAAAAAATAATTGCACAACCTAAATAAAAATAGTTAGTCTAAAGGCTTGCCAAAAGGCAAGCCTTTTTATATAATTAAATGGCTATGGAAAAAACACGAAAGTTAAATTTACTAGGGCAATTAATGTTGCTAGTTGCCACCCTTGCTTGGGGTTCTTCATTTTTAATACTTAAACAAACGATAGAAACAGTCCCAGGTTTTTTCGTTATATTTATACGATTTTTAATCGCAGGGTTAGTGGTCTTTTTTTGTTTTTTAAAACGCATTGTTAAAACAAATAAACGCAGTGTTTTTTCGGGGTTATTTTTAGGGGTAATAGTCGGCTTTGCATACTTTTTCCAAACGTGGGGATTAAAATATACCACCCCGTCGCACAACGCCTTTTTAACGGCAACCTATTGCGTAACTTGTCCCTTCTTATATTGGATACTATTTAAGCGTTCACCAAAGATATATAACTTGATTTCAGCGTTCGTTTGTATTTGTGGAATCGGTTTAATATCATTTTTGGGTGGCTCGCAAGGTTATGGCTCGAATATAATTTTGGGCGACGGTTTAACCCTTGTTTCAGCCGTGTTCTACGCATTGCAAATAATCTTTATAGATAGGTTTCAAGAAAAGGGCATTGACCCGATAGTTCTAATCGTTATGCAATTTTTCGGCGTAGCCTTAATATTACTTCTTGGTTGGCTTATTTTTGAACTGCCAAACTCTGGAATTTCAGCAATAGTTAATATAAACCTTGCCCAATGGGGCTCAATAGCCTATCTTACCGTCGTATGCACACTCGTTGCGCAGATATGCCAAATAGTCGGTCAACGCTTTACGACGGCTAATCAATCGGCAGTAATACTTTGTTTGGAAGCCGTTTTCGGTGCAATCTTTTCGGTTGCGTTCGGCGCAGAAAAACTAACCGTGTTCTTGATTATAGGCTTTATATTAACCTTTTCGTCCGTGCTTATCAACGAATTCCGTCTTGACCCTATAAAACTTTTTCAAAAAAGAAACAAAGAAAATAAACTATAAACTTAAATATAATTAAAATATGGCAATATAAAAAGGCAGGTGTTTAACCTGCCTTTTAGTTTTGTAAAAATTAAAACTCTCTAATACATTTTCTTGGGCATTTATTTACGCAAACTTTACAACCCGTGCATTTTGAATAATCAATAACGGCTACGTTATTAACCATTTCGATTGCACCGTTAGGGCAGTTTTTAGCGCATAGTCCACAACCGATACAACCTACTTTACACATGTTCATAACTTCTTTGCCTTTACAAGTGGTTGAACAAGCCACGTAAACGGTTGCTCTTGCCGGAATAAGTTCAACAATCTTTTTAGGGCAATTTATAGCGCAAACGCCACAAGCCGTGCAAAGCGCTTTTTCAACGTAAGCAACCCCGTCGATAACTTTTATTGCGTGATATGGGCAAACGCTTTCACACGTTCCACCACCAAGACATCCGTTAGGGCAAACTTTACTTCCACCCATAAGTCCCATTTGAGCTACGCAACCTGCGTTGCCAACGTATTCGTATTTATTAAGGCTAACCTTGCCACCTGCGCAGTGAACGGTTGCCACCCTTTTTTCTTGTTTAGTAAAAGGGATACCTAAAATCTTGGCAATTTCTGCCTTGTCTTCATCAGAAGAAGGACCACAACCTTTAAGGTCGGCTTTGCCTTCTGCTAAAGCCTTTGCAAAGTCAGAACAACCTGCGTAACCACAACCACCACAGTTAGCGCCTGCAAGGTGGCTTGCAATTTTTTCAGCCTTTTCGTCCCCCTTTACGAAACAAAGTTTAGAAACAAGCACGATAAGAATTGCAAAGATAATTGCTAGAACGGCTACTATTGCAACAACTAGCCAAATGGTAGTTGGATTAATTGGTTTAAGTAATAAACTAGTCATAATCACACCCCCTTAACCTACAAGGGCGAACACGTAGAACGCCATTGCTATAAAGCACGCAGCAATCATTGCGATAGGGAAGCCCTTTAGATGCTTGTTGATAGGTAGTCTTGTAATCTTTTCTCTTAAGCCACTCATTAAAACGATAGCAAGCGTAAAGCCAAGCCCTGCAAATAATCCGTATAAAACGGCGAAGCCCATATTCATAGAAGAAATACCAAGCATACTAATCATTTGCGCTTCGTCGATAACTAGTTCGGCAACACCTAAAACAGCGCAGTTGGTAGTAATAAGTGGTAGATAAATACCCATTGCGTTGTATAGTGATGGAGAGAACTTTTTGAGTGCCATTTCAATCATTTGAACGATGGACGCAATGGTGAAAATGAACACTATTATTTCTAAAAAGTCTATCTTTAACGGAACTAGTATATAAACGTAAATAGGATAGGTGATTAAGCAAGTTAAGGTCATAACGAAGGTAACTGCTAGTCCCATACCGAGCGCCGACTTAAAGTCTTTACTAACGCCAAGGAAAGGGCAAATGCCAAGGAATTGAACTACAACGAAGTTATTGATAAATACTGCCGAAACGACAATCATTATAAATTCAGCCATTAGTTTTCCTCCTTATCGCAGTTTTCCGTTTGAACGATTGGGTGAAGTTTACGGTAAGATTTAATAGTTCTTTTTCTAGATATAGCGCCTTGAATCAAACTAAACACGGCAATAAATATAGCATACGTAAAGAATGCGCCGGCTGCAGAAGAAAAGAAACCGATTTTGAAACTCCACGGCATTGCGATTCCAAAAATGGAAGCGTTGCCTAAAAGTTCACGAACAGCGCCCATAAGCGTTAGCGCAAGGGTAAAACCAATACCCATAAATAAACCGTCTGCCATAGCGTATAAAGGATTGTTCTTACTAGCAAAACTTTCTGCTCTAGCCAAGATTACGCAGTTAACTACTATGAGTGGTAAGTATAGACCTAACGATTCGTAAAGGTCGGGCAAGAACTTATCCATAGCAAGACGCACTATCGTAACGAAAGTTGCAATAATCAAAACGTATGCAGGTATACGAACTTGGTTAGGTATAGCCTTGCGAAGTAGAGAAACCAAAAGGTTACTACAAATTAATACGAAGGTAACTGCAGCGCCCATTCCCAAGCCGTTCATAGCAAGAGTGGTAAGCGCTAGGGTGGGGCAAGTTCCAAGAACAAGTTTAAGCGTTGGGTTTTGTGAAACAACACCGTCAACGGCTATTTTTTTGAATCCGTTCTTTTTCATTAGTTAACCCCCTTCATAAATTCTATAACGCAGTTAACTGCATTGCAACCTGCTTGCGCAGACTTCGTTGCGCCCGTAACGGGGTTTAATTTTTGCTCTGCAACGTTTTTATTTTCTTTTGAGTAAAAGTAGGTATCGTAATCGTTTGAAATATCAATAAGGAAACCGTTTACGTAACTTGCGCCAAGTTGACTCATAAGCGTTTGCTTATCGTAACTATCGATTATAACTTTATCAACGTTTTTTTCTGCACCGTTGATAGTAACCTTAATCCACATTGTAACCGTGCCACCCTTGTAGCCTTCCTTACCCGTAGTCTTAAATAACATATCGTAATTGGTGTCAACGGTTAAATCGGTATCTTCTTTACCAACTATAAAAATTTTATCAATAACGCCGAAATCGAACGTATATTTACCGTCTTTGTCAGTCATCGTTTCTCTATCGAACTCAACAACGTATTCACTAGATAAAACTTGTCTTCCGTAAATCTTTTGTAAGGCTCTGCCCGTTCGCTCTTCTGGGGAAACTTCCCAAAGGAAACTCAACACGGCAATTCCCACGCCGGAGACTAAAATTATTAACAAAAGGGTGGTTATGCACTTAAACCAAGCGCTCTTAAATAACTTCATATTATTTACCCCCTTTTACGGCTTTTGCCTTTTTGTATCCAAACGGCTTTGGGTAGATAAATTTATCGATTAGTGGAACGGTTAGGTTCATAAGAAGAATTGCAAAGGAAACGGCTTCCATTTGAGTTGCCATTCTTAAACTTGCCGTAAGCAAGCCTAAACATATAAAGTATATAACGTTGCCTAGGAAAGTGTTTGGCGAAGTAGTGTAGTCGGTTGCCATAAATACAGCGCCTAGAATTAGTCCACCTGATAGTATAGACGGCAAGAATACCGAAAAATCAAAACCACAAAGGCAAACGGTAAATAAACCCGTAACTGCAACGTAGATGGTTGGATAAAGCCAGTTTATAACTCCACGCGCGCAAAGGTATATAAAACCAACAAGTAGGGCAACTTTACAAGTTTCACCAATGCAACCTGTAAGCCCCGTTCCCAAGAAAAGGTCAAGGTTAGATAGGCTTGTGGTAGTAGTCGTAAAGGAGTCAGTAAAAATAGTTGCGCCCGTTTCAGGGTTTATAGAACTTCCACCAAAGATTGCGCCGATATATGGTTCAACCCAACCACTAGCCATAACGGTAGTAAATGATATGAAAGCAAAAATTCTACCCGTAACGGCAGGGTTAACTAGGTTTTTACCCGTTCCACCAAATAGCATTTTAACAACTACTATCGCAAAAACGCTTGCTAATATAGGAACGTAGATTGGAGTTTGCACACCAACGACCATTGCTATAAGCATACCCGTTACGCAAGAAGTAAGGTCAAATTGCTTTAATATTTCCTTAAACTTTTTGCCGGTAATTAAAAGGTATATAAATTCTGACGCAACTGCGCTTATAACCGAAACGGCTATAATAAGACCTGCCATAAGCCCGAAATAAACGACACCCATAATGCAAGCAGGGGTTAGCGCAATGCACACGTCAAGCATAATCGACCTAGTAGTTTTAGGCTTTTTAATATGTGGAGAAGAAGAATGAGCGTAAATTTTATTTGCCATTTGATTTCATCTCCTTTATCTTTGATTTTGCAAAAGAAATACTTTGAACAAGCGCGCGTTTTGCAGGGCAGTTGTATGCGCAAGAGCCACATTCGATACAGTTCATAGCGCCGTATTTATCTGCTTGAGCGTAATCACCTGCAAGAGTGAAACTTTCAATATACATAGGCATAAGTCTCATCGGGCAGTTTTTAGCGCACATACCACAATTAATGCAGTTGGTTGCGCTATCTAGCGAAGTTTCCTTTTCAGTAAGGAACAAAAATCCTGAATCGGTTTTTCTGGTATAAGAAGTCGTGTTAATCATACCTTTACCCATCATAGGACCACCGGCAATAATTTTAACCGTTTCATCTTTCATTCCACCACAAAACTCTATAATGTCGTCAAGTGGAGTTCCTATTTGAACCCTTAAGTTCATAGGATTATTTATACCTTCGCCACTTACCGTTAGCACGGTGGAAGACAACGCTTTATTATCTTCAATGGCGTGTTTAATAGCGATAACCGTTTTAATGTTTTGAACGCAAACGCCCACGTCGAAAGGCATTTTTCCACAAGGCACTTTTCTTTTGGTGCAACAGTAGATAAGGTGTTTTTCACTACCCATAGGATATTGCTTTTTCAAAACTACCACGTCAAGGTCGGTATATTTTTCAAAGGCTTCAATGGCTTTAGGTTTGTTCGCTTCAATACCTATAATAATATTTTTAATACCAAGCGCTTTAGCCGTGTATTTAATACCCCTATAAATATCTTCGGTGTTTTCTAACATCAAACGATAGTCGCAGTTAAGGTATGGCTCACATTCAGCGCCGTTTATAACTAAAGTATCTAGTTGTGTTTTTGGCGAAAGTTTTACTGCAGTAGGAAAGCCTGCTCCACCTAAACCAACAATGCCGGCAAGTCTAATTCTTTCAACCAACGCTTGTGGTGAAAAATCCGTCATATCGGGAAAGAGTAGTTGCTCGTCTCTATCGTCGTTTTCAATGACCACGTATTTAAGTTTTTGTCCGTTAGCAACCACTATGTCTTCTATTCCAACTACGGTTCCACAAATGGAAGAATACACGTTGGCAGAAATTGCGCCACTCGCTTCGCCTATAAGTTGTCTTTTAACAACCTTGTCCCCAACGGCAACGATAGGAATAGCAGGTGCGCCAATGTGTTGAGACATGCACACGTAAACCTTTTTAGGACTGGGCATTTTTATAATTTGCTTATCGTTGGTAAGTTCCTTTCTATCGGGAACGTGTATACCATACGGATAATTAAGCCCTTTTCTTTTACTCAATGTTGTTCTCCTGTGTTTTTATAATATCTTTATTCAAAAAGTTAAAATTAACTTTTTTGATAATAAGATGTGTAACCAAACCGACAATAAGACCACTACCTATTCCTATAAGTGAAAGATAGGGTAGGTAAGATAAATATTCTTGATACCCCGTTATTAAACAAAAAACAAGGTTTTGCACGGTTATGTTTAAGGTTGCCCCAACGATGCTAGTTGCAACTATGCTAACCCTTTTAACAAGGAATATTAAAAGGAGTTCTATCGAAAGGCTAAGTATTCCTGCAGGTAGAGAATATAATAGCGCCGAAAAGTTTCCTGCAAAGATACTGCCAAGCGTTACTTTAACAAGTAAAGTGGCGTATCCGTATCCCCAACCTAAAACAAGTGAAGATAGCAGAATAAATATATTTGAAAGCCCTAGTCTTGCCCCCGGTAAAAGAAGTGGTGGCAAAAGGTTTTCAAGCATAAAAGAAATTAAAGCCAAACTGCTTAAAACTGCGCAAGTGGTAATCTTGCGAACGGAAAGGTTTTTCATAGAACACCCCCCGTCGTTGGTGGGCGAATAGCCTTGTCGCCAAGCGCAACTATTTTTAGTTTGTGTGGCGCGCATACTATTGCCGACCCGTTTTTTATAGAAGGGGTATAAACGCAGTCTTTACTAATCGAACAGTTAGCGTCTATAACCTTTGCAGTCCTATTGGCTTCGTCAATTTTAATAACGTTAAAATCTTGTTTATCATCGTCAACGTATACCGTTATAGTAGACGATTGCTTATCGTAAACGATATGGTCTGCCATTTTGTAGTCGACTAGGTCTACAACGTGCGAACCGTAGTGATAATTAAAGATTGTTTTGCCGTTTATAGTTACGGTAAAACCGATATTTAAAGAATTTGCAGGGATTATTACGAAAAAAAGAAAAAGAGAGAAAACCCCTATTATCAATAATGCGTATATCAAAATGTCTATCGGCTTAAAAAATTTAAGGTTTTCTTTTTTATAAAAACGCAATTTTACAACTCTCCCCCATACTAATTTTATTTTACAATATATTTATATATTTTGTCAATTACCGAAGGGAATTTTTTAAGCCCAAAGGTTATAGTTTTTTATTATAACAAAGGTCAAGATATCTAAAAAAATCAAAAACTATAGAAAAAGAAAAGCCCCGTGATTATTTGCGTAATCACGGGGCAGATAAAATTTAAGTTAAAATCTATAATTAGTTTTCAAAAACCTTTCTTGCTCTAGCGATAATTAATGATAGTGCGAAGAAGAAAGCCAACGCAAGAATGAGAAGTTTTTTAACGTTGAAAGCAACTGCAACGTCGATTAAACCGAAGAAAGCAAATGATGCGAAAGCGATTAACAAGAAGTCTGCAACGTTAACCTTTTTGCTTGGAAGGTTAATTACTGATAGAAGAACGCTTACTAGCAAGGTTGCTAAAACGGTGAATTGGATAACGCCAACGACTAAGAATAGTGGGTTGAACGAAATTCCGTCTTTAACTTTAATAAGTGAAGTTAAACTGCTTATTGGGAAGATTATAAATAAACTACCAGCAAGCAAAGCGCCGATTGCGATTGCAAGGGTGATGCCGTGTTTTTTGCTAACTGATTTTAAGTAGTAGCAAGCAGGACAGCATTTTTCAATTTCACATTCAGATTCTTTTGCTTCAAGGTTAAAACTTCTATATCTCATAAAGGTAAAGAAGATTAGCATTGCAAATGCAAACGCCCAAAGGATAAGATTTCTTTCTTGAGCAAGGTCGGAAAGTATAACGATTAGCAATGCGATAGGAGCAGTAAAGGTAAGCGCAAGAATCAACGCGTCGATAACGCCAACCTTCTTAGAACTTAAAGAAGAAGCAATAAATACCAAAACAGGTAATAGGCAAATGCCTGCGCAGATTAATTCCTTTTTGCTAAAGCCGGTTAAAAGAGAAGTGCTAAAAGCAAGCAATGCAACTGCAGAGCATACTACCGTAGCGCAAGCAATAGCAAAGAACGAATATTTTTTAAATATTGTTTTGTAATAGCAACGTAAAGAGTTCTTAACAGGCTTTTGGTCGTTAAGTTCTGGGTTAAGTTTTTTAGCGTTAAGAATAACGAATACTAAACCAACTAAAAGACCAAGAACGATAACTATAATCTTTTTAGCGCCGAAAGTGCCAACTTCAACAGCGTTGTAAATGATAAAGAAAATAGTCGTTAATAAAATTGCCCAACTAACCGAATCGGTCATAGCAATTTTAGACTTTTTGCAACTGCCAATAAGCCAAATAAGACCAACTAAACTTACAACGATTGCAATTAAAGTTGCAAACAATCTAACGTCTTTATTAGACATTACAGCGCCGATTAAACCGGAAGAATATGCTAAAACTACACCCGTGCATGCAAGACAGGTAAATAATAGAGCGTAGAGAAAGTATCCCGATTTAAAAAACATAGATAAATAACTCTTTTTCTTGTTTTCCATAGTCAAATCTCCCTTACGATAAACGTTATTAGATTTCATTCTACTTTGAAATATTATAACCCACAAACTCGACCATTGCAAGTAATTTTTGAAAATTTTAATCTTACTATAATAAATATTTTAAAAAAGACTTGATTTATTTGTAATCTTTTCTTAAAATATAATGAGAATGAACGCACAATATTACACTCCGTATAAAAACATAACCGTAACTTGCGCATCTGGTAGCGAAAAGGTGTTAAAATCCGAACTAGAAAGGCTAGGATATCAATCAGCGCCAGCAATAAACGGCGCAATAACCTTTGAAGGGGATATTTCGGCAGTTGCACGATGCAATATAAATTTAAGAACGGCAGATAGAGTATACGTAAAACTTGCAACCTTTACGGCTGAAATGTTTGACGATTTGTTTGAAGGCGTTAAAAAAATCGCTTGGGCAGACGTTATACCAAAGGACGGAAAAATTTTAGTTAACGGTAAATGTGTAAAAAGCAAACTTTTTGCTGTTTCTGCTTGTCAAAGCATTGTAAAAAAGGCTATAATAGAAAGGCTATCTAAAACGCACCACACTAGTTTGTTTACCGAAAAGGGCGCAACCTACGGGGTAGAGTTTTCGATATATAAAGACCAAGTTGACGTATATCTTAATACTAGTGGAGTGGGGCTACATAAAAGGGGATACCGTGATATGGTAGGCATTGCCCCTATAAAGGAAACTTTAGCATCATCACTCTTGCTAATGAGCGATTTTTATTATAAACGTCCTTTTGCAGACCCCTTTTGTGGGTCGGGAACGCTGGTTATAGAAGGCGCAAAGATTGCGCTTAATATCGCACCGAACCTAGATAGAACGTTTGACTTTTGTGAATGGAAAAACTTTGATAAACGTATATATGAAAGGGCAGTTTTAGAAGCAAAGGATAAAGAAGCGCGTGATAGACGAATTGAGTTTTACGGTTCGGACGTAGACGTTAAAGCGATAAAACTTGCAAAGCACCACGCCGAAAGGGCTGGGCTTTTGGATAGAATAAAGTTTGAAGTAAAAGACGTTGCTAATTTTACTTCGCAGTATAGATACGGCACTATCGTAACCAACCCACCATACGGCGAAAGGGTATACGATATAGAGCAAGCCAACGAATGCTACCAAAATTTTGGAAAGGCTATGCAAAATCTTCCCGATTGGTCGGTGTTCGTTATAACTAGCGCAAAAGGGTTTGTTCGTCGCTTTGGCAAAAAACCCGATAGAGAAAAAAAGATTTTCAACTCTAACAAAGAGTGTAGATATTATTTTTATTACGGTAAAAAAGGAGAACCACAATGGTAGACGGTAAATTACTTGTAGAAAAACTTTTAAGATATGCAAACAAGCACATGTATCTAAATTCAAGAGATATAATCTATTTTCGCAATATATTGTTGCGTGAATTCAAACTTGACGAACCTATCGAAGAAACGGGCGATTTGACGTATATCGATACGCTTGACGTTCCAGACGTGTTGGTTTACGAAACGGAAAGATTTGCAATAGAAAACGGTCTTTGCGAAGAAGGTTTAGAAAACTTATATTCAACCTATATAATGGGTATTTTAACACCTGCTCCGTCAGAAGTTAATAGAAGATTTTTAGAAATCAAGCAAGAGCAAGGCATTGAAAAGGCTTGCGAATATTTCTATAGCCTTTCAGTTAAAAACAATTACGTTCAAAAAACTGCAATAAGTAAAAACTTAAAATGGGAATATCAAGACGGCGACAAGTATCTAGAAATTACCATTAACCTTTCTAAACCAGAAAAGGATAATAAGGAAATCGCTAAATTATTAAAAGCGCCTAAAAAGGGTAAATATCCAGCATGTCTACTTTGTAAAGAAAACGAAGGTTATCAAGGCACTTTAACCCACCCAGCAAGAGAAAACATAAGAACTATATCCTTAAAACTTGGTGGACAACCTTGGTTCGTTCAATATTCACCATACGCATACTATAACGAACACATGATAGCCATTAACGAAGACCATACCCCTATGCACATTGCAGGGGATACGATTGATAAACTATTAGATTTCGTAGACTTTTTCCCAAATTATATGATAGGCTCTAACGCAGCGCTACCTATAATCGGCGGTTCAATACTTAATCACGAACATTTCCAAGGTGGCGAACACTTAATGCCAATGCATAAAGCACCACTTCTTCATATGCTCCGTGAATATAAATGTAAGGCTCACAAAAAGGTTAAGGTTGGTATAGTTGATTGGTATAACAGCGTTATAAGGTTACAAAGTTCTAACCGTAAGGAAATCGCAGCGCTTGCTAAAGAAATTATTTTGGCTTGGCAAGACTATTCTGACGAAAGTTGTGGCATTTTTGCTGAAACAGACGGCGTTCGCCATAATTCGCTTGCGCCCGTTTGTAGAAAGGAAGGCAAAAATTATATTTTCGATATGATTTTAAGAAACAATTTAACGTCAGAAGAATATCCAGACGGAATATTCCACGCTCATCCTGAATACCACAATATTAAAAAGGAAGGTATAGGATTAATCGAGGCAATGGGCTTGTTTATTCTTCCAGGAAGATTAAAAAAGCAACTTAATATGATTGCTGAAATTTTATGTGGAAAGGAAGAATACAACGAGACCGAACTTGCAAACCCTGAAAATTATTTATACGCTCATAGAAATATGATTGCAGAACTTCTAAAGCAAGGCAAAGTTAAAGATATGGCAGAAGCAGAAGATAGGGTTACACGCAAGGTTAACGAAATTTGTAAAAACATTTTATTTAATACTGCAGTTTACAAAAAGGATATGGAAGGCTATAAAGGTTTCAACCGTTTCCTAGAAAAAGCAGGCATAATTCAATAAAAAACAAGGAGAACAAAAATGAAAGTTTTAGTAACAGGTGGAGCAGGATACATAGGCTCACATACATCAGTAGAATTATTGAACGCAGGGCACGAAGTTGTTTGTATTGATAACTTTATGAACAGCAAATACGAATCAATCGTTCGTGTGGAAAAAATTACGGGTAAAAAGATTAAGTTTTATGAAGGCGATATCCGTGATAGAGCAATTTTAGATAAAATATTTACGGAAAATAAGATTGATGCAGTTATAAACTTTGCAGGTCTTAAAGCCGTTGGCGAATCGGTTGCAAAACCATTAGAATATTATGAAAATAATATCGAAGGTTTGTTAATTTTATGTTTTGCTATGCGTGATCACGGCGTAAAGAATTTGGTATTTTCTTCTTCTGCAACCGTTTACGGAAAGCCAAAGAGTGTTCCAATTAAAGAAGATTTCCCACTATCAACTTCAAACCCATACGGTAGCACAAAGTTGTTTATAGAATATATGTTGAAAGACTTATTTAAGGCAGACCCAACCTTTAACATTTGTATCTTAAGATACTTTAACCCTGTTGGCGCGCACGAATCAGGTCTTATCGGCGAAGATCCAAAAGGTATTCCAAACAACCTATGCCCATATATAACTCAAGTTGCAGTTGGTAAGCGTGAATATTTAGGCGTATTCGGTGATGACTACGATACCCCAGACGGAACGGGTGTTCGTGACTTTATCCACGTTGTTGACCTTGCTAAAGGCCACGTTCTTGCAGTTAATAAACTTGCAGATAATCCAGGTTTAATAATCGTTAACCTTGGCACGGGTCAAGGATATTCGGTATTAGATATGGTTCACGCATTTGAAAAAGTTGTTGGCAAACCAATTCCATATAAGATTATGCCACGTCGTCCAGGTGATATCGGCGAATGTTATGCTGATCCAAGCCTTGCTTACGAAGTATTAGGCTTTAAGGCAGAAAAGACGATTGACGATATGTGTCGTGACGCTATGAGATGGCAAACCCAAAACCCAGACGGTTACGGCGACTAATTAAAATAATTATGTAAAGCGAATCAAAAGAACGGCAGTTGCCGTTCTTTTTTTACGAAAAAGTTTCGTAAATAATCTTATTGACGGAAAAAAATCACCGTGTTATACTGAACCAAAGATAAAAAGGAGAGTTTCTATGAAAGAAGGCTTTATCAATAACGGTGGCGCAATAATTCAATCAATGATAGACGAGGGCGTAAAAAACGGCAGTCGTAACGCAACCGTTACGGGCAATTATATAATAGAAAAAACTATAAAAATACCATCTAACTTTTCCTTGTATCTACAAGACTGTCATTTGGTTATGGCAGACGATACTTTTTGTAATATGTTTACAAACGAACGTTGTTGGACGCAAGAAGGTTTAACCGTCGACGGCAAAGACGAAAATATCGTTATAGAAGGTAGGGGAAGGGTTATTCTAGACGGTGGAAACTATAACGGTCTTTCCGAAAGAAACAGCCTAAAAGACGGCATGCCGTCTATTTATAGAAACAACCTAGTTCTTTTCGTTAACGTAGAACACTTTAAGGTAACCGGCATCCACGCAAGAAACCAAAGGTGGTGGGCGTTTGACTTTATTTTCTGCGCATACGGCACTATTCGTGATATAGATTTCTTGGGTGACGGAACGAGAATAGACGAAAACGGCAACCGAGTAAAAGGTCTTTATTGGGGGCAACCGGGTGGCCACCCTGCAATTTATATAAGAAACGCAGACGGCATTGATATAAGGCGTGGTTGCCACGATATTTTAATTGAGAACATCTCAGGCTTTACCGAAGACGATACCGTCGCTTTAACTTGTATTCCTTCTAAAATGCATCAAGTTGAAGGCAAGTCGGAAGATATGTATAACGTTATGATAAGAAACGTAAGGGCGTGTTCGCACTGCGCTATCGTAAGGTTATTGTGCCAAGGTGGCGCAAAACAATATAATATATTAATAGACGGAGTTATGGACGCTTCTAGGGAATGTGATTGTCTTTCAGGCCCAGGGGAAACGGGTGTTAGAATAGGCGATAACGAAATGTATGGTTCTCGTCACGCAACTGAAGACGAGTGTTATAATATCCACGTTAAAAACGTTTACGCACGCACCTTACAAGTTTTGTGGCTTGCAGGTAATATCGGTAATATTACTTACGAAAATATAAACGGTTTCGATCAACCGGAAAACACGCCTATCGTTAGAGATGAAAGATTGAATAAATAAGAATTAATAGCCCCGAATTTTCGGGGCTATTATTTACAATCTAATAACTTTTTGATATAATAACTTTATAAAGTAGGTTAAAGTTTTATGATAAGAAAAAGATTGTTTGAATTGCAAAATCAAACGCTAAAAAAATTTAATGCAAAACTTATTCCAAACGTTAGCGCAAATACCGTTCTTGGCATAAGAACGCCCGACCTTAAAAAGTTAGCAAAACAACTATTTGAGCAAGGGGAGTATAACGCCTTTTTACAAGAACTTCCACACACATATCTTGAAGAAAATCATTTGCACGCATTTATTGCTTCGCAAATAAATAACTTTGACGAATGTATCTTGCAAGTAAATAAATTTTTGCCATTTTTGGATAATTGGGCAACGTGTGATAGTTTTAAGCCTACTGTTTTTAAGAAAAACAAAAACCAACTACTAAAACATATAAAAGAGTGGCTAACAAGTGGGCAAACTTATACTATTCGATTTGGCGTTAATATGTTAATGACACACTTTTTAGACCAAGATTTTAGCCCAGAATATTTAGACTTGGTTGTCAATATTAAATCAGGCGAATATTACGTAAATATGGTTAGGGCTTGGTATTTTGCAACTGCGCTTGCAAAGCACTACGACGACGTAATCGCCATTATCGAAGGTAAAAAGTTAGACGCATGGACACATAATAAAACTATTCAAAAGGCAATAGAAAGTTATCGTATTTGCGATAAGCAAAAGGCATATTTGAAAGGATTAAAGATAAAAGGAGAATCAAAATGAAAAATATAGCCGTAATTTTGGCAGACGGAATGGAAGAATTAGAAGCCTTAACCCCAGTAGACGTGTTAAGGCGTGCAAGCGCAAGAGTTGATACTATTTCCATAAAAGATAAAATAGTTACATCTTCACACGGGGTAGGCGTCGTAGCCGACAAGACGTTGGGGGATATCAACCTTGACCTATACGATGCAATTATTTTACCAGGTGGAATGCCAGGGGCAAAAAACATTTCCGAAAACCAAACTGTGGTAAGCGCCGTTAAAAGGGCATTGGAAGAAAAAAGACTAGTGGGGGCGATATGCGCTTCACCAGCAGTAATTTTAGCAAAACACTCTCTTTTAGACGGTTATACGGCAACTTGTTATCCAGCGCCAGATTTTATAAACGCCGTTGGCGAAAGGTATTTGGAGCAAGACGTTGTAACAAGCAAAAACTTGATAACGGCAAACGGACCAAAATCTGCATTTAAGTTTGCGCTAGCGATATGCGAATATCTAAATTTAACCCCTAAATTCTAAAAATAGTCGTTAATTAAAAAAATAAAAACGCAAGCATTTTGCTTGCGTTTTTCTATTTATTATCGTTGCCGTAAATTTTATTTCTCATTCGTGGTAGAGCGTCTTCTGCCGTTCCTAACGGTTTTAATGCGTTACGGTAATCGTGCTTGTCGCAAAACTCTTTTAGTTCGTTTTGCAAACGGGTTAGGTTTCTAGTTTGCGTGTCGCCTAAAACGGTAAGGTATTCTTTTGCAAGAGAGCCTGCTTGACCACTATATCTTAAAAGTTCTGCGTAGTGGTGCATACAAAAACCTTTACAAGAAATTAAAAGTTTATAAAAATCCTTTTCCCTTGCAAACATTTGCGCAATGGTTTTATAATACTTTGCCATACTTTCTTCAACGTATTGGCATATGATACAACCGTTAACGGCGCTGTCAATTTTTTCGGCAGTTTTTTTTGCGCTTCCAACACTTTTGACCGGCTCAAACAAACTCTTAATGGCTTTAACCCTAGTATCTAATTGTAAGGCAACCGAAAGTTTATTTGGGCGACTTAAAAGCATATCCGTATGCCTTTGGCAAAAGCCGAACTTTGCCACCTTTATACGGGTATTGTCTTCCATAACGGCGTCGTTTAAGAATTCGTGTAAAAACTGTTCTTCAACAACTTTTTTAATTTCACAAATTGGGCATTCTGAACTTTCTTTTAATTTGTCTAGTATTAGACCTGTATCAATATGGTAACTCATATATTCATTATATCAAATTATCTACACATTTTCAACAAAAATATTGCAAGAGTTTTTTTTATATGATAAAATAAAAAAGTAAAAATGCAACATGTAAAAATTTGGAGAATATTATGATTGAAAAAACGATAGACCTTTACGCGCATTTTGGAATTACTCGTCCCAACGGGGCGGCAGGATATCTAACCGTTTATGCTCACCCCGTAAATCAAGAATTTTCACAAAATAGAATACGCCCAGCAATGTTAGTATTACCGGGTGGTGGCTACGGATATTGTTCTTTTAGGGAAAAAGAGCCAATCGTAATGCAATATTACGTGCAAGGTTTTAACTGTTATTGCCTTGACTATTCCGTTTTAGAAATGGCAAAGTATCCAACCCCCGTTATTGAAGCAGTTATGGCTGTTTTATATATAAGGGAAACGTCTGGCGAATTCCATACGAACGTTGACAAAGTATGTTCTATCGGTTTTTCTGCAGGTGGGCATCTTAACGGAATGCTCAATACTGCTTATAAAAATAAAGAAATCGTTGAAGTGCTTGGCGAAAGGGTAAAAGACGCGCGCCTTAACGCAACTATTTTTGCTTACGCCGTTATTCTTACCGAAAATACGCATGCTAATAGTATAAAGAACATTACGGGTGGCGATGCTTCGCTTTTACCAATCGTTGATATTTCAAAGAACGTAACTAAAGATATTGCGCCTGCATTTATTTGGTCTACCAACGGCGATATTACAGTCCCTTGTGAAAGTAGTTTAGAACTTGCCCTTGCATATAGAAAGGTTAAAGTGCCGTTTGAATTACACGTCTTTGAACAAGGCGCGCACGGGCTTTCAACGGCAACTGACGAAGTTAACTCACCAAACCCTTCAGTTGCAGAATGGATACCACTATCTATTACGTGGCTAAAAGAAAGGGGCTTTGTTTTTGAAAGAGTAGAATAAGGAATTTTTAATGAAAAAACTCGGTTTAGTTTTGGGTTCAAGTGGAAGCCGTGGCGCTTCCTATATAGGTTTTATCAAGGCTATGGAAGAAAACGGCGTGAAAGCCGACTTCGTTGCCGGCAGTTCAATGGGCTCGGTTATCGGCGCTGCCTATTGTATGGGTATGCCTATTGACGTTATGGAAAAAGAACTTGGTGGAATGAAACTCTCTAAACTTGTAGATATATCCTTGCTTCCTATAAGGAATCGCGCATTGCTTCGCTCTAAAAAACTAAATAAAAAAATCGATAGTTATTTTAAAGGGCTTTGCTTTGACGACCTAAAAATACCATTTAGAGCAGTCGCTACCGACCTTTTAACGGGCGAAACTCACGTTTTTAGTGGACACGACAACCTAACGCTTGGCGTTACGGCTAGTTCGTCTATACCAACGATTTTTAAACCAGTTAGTAAAGACGGAATGCTACTTATAGACGGGGGTATTACTTGTAGACTTCCTATACAGCAAGTCCGTGATATGGGTGCTGAAGTCGTCGTTTGTGTTGACGGACTAGGTAAAACACGTCAAATTGGCGAAAAACTGAACATAATCCACGTGTTGACACGTTCAATCGATATAATGGACGGTTCAATTACTGAAAAAACTATTAAAGAACTTAAACCCGACCTTGTTTTGCAACCAGATTTAGGGAATATGTCGCAGTATAAATTCAAAAACTTAAAACAAGCAATGCAAAAAGGCTATGAATTAGGGCTTGAAAATATAGAAACTATAAAAAGGTTAATAGAAAGTTAAATAAAAGTTGCATTAAAATCCTTGCGTTATCAAAAGATTTGTGATAATATAAAAAGGCTTTCTTGAAAGCAACTAAAAAATTGTAGATACGAGCACTTGAAAAAATTGTCGAAGAAATTTTTCTAGAGATAGGAGAGGCAAACCGACTCTGCTGATAGGCAACGACAGTTGGCTATCGAAAAGGAGGTTTTGACAAAGAAAAGCCATCAAAAAAATTGTCGAAGAAATTTTTTTGAAGAAGGAGAGGCAAACCGACTCGGTTGATAGGCAACGATAGTTGGCTATCGAAAAGGAGGTTTTGACTCGACGTGCTGGTGTGGCTCAGTCGGTAGAGCAGCTGATTCGTAATTATTTAATTAACCATTAGTAATTCAATCAAACTAGCACTTTTAACTAATATTTGTATCAAAATTTATGATTTTTTGAAAACTTAAAAAATAAGTGTAAAAAAATTGTAAAAAAGAATGTAAAAACTGGATAATTTACGCTGGTGTGGCTCAGTCGGTAGAGCAGCTGATTCGTAATTATATACTTAACCATTGAAAAACGGTTAAAAACATATAAAAACAATCAAAAATAACTGATTTTAGCCCCTTATCAAAAAAACCTGTAAAAAAGTTGTAAAAAAACCTGTAAAAACACAATAAAAAATGCTGGAG
The DNA here is from genome assembly GCA_045591355.1 of Christensenellaceae bacterium. Classification (GTDB taxonomy): domain Bacteria; phylum Bacillota; class Clostridia; order Christensenellales; family Borkfalkiaceae; genus UBA1259. Next base: position 1,866 of record JAZNSS010000040.1, on the reverse strand, counting down.
TGGCACAGTTGGTAGCGCAATTGATTCGTAATCAATAGGCCGTGGGTTCAAATCCCATCTCCAGCTCCAAATTAAAAGACCTTACCTAACTTGGTAAGGTCTTTTCTCATACTCTTTCTATAACAACTATTCTTTATCAAACCGATTCACAGTCATTAGGTAAAAGATTTCCATAATAGGCTTTGCGTTATTGGTGTGAACACAATACTCTAAAAAGTCGGGTAACTTTTCTTCAAAAGTTTTTTTGAATATTCTTATTAAGTCCTTTCTAAATTCAGTATCACTTCTAACAGTATTGTTGTCCGTGGATTTCATACTTATATCCCTTTTTTATATTTATTTATTGTGTTGATTTTTAGAGAGAAAATCTCTCAAATTAGAAAATGGGTGTTTCTAATGTTGTATTATTATCAATACTCTTTGGGTAAAAAACAAGTATTTTTTCAATAAGATTAACATCTTGAATACTTAAACAATAATCAATTAAATCTGGTAAACAAGGTATCAATTCTTTTTCAATCATACTAATTAACTCTTCTTTATCAATAAGCCCTAAAAGATTTTTATAAAATTTTCTTGATTGTTTATTATCAATTTCTTTAATTATAGATTCTTTGTTTTTTATCATACAATAATTCTCCTTTTTTTTATTTTTTGTTTGGATATTAAGTTTATATAAATGTAATGAGTTAAGGTTAATTGTTTCTATCAAAAAGATAATAAATAGTTGTTGTAGATTTCTGCGGCTTGAATATCTTGGGATTGTAATGTATGAGTATAAATCCCCAGTGTAATTTTTTCGTTAGAGTGTCCTGCTCTTGTTGAAACCACTTTAATAGGTATTCTTGCGTTTAGTTGCATAGTAATACAAGTATGTCGTAATGAGTGGGGTGGAATAGGTTTTAACCCATTTTTTATATTAAATTTCTTTAACCAAGAATTTATAGTACAAGGGTTAATAATCTTTCCATTATCTTGTAAGAATAAATAGTTTGTGTAAGCCCATAAATCCCCATAATTTTGTTTTTGTTCTTCATACCATTGTTTATACTCTTTCAAGATAACTACTAATTGATTAGGTAGTGTTATTGTTCTATTTGAAGTTTTTGTTTTGGGTTTTTTGGTAACTATACCAAATTGTTTATAGTATAGGGTGTTATGGTTTACCGTTAAGGTGTTTTTATTAAAATCAATATCTTCCCAACTTAAACCACAAATTTCACCCTTTCTTAACCCTAAAAATATTAAGAGAGCAAAAACAGTTTTTCTTTTCAAATTGGTTTCATTTAATACTGCTCTAACAAATTCTTTTGATTCTTCTTCATCAAAAATTTCTTTTTGTTTGGTAGTACCTGTTATTGCCCTTGTATAATCTTTTGAAGCGTAGTTATGTTCAATAAGTTGTTGTCTTTTGGCTTCACCTAATATAACTACTAAAATTGTTCTTATACCTGAATTGGTGGCTTTTGAATATTTAACTTCTTTCTTCTCTACATTAAAGTATTGAACAAGGGGAACATTAAAATATCTTGATATAGACCGAGCAGTTTCCAAACTAACTTGATTACCTATTTTTGATGCGATTCTTAAAGTTAATCTATTGATACCACAATCTTCTGCTGTTTGGGTTTTATTAAGGTTGTTTTTTGTGATAAGTTCTTCTATTGATTTTTTGACTGTTATAGTTTCTTTAATATAAGTTCTATCACAAAGATAATCATAAAATTTTTGTATCATTAAAGGGGATATTTGTTTTAAGAGATAATTACCAAAATATTGATTGATAACCTTTAATGAGTTTTCGGCTTGTACGTAGTAAGAATAACTATCTTCGTTTCTTTTTAATATTCTTTCTAACCATTGTTT